>DAIDHX010000172.1 GCA_027451885.1 Planctomycetales bacterium
TCAACGATCTCAAGCCACGCCATTTTCCCGCCAAACTCCGCCACATCCCACGCCCGCCGCTCGAGCCGTTCGCTCCCACCGGGTGCGCGATTCGGCCCGGTCTCGCTGCGCACGGGCTTACCATCCACAAGCAGCCGGATCGCAAGCCGTTCTTCATTCCCCCCGCCGCCAATCAGGAATGTCAGATACTTCCGCTGGATGACAAACGGCGGCGATGTCAGCTTGCCGGTGCTGTCGTCTCCGCCGTGAAAGGAGTTCACGAGGCGCTCACCCTTGTAGCCATCTACATGCATTTGATTGGGTAATGTTCCGCGCGCGGGACCCGCGCCGAAGGCGGTTCCTTCGCTCACCCACGCGCCATAGGTCGAGCTCTCAAAATCGGCGATGAGAATATCGTCCCCCGCATGCGACGGAGCGGCGAGGCCAAGAACAGCCAGAGCAAGCAGCGTAAAGCGAGTCATGCGAGCATCCCAGCGTTGAGTTCGATCGGCTGCGCCAGCCGGATTCTTCGGCCCGCCGGATCAAAATCGCCATCGTTGCCAAGAAGCGCGACCGGCGGCAAGGGTCGCGCGTGGATAACAACACAGCCGCGTTACGTTTGGAAAACCCGGGACTGGAGTGGAGACGGTGACAGTGTGATCTTGCGCAGACTTGAAGGGATCTGCGGCCGGTCCGACGCGGCATCGAACCCCGGCTGAAACGAGACGAATCGGGCGCTGTCATGCCCCAGTGCGGGACGAGCGCGGACCCAGTCGCGGACCACGCGCACTGGCAAGTTGTGCCAGGAACGGTCGTTCCGCCTCCAGTCCGCTGGATTCGATCGATCCAGGCGGCCGTCCTCGTCAGACCATTGCTGCACGTCGCTGAATCCTCGTGGGGCAGGAACAAGGGGACACAGGCCGAGATTGGCAGGCTCGTAAATGTGCTTCAGACTCGGTCGATTGCGTCAGCACGCGCAGGCGGATCGCGTCCGTTTAGAACGTCACAACCACCCGCGCGAGCTCATGCTGGGTGAGGTCAACGTGGACGGTGTCTTCCTCGACCTTGAGCTCAATAATGATTTCGCCCTGGAAGTCGACCTGGCGCGCCCGTTTGGGGTTGGCAAACAACCGCAGGCGAGTGCGTGTGGGGCGTGAGGCGGTTTCGAGCAGATGGAACGCGAGCCCAAAGCCCTCGTCGTCGGTCGGTTCAAGAAACTCCACGCGGGTGATCGCGGCGCCTGGAGCATCAACCCGAGCCAGCCAGCCGGCCGCCGTGCGCGAGGGCGCTCGATCACAGGGTACCACGATGGGCTCGACCAGGAAGTCGCGCGCACACTGCGCGGGGTACTCGATCTCGAGCGCGACGCCGAGCCGGAAGCTGCGCGCGGCTTCGCTCCCGGCGATGAGCAAGGTGTCGAGCATCCGCGCGCCATGGCGGCGATGATAGGGCAGGCCGCCGGGCAGGATCAGGGTGCGCTCCTTGCGTGAGGAAATGTCGATTCCTTCAGGCGTTTCGGGCCGTTCGGACTCGGTGATCTCCGCCGCGCCGAAGATCACACGCCTGATCATGCTCTCAGAGCCCGGCCAGGCCCAGCGGCAGGCAAGGTAGTGCCGCCAGGGATCAGCCTTGGCCGCAGCCTCGAGCCACGCCGGCTCGAGCTCGTCCAGGGTGATCGCCAGCTCGAGAATCGGCCGCCCGGTCCACAGCCGGAAGCGCTGGTGGAACGACGCCAGCCGCCGCGTGCCCGTGGAATCGACGAGCGTGCCCCGGCTGGAAAGCTGCGCGACTGCCGGGCCCGCGTAATCGACTGTGCAGGCGTCGGCGATCATCCGGGAGCCGGCCGAGCGATCGTCGCCCAGGCCATGAATCACGAGCTGCTGCCCCAACCTGGCTGACTGTTCGCCCGGTCCGAACACGCCGCGAATCCCGCCGGTGCGCTCGTCGAGCTCAATGTGAAGCGCGTCGTTGCCAAGCCGCCCCTCACGCGCATGCGCCTTGCGATCATCGGCCGCGCCCGAGTCCGCCGTTTCCTCGGTCCGCGCGATCCACGCAAAACCCAGCGGCGGCAGATCCACCACCACGGCAACGCCTTCCTCAACAAGCTGCGCTGCCAGCACAGGCGCACGCACGGCGAGCGCCGCGGGTGCATCGGGCAAGATCACGCTCGCCTTACGCCCGGTCGCAAGCGGGTTGATCACCAGCCAGCCCGCGACCGGCTCCGGCATGGTTTCCGCCTGGCTCGCCGCCAGCGCCCGCGCGAGCAACGTACCCGCGGAAACCGCCGCGTCCCGGATCTTCGCCGCCGTATCGCTCGATGGCTCGAGCTCCATCTCTCGTTCAAGCGCTTCGAGCGCGGGCGAACTGGGCATTCCCGCGTCCGACCCGCTGACGCGCAACAGGGCACGTGCCAGCGAGTGCATTGCCCGCGCGGATTCGACCGCACCACGCAGCGCGTGCACCTGCGCAATGCCGCTGACAGGCGCGGTTTCTCTGGCCAGCACAGCCTGGGCCAGGAACGGAGTTTGATAGGAGTCAGGCTCGGGACGGAGCGATTCGTACGGCCGATCCGTGTTCTCGAAATAGTCGCCGAGCGTGAAGAAGCGCCCGAGCACGGGCGAATAGCTCGCCGACCTCCGCAGGTCGTGGTACCAGGGTGCGACCGGCCTGGCCCAGTGGAGCAGGGGAACCGTGGCCACATGATCATTCTTCATGGTGGCCGCGATCCGCCAGGGCAATTGCCAGCCCGTCATCGCACGATCGGCGGCGAGCGGCGGCCGCACCAGAGCCTCGAGCGTCACCCCATCAGGGCCTTCCCACATCCGCTTGGTCTCGCCAGGGATGGGGAATACACCTGCGTCGAAACCCATGTGAAGCGCGAAGCGAAAGCCAAAGCGCTTGGCGATCTGAGGCGCCATGGTGTGCAGCCCAAACCTGCGCCTGGCGAATGTTTCGACGCTACGGTCGTCGAGGTGACGGCGATAGGTCTCGCCCCCTTCGACAAACCGCCAGACGAGAGACTCGATCGGCAAAACCGCGTTCGGCGCCTCGTCGTACTCGCCGCCGGCCACATCGACCCAGCCGCCGGCAATCCCCTGCCGCAGCGACTCGAGCAGTTCCGGCTGGCTCGCGGCAAGGTCGTCGATCGTCTTCGCCTGCGCCAGCAAGCTCACCGGCACGGGCGTCTCGAAGATCGCCGCGAGCCCCTGCGCAGGCTCAAGCGGGTTGAGCATGCAAAGGTCGAGCAGGTACGCGTCGACAGGATAGAATCGCTCGCGCGCCTGGGTGAGGATCTCAAACGCTGCCCGCAACCGGTTCACCGCGGCGGGCGCGTCACCCGTCCGCCACGCATAAGCACCGGCTTGAACTTCGCGGAGCAGACTTTCGCGATCGAGTGTGTCGGCATGGCCCATCGCGGCCGTGAGCTCGCGGAGCATCCAGTGTGCGAGGCCGAGCGCGAGAAAATCGTGCGCCACGCGATCCAGCTCCGCGTCAGCCGCGGTGTTCGCGCCCGGATCACCCAGCCGGCCGCGCACGCGCGCGACGAGCACAGCGCGATCACTGCTGGCCTCGATCAGAATCGCGCCGGCGTCCTCCACGCTGGTCCGATGGCCCGAGGGAAGCTGCTCAACCGCCCCGCGCGGAATCACGCGGATTTCTCCCGCGGCAGGATCGCTCGGAGCGGTGATCGACTCAATCTCCGGCAGGCCCAGGCCACAGCCCAGAATCGCCGGATGCCAGACCGCGGTCACCGCGGCCCAGGTTTCAAGCGCAAGCGCATCGCCCGCTGAAGCCGAAGGTTCGCGGCCGTCAAACGGCACGAGCGAGACCAGGCGCATACGCCGCTCCGATCCCGACGACGCGGCAAGCTCTTCGCCGCTCGATGCAGACGCGGCAGGTTCAGCAGGATCGCTCATGCCTAGGCCCCCAGCGCCGACTTGAGCGCGCCCAGTTCCGACTTGAGCACCCCCAGTTCCGCCTTGAACCCCTCGGCCATCGCGCGAAGATCCGTGAC
>DAIDHX010000173.1 GCA_027451885.1 Planctomycetales bacterium
GCTCGAAATGGCGCTCAGAACGTCCTGATCCCAGTTCGGAACCCAGGGGGACGTGCTGACGAACACGCCGCACTTGATGTTCGGATCGACCGCCTTCATGGCCTTGATGAACGCCGCGGCGTTGGTGCCGTAAGCCGTGGGAGACAGCGCCGGATTGCCCACGCGGTCCGCCGCGGTCTGATCCAGGTCGTGAAGATCGTACTCCCAGTCCCCGCTCGTGTAGTAGCCGTTGCCGTAGATCTCGTTGCCGATCTCCCAGTAGAGAATGCCGTAGTTATGGGTGATGTCGGCATCCTGAACCCAGGAGGCGGCTTCGCTCACCGGAGCGGGGCCGTCATTGGCCTGGTTCGAGCCGTAGTTGATCGTGATCACACCCTTCGCCCCGGAAGGCTGAATCAGGTCTGAGATCCAGTTGTTGAAAGTATCACCCGGCGCAAAGTAGCCGCCGTCATTGAGAGTCTGATTGCTGTCGCTCAGGAAGTTGAAGATGTCGGCATACGAGCCGCCGGGGTAGCGAATCGCATTGAAGCCCCCCGCCTTCAACGAGGCTCCAAGCCCCGGATTGGTCATGTAGCCGTCGTACACCGAGGAGTCCACGCCATAACCCTGCGACGGAACGCTCCCCAGCGGCGAAGCGACATCGATGCTCGCATTTGCCGAAGTCTGCGCACTGGCGGGCGAAACCCCAAGCACGCAACCGAGCAGAATCGCCGCGAAAACATGCACCGTGCCACTGCGCGTGCGCAGGGCTTGCTGGGACGAATGCCAAGTGATTCTCATCAGAGTGACCCCCACTTTTTAGGAACACCAAACCGATAGCCGGCGGACTCGCGCTATTTGACCGGAACCGGCGGCGGCAGCAGACCATGGCGGCGCATCCATTCCTGCAGGAGCTGCGGCCATGATGAAAGCTCCGGGTCGTCGCCGCCGAGTCCCGAGCCGTGACCTCCGGGCTCGAAGATGTGCATTTCGACCGGCACGTGCAGCCGCCACAACTCCTCGTAGAATTTCAGGGCCCCGTCAGGAGGAACGAGCCCATCATCGCTCGTGAGATAAATGAAGGTTGGCGGGACTTTCGCCGTCACGAATCGCAATGGATCGAAACGGACATAGTCCTGCGGGTGGCAGGGAAGGTGCGTCGCCGAAATGGCGAAATCGCAGTATTGCGAATGACCATTCGGCATGACCTGCATTCCCTCGAGCCAGGGATACGCGAGGATGATGAAATCCGGTCGACTGCTCACGCGCTCGACAGGATCTCGCGCCTTGGGATTTCCGGGCGTCGCCTGAACCGCCGTCATCGCAGTCAGATGCCCGCCCGCCGAGAAGCCCATCATGCCGATCCGGTGGGGATCGACATGGAACTGAGCCGCGTGCGCGCGCACGAAGCGAACCGCCCGAGCCCCATCGAGCAGCGGTATCGGCAGACGGGCGTGTCGCCCTACCCGGTACTGCAGGACGAACGCGGTGACTCCCCGGGTCGTGAACCACGAGGCGGGTTCGGTCCCCTCCAGTTCGGCCGCGAGGCCGATATAGGCGCCACCGGGAGCGACGATGACCGCCGTCCCATTGGACAAACCCGAGGGCGGCGGATACCAAGTGAGCGTCGGCGTCTGACTTGGAGAGTCGCTCGTCGCTCCAGGCGCCCGACCCGACCACAATCGATACGTGCTTGCCTGGCGCAAGACACTGGGACGTGGCGCATCGGGCGCCAGGGTCTCACGTGCGCCAGGGGGAACGGCAGATGCCTGGCCATGAGCCACCATTCCCGCCGCGGCCGTGCCTGCCGCGACCATCATCAGTGTCAGTGTCACAATCGTCCGCATTCCGCTCTCCTTTGAATCCATACCTGCCTCATGGCCGGTTACCCGACCGAGTGCATGGGCCGATCAGAACCCCGGTCCGCTCGGACCGGGCACTCGCGACCGCTGCCGTGAGCTCCTTCCGCCGTCGATTCCCCCTGCAACGGGTCTTGGCGATTGACGCCGCAAACCCTGGTCTTGCCGACCATTCGCCCCTCAGTTGTAGAAAGACCAGAGCTGATCGGCGGCGCCGGTGATCGATTCCTGGTCTAGCCCGGTCCCGTTCAGCAAAGCACTCGAGCCGCTGCCCGAGGTGGCCGCAGGAACGCCCAACGCGAGACCGCTATTCTGGTTCAACAGCTCGTAATTGCCGTTACCCATGCTCACGACCTTCCAAATCTCATTGCCCGAGTCGGACCACGGCTGCTGGTCGATCTTGGCTCCCGGGCTGGTCGATCCCTGATAGACATCCAGAGCGAGTCCGCTGTTGTCGTTCACCAGCTCCACGTAATTGTTGCCGAGGTTCGTCAGCGTCCAGGTCTGGTTGCTGCCGCCATTGGCCGGCGCCATATCCATGAGGGTTCCGGCGGTTTTGCTCGAATTATAGTCGTCGATCACCAGGGCGGTCTGGCTGTTCGAGATCACGTAGTTGCCGTTCGCGATCAGATTGGCGGTGTTGGTCGAGCTCTCCGGGATCACCACCGCAACCGTGGAATACGCCGGCACCGTCACCGTGAAGTTGTTCCCCACTCCCCCGATGGGACTCGAGCTCACACCCTGGCTCGGCGTCTGCGATCCAGAGGC
>DAIDHX010000174.1 GCA_027451885.1 Planctomycetales bacterium
CCGCCGCCACCGCCGTAGCCACCCATTCCGCCGAATGCACCACTCGGCCCCATGCGGCCAGAACGCCCCGCACCCCCCGCCGCCTTGTCGTTTGAAACCGTCGCGGCGACAAGGCTTATGCTCCCTGACGCCAGGTAAATCGCACCCCCCTGGGCCGCACCGCCGTCACCCCCCTTGCCACCGTCGGCGTTGTCTCCGCCGTCGAGTCCATCACCCGCATTGCCGCCAATCCCTCCGTTGCCTCCCTTGCCTCCATCGCCCCCGTGGCCGCCCGGAGCCGTGTTCGTCTGCCCCGCATGCCCAGAACCGCCCGCTCCACCTCCGCCGCCGTTAAATCCAGGGCCAACCGCCCCGCGGCCGTTCGGGTTGGAACGGATCGAGCCCGCCGAACCCGCGCGACCGCCGGAGCCACCCAGTGCCTCGTTCGAGTCCAGCGTCGAATTGCTGATGCTCACCGAGCCCGATGCGACATAGAGTCCGCCGCCGCTTGCCTTGCCCCCCGCACCCCCTGCGCCGCCGTTGCCAGGCCGCGGGATGGAAGGATGCTGAAGCGCGTCCCCCCCATTGCCGCCGCTGCCGCCGTTCTGCCCCGGCTGCGTCCCTGCTCGGCCGGTCAGGCCGTTCTTGCCGGTACCTGTTCGATTGGTCGTCGGATTGTAGGCGTCCGCTCCTGCGCCGCCGCTCCCACCTGTCCCACCGGTCGCGCCATTGCCGGTAAGAGTCGAGCTAATCAGCCGAAGATTGCCCGACACCAGATAAATCCCGCCCCCCGCCGCGTCGCCCCCATTCGCTCCCGCCCCGCCGTTCAGAGCGTTTTGCGTGCCGCCGATCTTGCCAGCCACGCCGGCCGCACCACGCGCCCCATGCGCGTAATTGCTGTTCACCCCCACCTTCGAAAGCGCCACGCTGCCGCTGTCAATGCGCAGCCCGCCCCCCTGGGCAGCCACGTTTGCACGCGTGCTCTGCACATCACCACCAGAAATGGTCATGTTCTTGAATGTCACCGAAAGGTTGCCGCCCCCCTTGATTTCGAAGATGCGATCCGCCCAGCCCGCGCCCCCCGTGATCGTCACGCCCGATGCCGATACGCCTTCGATGACAAGCGTCTTCGCCACGCTGGTCGTGTTCTGGATCAAGATCTCGCTGGCGGCCTGCCCCTTGAGCGTATACGTGCCAGTGGCGAGCACGATCGTGTTGCCGCTGTCGAGATTCGTGTCCGAGCTCACGACCGCCGAGAGAAGCTGCGATGTGCTGCTGACGTCGAATACGGCCGGAACTATGCGGTTTTCGAGCTCGACGAGATCGAAGTACAGGTTGCGCTTACGAAGAGACATCGAACGGACCCCCGCAGGACCCAGGCGAGATGCACAGTCAGCACCACTTCGTACAAAGTTTCTACAGAACCGATCGTCCTGAACACCGCGTACATGTTCAAGAGTCGTTTCAAAAAACTCTCAAGATGAGCGTTGTTTGCGGATTTCAGCGATGGAGTCAGTCACGCCGGAAGGGGTATTTCGGTAGAGTTCGGCATGGATTGAGGGGATTTGACTTATTTCTGAGGGCCACCAGGCCGTAGATCCGATGGAATTCGGATGCTTTGTTCCTGATGTGGCGATTGCGTGATCCTTTGTTCTGCATCTGATTCTCTCGAGGGGAATTCGGGAGTGGCGCAGGATTATCGAGCCAGCGCGTTCTTCAGCACGCGGGATAGGGCGGCAAGGCTGGAACTGGATTCGGGCGCTCGCCGGGCTCGTTGCGCCCCAGGGTTCACGCGGGCTCGATCCGCACCTCGGTCTTGACTGAGTTGGCGATGAAGCAGGCGTGGTGGGCGCGGTCGTGGAGCTTCCTGAGCTCGTCCTCGGCCGGGATCTTCTCGCCGCTGAATCGCGCCTGCGGGCGGAGCGTAACGCGCGTGATCGCCAGCCGACCCTCGGCGTCCTTTTCCAGCACGCCGACCGCGTGATCCACATAGCTGTCGATCACGATGTTGCGTTTGGCGCAAATTGCCAAAAATGTGAGCATATGACAGCTTGAAAGGCTAGCCACGAAGGCTTCCTCAGGATCGACGCATGATTCGGATCCGAAATAATCCTTCGCGGCTGAGGCCGGGACCGTTGTGCCTGAATCAAACCGCCACTCGTGATCGCGGCAGTAGGTTTCGTAGGAGCAGTTTTGCAAGCCGTGCTTCCATTCGATCGTGACCGCGTGCTCGGACATTGCGCACCTCGCGCTCGAAACGGTTTGGTTCCTTTTCGTCCCGCGGCCGGCGACAGCTCGGGCGGGATTTCGCAGTTTGGGCACTTGTGCTGTCATCATACCTGCACGGTTGAACCGAGCGGCAAGTCCTGGTTCTCGGAGGGTTGGACGTCGCCGTGTCGAGAATGAATTTGCTCGGAGTTTGGTTTGGGGAGGGGCATGCATGAGTTTGCGGCGGCGGCCTCTTTGACAAGTTTGGCATTGTTGTTACGATATGCGATTCGCGCGGCACGCTGGTTGCCTTACGCGCGGGTCTGGCTTCGTGGAGTTGAGGGAGAGCGAGCGGCATGGCCGAGATGATGACGACCGATATCCGAGCGATCATGGACCGTACCCCCTTTGATGTGGCGGCGGTCGCGGATCTGCGCGAGCTTCTCAATCGCGATCCGTCCCGGTACCGGACGTTGCGGGACGCCGTGGCCACGATCAGGGAGCGGGAGAAGAAGGAGCCCCGGCCCGATTCGCCCCTTCGGCTGGGGGTTGGGGAAGTGCTGCTCGGCCGTTATGCCGCGGGGCTTGAGCATCTGAAAAAGGGGGGCGACCAGGGGATGGCCTGCTATTTCCGCGGGATCGCCCAGGAGAACCTGCAGCATTTCCTTGATGCGGCGGAGTCGTTCGCCCAGGCGGCCAAGCAGGGCTACGACGCCAGGAATTCGGAACTCAAGCGGGCGGGGGCGCTGCGCCGGGCGGGCAAGGTGGATGAGGCTCGGAAGATCCTCGCCGCCCAGCAAAAGGCCGGGGCCAGCTCCGCGGAATTCCACTTCCAGGAAGGCTGCCTGCTGGCCGCGTCGGGTGAGCTGGCGCTTGCGTCCGCCGAGTTCGAAATGGTCCTGGCGATTGATAAGGATCACAACGGCGCCCTCTTCGAGCTGGCCTACATCAACGACATCCACGGCAACGACGACACAGCGCTCGACCTTTACAAACGCTGTACCGAGCGCCCGCCCGTGCCGCTGGCGGCCTGGATCAACCTGGGCATTCTGTACGAAGACGAGATGCGGTTCCGCGACGCGGAAAACTGCTATCGCAACGTGCTCGCTCACGAGCCAAACCACCCCCGCGCCCGGCTCTTCTTCAAGGATTGCCAGGCCAGCAAGGGGATGTACTACGACGAGGAAGCCGAGAAGGGTTACAGCGTTCTCAAGCAGCTTCATGAGATCCCCACGACCGATTTCGAGCTCTCGGTACGCAGCCGTAACTGCTTGCGCAAGATGAACATCCGCACGCTGGGCGATCTCACGCGGACAACCGAGGCCGCGCTTCTGGCGAGCAAGAACTTCGGCGAGACCTCGCTTGCCGAGATCAAGCAAATGATGGCGGCCAAAGGCCTCAGACTGGGCATGGCGCTCGAGGGTGCGGAACGTGGCGGGTTGCACGACCACCGCATGGAGCCGCCGCAGGAAGTCGCGCCCGAAGTGCAGGCCCTGCTTTCCAAACCGATCTCCGACATGAACTTCTCCGTGCGGGCGCGGAAGTGCATGACCAAGCTCGACATCCAGACGCTCGGCGATCTGGTCAAGCGAACCGGCGACGAGCTCCTCGAATGCAAGAACTTCGGTGTGACCTCTCTGAACGAAGTCCGCGAGAAGCTGAAGGAATTCAACATCAAGCTGCGGAACGACTGAGCGGCCAGGCTGCGTGGGCGGATCGTACGGCGCGCATGACGCCGGCGGTGAGAATCCAGGTCCAGGCGCTCGACCCGCTTTCGGGCGCCCGCCTGGGCGTACTGGAGACGCCTCACGGCCAGGTACCGACCCCGGCTTTCATGCCGGTGGGCACCCAGGCGACTGTGAAGGGGCTTGTCCCCGACCAGATCAAGGCCACGGGCGCGCGGATGATTCTGGCCAACACGTACCACCTTGCGCTCCGGCCGGGCGCGGAGGTCGTGGCAGCGCTCGGGGGTTTGCACCGCTTCATGGGCTGGGACGGGCCGATCTTGACCGACTCGGGGGGCTTTCAGGCATTTAGCCTGGCCGCACGGTCCACGATCACCGACCACGCTGTGACCTTCCGCTCCCACCTCGATGGCAGTCTGTTTGAGCTCTCGCCGGAACGGGCGGCGACGATCCAGGAACAGCTTGGAGCGGACGTGGCGATGTGCCTTGATCATTGCCCCGCCCTGCCCGCCGACAAGCCAGGCGTGGCCGCCGCGGTGGAACGCACGATCCGCTGGGCCAGGCGCTCGCAGGAAGTGCATTCGCGCGCGGATCAGAGTCTCTTCGCCATCGTCCAGGGAGGGCCCCACGCGGATCTCAGGCTGGAATGCGCGCAGGCCCTTGTGGCGATGGGCTTTGAAGGCTATGCCATTGGCGGCGTGAGCGTGGGTGAGTCGCGCGAGGAAGTCCACGCCGCGCTCGAGGTGACCACTCCCGCCCTTCCCGCCGACAGGCCGCGCTACCTCATGGGCGTCGGACGGCCCCAGGATGTGCTCGCCGCCGTCGCGCGCGGAGTCGATATGTTTGATTGCGTGCTCCCGACCCGGAACGGCCGCAATGCAACCTGCCTGACCATGACCGGCCCGGTCAAGCTGCGGAACGCGACGCACAGGATGAGCCCGTTGCCCATCGAGGAAGGTTGCGACTGCCTGGCCTGCCGCAAGCACACGCGGGCCTATCTGCGGCATCTCTTCCTGGCGAAGGAAATGTTGGGGCCGATTCTGGCTTCGATCCACAACCTGCGGTTCCTGGAACGGCTGATGGAACGCATTCGCCAGGCGATTCTGGAGGGGCGCTTTGTCCAGTTGCACCGAGAACTCCTTGAAGCGCTTGGTCCATAACGGTTAGATTGCGCCTAGCTTCTGGCGGGACTTACGTTTGGTTTCAATCCCTGGCGGTTTCTCGAGATCGTCTTGAGCCGTGCCGGGGAAGAATGAGCGAGTGGCTTACGATGGGTGTTTGGGCGTCGACGTGGCTGGTTTTCGCACAGGCCCAGGGCGATGGGAGCGGCTGGGGATTCTTCGCGCTCCTGCTACCGATGGCGTTTCTCTTCTATTTCATGATCCTGCTGCCGCAGCAGCAGCAAGAGAAGAAGCGCAGGGCGATGATCGAGGCGCTCAAGAAGAATGACAAGGTGCTCACGTCGGGCGGGATCTACGGCACGGTGGTTTCGGTTGACGGCGGCAACGACCGGGTGGTGCTGCGGGTCGACGACGAGCGTGGCGTGCGGATGGCGTTTACGCGTTCGAGCGTGGCCAAGGTGATCGAACAGGCAGACAAGGCGTCCGAGGCGTCGTGACCTCGCTCCCCTTCGGGGGCGTGGTTCATCCGTGCAGGCTGACGAATGGGACAACGCGGGGCGAGGGATCCGCCCCATCGAGGAGAACGAGGACATGTCGCGGTTCGCGGGTAAGTTCGGCTTGATTGTCAGCTTCACGCTCATCGGCCTGGCCTGCATGTGGCCGCCGGACAAGCGGCTCAAACTGGGCATCGACCTTTCGGGCGGTACGATCCTCGTCTACGAGGTCTCGCGCGAGAATCTGCCTCCGTCGTTCAACATGGACGACCTGATCTCCGCGCTCAAGAAGCGGGCCGATCCGAACGGCGTCAAGGAAATCCCCATCCGCAACCTGGGCGGCAACCGCATCGAAATCATTCTGCCGCAGGCGAGCAACGAGGAAGTCGAGGAAGTCAAGAAGATGCTGACGGACGTCGGCACCTTGGAATTCCGCATTCTCGCCAATCGCAAGCACGACTCCGAGGCCATGACCCGGGCGCTTGCTCCTGAAGGCTTCAAGAAGCCGCCGCCACGCTACAAGTGGGCGCGTTTGGGGGAGATCTCCACCGGCACCAATCCCACCGTCACCAGCACCTCGATCACCGATCCCGAACAGGACTGGGAAAAGGACATCTATGCAGGATCGGATGTCGTTCTCACGGGGAAGGACGACACCGGCGGCGAGGTCAGTGAGCCCGTGAAGATCAAGCGGAACACGCGCGACACGCTCACGCTCGAAAAGGCCCACGGTCTCAAGAAGGTCGAGTCGTATCGTATCGAGTACAACCCCAGCCGGATCCACGGCGGCGATCCTTCCAATCCCAGCCCGAGCGACGTGATCGTCCGCGAGGAAAAGGTCGCTCCGGGGCGGACGGTGCTCTACATCCTCTGCAATCTGGATCGTCAGGGGCAGGAAGTGACGGGGCAGTATCTCCGTACGGTACGCTCCGACGTGGACGATCGATTTCAACCGGCCGTGCGGTTCGAGTTCGAGCGCGTCGGTGCGCGTAAGTTCGGCACGTTGACTCGCGAGCATGAGCCGGAAGAAAACGGCGCGTTCAAGTATCAGCTTGCGATCTTGCTCGACAATCTGGTGATGTCCGCGCCTGTGATTAATCAGGAGATCCGCGATTCGGGCATCATCGAGGGGGGGCAGCAGGGCTTCAAGCAGAAGGAAGTCGATCACCTGGTGAACGTGCTCCGCGCCGGCAGCCTGCCTGCGACCTTGAACCCGCGGCCGCTGCAGGAAGAAAAGGTTGGCCCGACGCTGGGTGAAGACACCATCGCCAAGGGCATCCGCGCGATCTGGGTCTCGCTGCTCGTCGTGCCGATTTTCATGGTCGCTTACTACCGCTTCGCGGGCGTGGTGGCCGTGCTCGCCCTGCTCGTGAACATGATCTTGCTGCTGGGCTCGATGGCGCTGATCCGGGCCACGTTTTCGTTGCCTGGTCTCGCGGGGCTCGCGCTCACGATCGGTATGGCCGTGGACGCCAACGTGCTCGTGTTCGAGCGCATGCGCGAGGAAAAAGAGCGCGGCGCGGGCCTGTCGCAGCAGATCCGCAACGGATTCAACCGGGCGTGGGTGACGATCTTCGACTCGCACGTCACCAACTTCCTCGCCGCGCTTGTGCTCTATTACGTGGGCACCGAGGAAGTGAAGGGCTTCGCGCTCACGATGATCATCGGCATGGCGTGGAATCTGTTCACCGCGGTCTACATGTCGCGGGTGATCTTTGAGTTCGCCTATTCTCGCGGCTGGCTCAAGAAGATCACGATGCTCAAGATGCTCGACAAGACGAACATCGACTTCATCGGCCCGCGTTACCTTTGCATGGCG
>DAIDHX010000175.1 GCA_027451885.1 Planctomycetales bacterium
GGCGCGGCGGCGGGCGTGATTTTCTTCAATAATGTCGGCTACCTGGGTATGTGCGGGCATGGCACGATTGGCGTAGGGGTGGCCCTGCGGCATCTCGGCCGCATCGGGCCCGGCGTGCACCGGTTCGAAACCCCCGTCGGCGACGTCTCGATCGAGCTCGACGGGCCCAACCATGTCTCCATCGAAAACGTCCGCAGCTACCGCAAGGCAAAGGACGTGGAGGTTGCCGTTGCGGGGCTCGGCACCTACAAGGGAGACATCGCCTGGGGCGGTAACTGGTTTTTCATGGTGCATCACCACGGCGAGACCGTTTCTCACGGCAACATCGACCGCCTCACCGACGTCGCCTGGCGCATCCGCCAGGCGCTCGAGGCCAATGGCATCACCGGAGACAAGGGCGGCGTGATCGACCACATCGAGCTCTTTGGCCCCCCCTCCGCCCATGCCGACGGCAAGAGCTTCGTGCTCTGCCCCGGCAAGGCGTTCGACCGCTCCCCCTGCGGCACCGGCACG
Organism: Planctomycetales bacterium; assembly: GCA_027451885.1. Classification (GTDB taxonomy): domain Bacteria; phylum Planctomycetota; class Planctomycetia; order Isosphaerales; family Isosphaeraceae; genus JAKBAP01. The sequence goes on from DAIDHX010000175.1 coordinate 514, forward strand.
AGCGCCCACGTGGCCTGCCTGGCGGCCGACGGCACGCTCGCGCCCGGGCAAGTCTGGCGGCAGGAGAGCATCATCGGCAGCATCTTCGAAGCCACCATCCGGCCCCACCCGGAAGGGGGCGTCTCGCCTCGGATTCGCGGCTCGGCCTACGTTTGCGGTGATTCGACTCTGCTCGTCGATCCGCTCGACCCCTTCGCCTGGGGCATCCGTTCATGAGCAAGCGGGCGGTCATCATCGGCGGCGGCGTGATCGGCACCGCCTGCGCGCATTACCTGAACCTGGCCGGCTGGTCGGTCGCCATCGTCGAGCGTGGCGCCATCGGCGGGGGGGCGTCGCACGGCAATTGCGGGCTCGTTTGCCCCAGCCACGTGCTCCCGCTCGCCGAGCCCGGAATGGTCGGCCAGGCAATCAAGAGCCTCTTCGCCCGCAACAGCCCCTTCAAGATCAAGCCCCGGCTCGACCCCGCGCTCTGGTCGTGGCTCGTCCACTTCGCCCTCCGCTGCAACGAAACCGACATGATCTCGGGCGGCCACGGCATCCAGCCGCTCTTGACGTCCTCGCTCGAGCTCTACCACGACCTGGTCGAACGCGAGGGGCTCGCGTGCGAATTCGAGACCCGCGGCCTGCTTTTCGCCTACGGCTCGCAAGACGCAATGGACGCCTACGAATCCACCAACACGCTCCTGGGCCAGCAGTTCGCCTGCCCCGCAAGGCGGCTCGATGGCAAGGAGCTCGTCGCGCTCGAGCCCGCCCTGCGCGACAACCTCGCCGGCGGATGGTATTATCATGACGATGCGCACCTGCGCCCCGATAAGCTCATGAAAGCCTGGCGCGCGCGGGTCGAATCGAACGGCGGCACGATGCTCGAAAACCAGCCGTTCGAGCGCTTCGTTGCCGGCAACGGCCACGCCCGCGCCGCCCGTTCCACCAAAACGGAAATCGCCGGAGACGTCTTCGTCGTCGCCACAGGCGCCTGGACGCCCTTGCTCAAGCAAGAGCTGGGCGCGGCCATCCCCATCCAGCCAGGCAAGGGCTACAGTCTCACCATGCCCCAGCCCACGGTCGCCCCCAAAATCCCCATCATCTTTCCCGAAACCCGCGTCGTCGCCACGCCCTTTCAGTCAGGCTATCGCCTCGGCTCAACCATGGAATTCGCAGGCTACGACGAATCGATCCGCCCCGAGCGCCTGGAATTGCTCAGGAACGGCGTCCGCGACTACCTGCTCGAGCCCTACTGCGACCCCATCGAGGAAGAATGGTTCGGCTGGCGGCCCATGACCTACGACAGCCTGCCGATCATCGACCGCAGCCCCCGGTTCGACAACGTCTGGATCGCCGCCGGGCATAACATGCTCGGACTCTCGATGGCCCCCGCCACCGGACGCCTGATCGCCGAGCTCATCTCCGGCCAAAAACCGCACGTCGACCCCGCTCCCTACCGAGCGAACCGCTTCGGCTGATCCGAGCGAACCGCTTCGGCTGAGCCGCGGTCGATTTGCGCGTTGCTGCGTGAGCGCAGCGCACGGATGGAGCGTGGCGATGCGTCAGGCCCTTACGCTCTCGAACAGCTCCTCCGGTAATCTCCACGCCCCGCGCGGCAGCGCGGCCACATCGAATTGCCGGACCCAGTCCGCCGGCCGCGACGGGATCACGCCGGCGCTCAATCCCAGCGAGCACGCCAGAAGCCCCACGATGCGCCCGGGATCCGCGCCCGCCGCGCGCAGGGTCTCGAGCTTGAGCGCACGGTCGCGCTTGGCCAGCCGCGTGCCATCGGCCGCCAGCACGAGCCCCACGTGTCCATACCGAGGCGCAGTCCAACCCATGAGCTCGTGAATCACGATCTGCCGCGGCGTGCTTGGCACCAGGTCGAGCCCGCGCACGACCTCGGTCACGCCCATCATGCGGTCGTCCACCGCAACCGCAAGCTGATAGGCAAAGCCCACGCCGTTCCGCGCCACGATGAAATCGCCCCCGTCCCGCGCAGGGTCGATCGCGCGCGGGCCCTGCACCAGGTCGAGCCACGCGACCGGGCCCTCCGGCACCCGCAGCCGCCAGGCGAAAGGCGCATCGCCCAGCCGGGCCGCGTCCGCCGCCGTACGCCCGCGGCACGTGCCGGGGTAGATCGGGCCTTCCTCACCCGGGTGAGGCGCACTCGCCGCGCGGGCCACGTCCGCCCGCGTGCACGTGCAGGGGTAGACCAGCTCGCGCGACCGGAGCGAGTCCAGCACCGATTCGTAAACCGAGGTCCGCCGCGATTGCACGTAGGGCCCGCTCGATCCCCCCACGTCCGGCCCTTCGTCCCAGTCGAGACCCAGCCAGCGCAGGTCCACGAGGGCCGATTCCGCCGCCCCCGCGCGAACCCGCGAGGCGTCCAGATCCTCCACCCGCAGGATCAACCGGCCCCCCTGCTTGCGCATCGAGAGCCAGGCCGCCAGAAATGTCCGCGCATGACCCAGATGCAGCCCCCCCGTCGGCGAAGGAGCAAGCCGCCCCGTCGGTGATCTTGCCAAACGCGTGGACACGAACGGCTCGGCTCCTCGTTTTGCCCGCCAGTTCGACTGGCGACCGCGGGCGAGATCCGGTTTAATCTTGGAGTATGAAGCCAGGCCCCTTGCGCGCGAAGCGCAGGCCGACGATTTGCCCAGGGAGTGATCGTTCCATGGATCCCGAGCTCAAGCGTACCGCCAAGAATGTGATTGAGAAGATCGTCCAGCTCCGAGACTCTCTTTGACCTCGGCGACAAGCAATCCAGGCGCGATTCTCTCGACCAGGAGATGACCGGGCCCACATTCTGGAACGACCAGGAAAAAGCCCGCGCGATCATCGCCGAGCTCAAGACGCTGAACTCGGTCCTGAAGCCGTTCGAGGACCTGATCAACCAGGCCGAAAACCTGGAAGCGACCATCGAGCTCGCGGAAGAAGCCGAGACCGATGAGTTCGACGACGAGGTCCGCTCGCTCTGCAAGCAGGCCGAGGGTGATTTCTCGGCGTTCGAGTTCCGTTCGATGCTGGGCGGGCCGAACGACCACTGCAACGCCTTTGTGACCATCCACGCCGGCGCGGGCGGAACCGAGGCCTGCGACTGGGCCGAGATGCTCCTGCGCATGTATCTCATGTGGGCCGAGTCCAAGGGCTTCTCGGCCGAGATCACCGACCGCGAGGAAGGAGGCGCGGCGGGGATCCAGGAAGCGACCGTCCACATCAAGGGCGATTACGCCTACGGCTACCTCCGCGGCGAGACCGGCGTCCATCGCCTCGTCCGCATCAGCCCCTACGACTCCGCCGCGCGCAGGCACACCTCCTTCGCCGCGGTCGACATCCTGCCCGAGGTCGACGACACCATCGACATCGTGCTCAAGGACGACGACCTCAAGCGCGACGTCTTCCGCTCCGGCGGTCCCGGCGGCCAGCACCAGAACAAAACCGAGTCCGGCGTGCGCTATACCCACCTGCCCACCGGCATCGCCGCCGAGTCCCGCAGCGAACGCTCGCAACACAAAAACGACGCCAATGCGCTCGTCCTGCTCAAGGCCAAGCTCGTCCGCATGGAAGAAGAGAAACGCGAGGCCGAGTACGCCAAGAAGTACGACGAAAAAGGCGAGGTCAGCTTCGGCAACCAGATCCGCTCCTACGTGCTCCAGCCGTATCAGCTCGTGAAGGATCTCCGCACCGGGCACGAGGTGGGCAACCCCCGCTCCGTGCTCGATGGCGAGATCGACGGCTTCATCGAGTCCTACCTGCGTGCCAAGCTCGCCGGAGAAGTGCACTGATCGCCCCGGACCCCGCTCGCTTCGAATTCCACGACCCGCTCCTGCGCTTCACCTTCGTAAGCGCGGGGGATCGGTTCGTCCAGGCATTCGCGCTGGCGAAAAACGCGGCCTCTCCCCTGGCGCAGAGCTTCGAAACCGACGCCGAGCGCGACCACCCCGCGCGGTTGCCCTCGCCCGTCTTCCAGGAAATCCACCGCCACGAGCCCGCCCCAGGCGCGCGCGCCTGCCTGCTCGCCACCGGGTGCGCGTTTACGCACCACTTCTCAGCCTCGTTCGTGCACGGGCCCGACCCCGCGCATGCGCACGGCTGGCAGCTCGAGATCGACCTCGCCGACCGCTGCCGCGAGACCGTCGAGCAGCTCTCGGCCACCTACAACCTCTTCCTGACCGCAAGCGCGCTCGAGTCGGTCGAGCCCGGGCGCGTGGCCTGGACCGTCGCCGCGGATCGGGCGCTTTGGCTCACGCTCGAGGCCGAGCCCCCCGCCGCCATCGCGCTTGGCGAGGCCGGACGCCGCGGCCTCCGCGTGCAAATCTCAACCCCCGCCGCGCACGCCTTCACACACAGGCTGCGCTACCGCTGGCGCTGGGCGATCGTGGGCGAAACCGGCTCGTAAACCGCGTATCGACCCTCCCTGTGCAAAAGCCGAAGCGCACTCGAGCCCGCTCCCCCAACCCCAGGTGCGGCCGCAATCACATAATGCGCACCCTGCCGCGCAGCAAGCGCTGCCCGCCACACGTCCGATCGCGCCTGATACCGCGACTCCATCTCGTGCCGACCCCGCGTGTACTCACCCGCAAACAGCTCAGGCTCGGTGTGATCGTCCACGTGATCCTGAAACCGGCGAAACCAGTCCTCCAGCCCCGCCGCGTGATACGGGCTCCCCGCCCGGTTGAACGCAAGGCTCCGCCGCGACCAGAGCCGGAACGTCTTCGGACCCGGCGGACCAATAAAGCACGCATCGCCCGGCGTGTGCTCCCGGCACCACACCGCCAGCCGCTCCACATCATCAATCGGCACCTCGAAGAATCGGCAGCGATCAATGAGCCGGTTCACCACGCGACTCTGACCAAGCCCGGGATCAAGCACCGCCGCGCAGCCCGCAACAAGCGCTGCACCCGGGATCAACCACGCCGCGACCGCGATCACAATCGCCCTGCGCTCAAGCCTCGCTGATGCACGCTCGAGCCAGGCCCGGCCGTCGCCCGCGCGCCTCGCGGCAAGAACCGCAACCGCCAGGCCCACCCCAGCCGCCGCGCCAAGCGGGATCTGCCCGCGCTCGGTGTCGTGATGCGCCAGAAACCAAAAGCCACGAGCGAGCACAAGAACATAAACTGACGTTATCACTAGTTCGCGCCGGGGAAGAGTGCGAAACCAGCCCGCCGCGGCCGCGGCAAGCTCGGCAACCGTTGCGACCACGAGCAGCCAGTCCCCCGCGAACGCCGCGGCCAGCACCACCGCGCGCACCTTGCCCAGCCAGCCCTCGCCGTTGAAGAGCAGAACGACCCGCCCCGCGATGAAGAGAAGCGCGACCCCGCGCACGACGGTCGCGATCCGGAACGGCTGGAAGATCGTGATCCGCACGTTGCCCGCGACCTCGATCCCCACCCAGGCCGCGGCCAGCCCCCCAAGCGCAATCAGGAGCAGCGTACCCAGCCGAAAGCCGGCGAACCGCCCTGGCGCGGACCGGCCTGGTTGCGGGCTCGACCTCATCCGCTCCCCAAGAGCAAGCGCCGCGAGCACCAGGTACGCACCAAACGCCAGCCACTGCGGCATCCGCCAGAGATGCGGCAACATGTGCTGCGGGCTCTGGATCTCCACCGCGATCCGCCAGAAGCGCTCAGGAGGCATGTCGCCCAGCAGATTCTGCGAGCCCCGCAGGTTGCACACGAGCCCCGGGATCGTCGCGGCGGCAAGCCCAAGCGCACGCGTGAGCGCCTCCTTGCGCGACACCCCGCTCCTCGCCGGCACACACGCCCAGACTCCCCAGCCCACGGCCAGTAGCGCGCTGAGCTGGAGCCCAAACGAAGGATGAACCCACGTCGCCAGCAGCATCGCCCCAGGCGCGCGCCAGGGCGATCGCTCCTCGCCATCCACCGTATCCGCGAGCGCGAACCAGAAAAGCGCAAGCGCCACCAGGCGGTCGAGCACCATCGCCTCGAAGAGCTGGTTCGTGCCGATGTTCCCCGCCTTCGCCTCAAGCACAAGCACCACCGCGCAGAGCCCCGCCCAGCCCCCCGCCCGCGGCCAGAGCGCCCGCGCCAGGCGATCGATCGACGCACACGTAAGTGCAAATGTGAGCACAAACATCGCCAGAAGCGCTGCGCTCATGCCAACCGCCCGGCTCGCCGCGTCGAGCAGCACAAGCGCCCCCCGGTGCGGGTTGAACGCGTCGAACGCGCGCACAAACGGATCGGCCGCGTAAACCGCTGGGTCCTGCCTGTGCAAAAGCAGCGGCAGCCGATAAGCCTGGTCGCCATCCAGGCTATGGTAACCCCGCAGCGTCAGATACAGCCCCAGAATCGCCAGAAACACCACCAGGCGCTGGGTCTGCGCAGGACGCGCTACACCATCCTCGATCCGCCCCGCCATCGGCCAGCCTCCCCCCTCCCTGGAACGATGCCCGGAATCGTCCCCGCGCGGGGGCTTTCGGTCAACCTCAACCAGAAGAAATGTGGGCACAGGTTCAGTATGTACTTGTGGGGTACGCCTGTTCATGGTAGAGGAGGATTCGGAGATCAAGATCCACGGGAGAGAGCGCCATGCCCAGGCAGAACCGGGTGACGCCGTTTGGCGAGATTGTGGCCGTGCCCGAGCGTGGCACGTTCCTGGGCAATCGGGGGATCTTGCACGACGCGGGCGAGCGAATTCTGCGTCCCTGGCAGGTCAAGCGCTGGCTTGTCTGCGAGCTGGAATTCCGCGGCCGGCACCGCCAGGTCATGGCGCCGAATCGTTATACCGAGCTCTTCTTTCTTGACGAGGCGACGGCGTTTGCGGCTGGGCATCGCCCTTGTTTCGAGTGTCGGCGCGCGTGGTTTTTGGCATTTCGGGCCGCCTGGATGGAGGGGAATGGTTGGCCGGCCGCGGGTGCGCCGATCCGGGTGGATGCGCTTGACGCGCGGCTGCACGCGGAGCGTCTCCTGCCTGACCGTTCCAGGCGCACGTATGAAGCCGGCCTGCGCGACTTGCCGAGCGGCACGTTCGTGACGCTTGCGGATCGGCCTGCCCAGCCGTACCTGGTGCTGGAGAGGGCTCTGCTGGCCTGGTCGCACGCGGGATACACCGAGCGCCTGCCGCGGGGCGGCGTGGACACGGTTCGCGTGTTGACTCCGCGCTCGGTTGTGAACGCCCTCGCCGCGGGGTATGCGCCTGTGATCCATCAATCCGCCCTGGCCTCGTTCTGAGTCCTGTCGCGCCGCGAGCAGAGGATCGCGATTCCAGGCGAGTCGGAAGGATCTCGGCCTGGGACCAGGGTCCGGCGATTTTGAATTCTCGACATTCAGCCGCCTGAGTTCTCCACCGATACCCAATCGAGCCGATTCACCTGATCGTTCCACCGAGCCAGGAATTGCCCCGATGAGCCCAGTTGGATTCCTCACGTGTCTTTAAGACAACTGGAGAGCCGTGATGGATACAACCGGTCGCATCCAATTAACGGGTGATCACGTGCTGTTCGCTTGGAGGATTTCGGCCGCGGGTGATCCAGAATCCAGGGCCTTTTGAAACAACCCAGATGAAAGCCCCTTGTCGAAGAACTCAGTGAGACGATGAGCGAGATGATCCGAGCGCGCGAGGATGCCGACTTCAATGTTGCGTTGCTGTGCGGCTTCAGTGAAGTTCGCGGATGAAATGAAGACAGTATGGGAGTCGACCACCACGGCTTTGGCGTGGAGGCTTGAGCGTTTCAGAGAAGTAGAGTCAAGAGAGCGTGGGTCAAAAAACACCTGAGGCCATGGTCGTTGATCAGGCCATTGTGACAGCCGAAACTCCGCGGCAAATCGGCGGACGACCTCTGAAGCGGCGGAGGAATCGCCCTGGGGTCGTTGAATGTCGAGGAACAATCGCACCTTTAGACTGGGAACCGCGAGCATGCGATCGGCGAGAGCCTGAAACACTTTCTGGCCCTGGTAGACCGCGTATCCAGCGATGAGCACGGATTGGTTGGCATTCGCGAAGAGATCTCTGACCACAGCACTGGTGTCGCGGTTTGCGATGCCGTCGATTTCCGGCGCCGTTGTGACTAGCTCGAGATTGTCGTCGAGGCTCGGTCGATTCATCCGATCGGCTCGAAGAAGTTCGAGCATTGTGGCGATTTGCGTGGGTGAGAAACCCTGCTGCTCAAGCGTTCCCAGCGCGTGCGAGGTGGCCTCGGCCAGATGCCGCGAGACCACTCGCTCGAGTGCGACCGTGGAGAACGGCGGCTGGAGTCTGTCGGCTCGAAGCGCGTTCGCGGTCTCGTGAAGGTCTCGACCGGAAAGTCTTAAGAGCGAATTGATCATGCCTGGCGTGCCTGGAAGAAGCCGATGCCAGGATTGTCGACGGTTGGAACAACGAGTGCACGGTCGAGGAATTCGTTGTGCTGCTCGCATGAGGTTTCCGCGATCAGCAGGCACCCATGACAGGCAGCTCCATGCAGGAATCGGTGCTCGTGGGCGCTTTCGGGTAAGTGCTGTGCGCAGACTGGGTCATTTGAGCAAAGCTCGCCGAGTTCGAGCGCATTGTGAATATACTCGTGAATTCGGCGACCGACCTGAATGAGTCCCCCGAGAGTTCCTTCCGAATCCGACGTGCCGGTGTAGAGCAGTACGCCGTAACCGATGTCTGGCAAGGCGTAGATACGTTCTCGAATGGAACTTGCCGGATAGCCGCACTCGAGCGCAACGGACGTAATTAGCATGTGTGAGAAGGAATGGAGCATGAAGTAAGCCAATCCGGGGAACACCCGGTGTGATCCCTGGTGTTCTTCACTCCAGCATTCGAATCCGGCATCGAGCTGGCGTCCACGCGCTTGAACGTCTTCGCGTGATACCCATCGATCGACCGCTTCGGTCTTGAAATGGATGAAGACCCCTTCGCCCTTGTTCTCGACTGCCGGAAGCCATGATACCTCGCGGGCGAGCGTGGCCCGGCGAACTCCCATCTCGAGTTCGCCCTCGATGTCAGGCGCCGCGGCTTCAAAGCGAGTGAACCCTACCTGAGCCACGACTTCACGAAGCCGATGCACGAGAACCACCCGTTCAATGTCTTCCATCCACCGGCGTTCCCAGGCAGTGCGAGGCAGCGCGCGTGCGAAGAAGTTGCCGTTGGGACGATCGTCCCCGAGTTCTTCCTTCGAGGCAATCAAGGTTTCCAGCTCGGCGGCCTTAACCTTCTTGTCCTCCTTGATCCCGCCCCTGCGGCGTAAATCGATCTCGGCGAACGCTTCCTGGTCGGTAAGGCCGTCGAGAGCGGCCTTCACTTTCGGCTTCTTCCGCTCGTACTGAAGCTCTTCGATCGTCTCGACCGCTTCGAGAAACACCCAGGCTGCATCGATGGCCTGCTTCACAGTTTGGTCGCGATCTGGAAGCGAGATGACGGTTAGCTTCTGGGGGAAGTACGCGTTGCTCGCAGTCCGAATCAGGAGCCGATTCGGCTCTCCGCATTGCTCTTTTGTGGACGGTCCAAGCCAGGGGCGGGAACCATCGCAATGGCCGAGGGCCCGATCTTGAGTCTTCGCAGCCTGGGCCATGCTCCGCTCCGCGTTGCCGCATTCGCAACGAATCCAAACTTCCGTCAGGTCGCCGCTTGTTCCACGTTCGTCGATCCACAATTGGCGGTGCTTCGCGGCACAGTCATTGTCGCCTCCGTGAACGAACGCGTACCAATTAATGTCACCAATATGGCCGCAACGGCACGCCCTTACAAACCGGATGGGGACCACAGCTTGCTTCTTGCGGGAACGGTCGATGAACTCGCCTCGTGTGAGCGCCTTTCGATGAACAAGCATGCGCGAGCGACTGCTCGATTCCGCTGAACTGGATTCACTGTTCTGAGTGATGAACCACTCCGGAAACTGGAAACAGTCAATTCCCGTTGCAGGTGCTGTTGGATCTTCCTGTTCCGTGGGAGGCGTGATTAATCGCAGCGTCGGAACGTCGAGAAGCCTGGCCAGTTTATCGGTAAGTCTTGGCTCGATGATCTCGTCGCCTCCCTTCGACCAGTAATCGAGGCCAGCAACGAGCACGGAGTGATCGGGGAGATCGACCATCGCGCCGGGGCCAAATGTCATGACGACCTGGCTTTGGCGGATTTCTCCGTGAGGTTTCGCTTCGCGTTTTCGGCTCATCCTTCTTACTCCTCGACTTCCGTCCCATCCAGCTTCTTCATCCAGAGGCAAACGCTTGGTTCAACGTCGCGCATCGAGCGATTCGCCCGGAATTTCATCTTTGGGTTGTGAGGCGGGAGGTTCTTCAACTCTGGGTTCAAGAACTCGTACAGCAAGCGCTGAGCACTTCCAGCTTCCGTCTGGTACTGAAGTGCAACGCCCGTTTGGCTGAGGTCGTTTGCGATGTTGCTCCATTCATCGAGCAAGTCATTGGCCCGGTCCTTAACCCGTTGGCGAATTTGCTGAGCCTCGGGGGATGCAGGATCAAGTCCGCAGCATTCGCGGGCACGCTCGGCGAGGGTTTCAACCACGAAATCAAGCTTTGTTCTTTCGCGGAGAATCTCGGAAGCCCCTCGGGGTGCTGTCATCGGCTCATGCCCCTGGCGTGCCAGCGCAACGAGAGTTCCCGCAAGCCCTCGGTCAAGTGCACGCGGCGAGAAGGGCGTGACACTTGTGGCTTCAACATTCCGATAGAACGATTCGTGGTAAGCCGCAAAGCGTTCGTAGTGAGAACGGTCGCGTGGCTTGTGGATATTCAGGATCGTGACGACGAGTCCAGGACGTTCGTGGTCACGACCCACACGGCTGGTGGCCTGAATGTACTCAGCGCTGGTCTTCGGCTGGCCGAAAGCCACCATAAGACCGAGACGCGTGATGTCGAGACCGACCGAAATCATGTTCGTGGCGATCGCGACGTCCGCGGCTTCCTTTTCGCTGAAATGCAGAGACAGGCGCCGTTTGGCATCAGACACTTGCGACGTGTTGACGCGACTGGTCAGCTCCACCGGTTCGTAATCGATCTGGCGATTTTCGAAGAGCCCATCGGTGTCGCCGATTCGCTTTCGGGTCGAGTAGCCCGCGAGACGATTGCGGACTTCGTCTTCGATCAGCCGGCGCGCGCCGCCGAGCTCACGCAAACTATTGAAATACCCCAGCAACGTCATGTAGGGGTCGGCGGGGTTTGCCGGATCGGGCTTGTTACCGAGCTTCCCGTACCACTTCTGGGCTGACGCGAGCAGCACCAGATAAACCCGGAGCATCACGACCTTGGGGCTGCGGCCTTGCGCGGCGATTCCCACATACAAGCGGGCATTGCTTTGCTCGGGGGCCAAGGTATGAGCGAAGAACGAATCCCGGTTATCGGGGCCGGGCGGGGGGAAAATGTCGATCATGCGGTGATTGAACAGCGCCCGAATCTGGCTCTCTGCGCGCCTCACCGTCGCTGTCGAGGCGACGATCTTCGGGCGAACCTTCTTGCCGTTGACCTGCACGCTGGAAAGCTCGTCGAGTGCCGTCTCGTAGAGCCCGACCATCGTTCCCAGGGGGCCAGAGATCAGGTGCAATTCGTCCTGGATGATCAGGTCAGGCGGGGGAAGTCGATCACCCGGCAAGGGATGGCCCGCAGTGGGCTCACAAGGGCCGTAGAAGCCATTGCGATCGTATCTTTGCACCCGTCCGAAGAATCCACCGACTTCTCCGGTCCAGGGCATTGCGGCGAATTTGTCCACAGTGGCGATCATGAAGCAGGGAAGCCGGCGGTAGATCGGCTCGTCGACCGCGAGGATCGGCAGAGAATTCCCTCGACTGAACGAACAGTCGCGGTTAACGCAGGTCACCCGGAGGTCAGTGGGCGTGTCAATGTTTGGCAGCAGCTTGAAGGAGTGCCGGTTGAACTTTGTGCCGCACCAGGGGCACTCTTCGATCGGGATCGGAGACGGCTTTCGATCGTCATTCAGGAACGCGATCGTTTTTGCCCGGGCGGTCTCACGATTGGTGTCGCCCTTCTGCCCCATCCGATTCGGTGTCGCGGCTCGGCCGACCCAGAGGCCGATCTCGAACGGCCATTCGCCAAGCTTGACGACATCTTGCTGGCGTTCCAGTTCTAGGGCGCAGATCAACGTTGCGGCACGGCCAAGCTGGTCGAGCGTGAGCAGTCTCAGCGTGTACCGCATCAGGACGCTCAAACCCGCCGAGGTCACTCCCGGATGCTTCAAGCGACGCAGGACGATCGTGAACGCAGCCAGTCCGAGGTAGGCTTCGGTTTTACCACCGCCTGTCGGAAAGAACAGCAAATCGACGACCTCGCGATCGGCGTCAGTGGGATCGGCGATCCCCTTGAGGTTCATCAGGATGAACGCCAACTGGAACGGACGCCATCTGGGCTGGATGGATTCTGGCGACTTCCCTTGCATCACGCCCATGCGGCGTCTCGCGGCGGTCGCCATCGCCTTGTTGGCGATGCGGAAGGCTTCGAGATACTGCGGATCGCTCAACAGGCTGATTCCATCCTCGATTCGCTTCCCGGCCACCTGGGCACGATCCAGAAGTAGCTTTGCCGTTTCAGCGCGGCGAGGGGTCGACGTCGGCGCTGATTTCCGCTGCTCCGCGATCCAGGTGCTGTATTGCTTCACGAAGTTGCCCAGAGCCGTCCTGGCGGCGTTGCCGTCGCTCAGTTGAGCGAGGGCATCCATCGATAGCTCGATAGCCTCAAGACTCGCTGGCGCAACGCGTTCGACCTGGGCTTCGGGAATCCAGCAGGTGCGAACCGTATGGCAATGCCCGTCCGTCAGCACGGCCTGGGTTGCAATGCTGTGTCCGACGGCGTATTCGCATGCGTCACGATATTGCAGGTCGGCAATGCGCTCGTCCCAGTCGTCACTGACCAGGCTGCGGAGATTGGGCCTGGCGAGGAAGCCCTCGTCGCAATCCACTTCGAGCTGGGTTTGGAACGCGAACGCTTCGTCTCGAATCTCGTCCGGTTTCGGCTCTCGTCGATTGACCAGAAACACGGAAGCACACCGCGTGTTCCTGGGCAGGCTTCCGTCCGCTCCGTCACTTTCGACCGAACGAACAGACAACGCGATCTTCAAACCGCCGCTGCCTTTGATCTCGGTCTCGCGAGGATGCTTCGTTTTTGCCGGGATTTCGATCGTTAACTCTTGCTCTTTCTGCTCGCGTTCCCATTCTTCGTGGGCACCGTGACCGTCACTGGGTTGGCGTCGTTTGTAGTCGCCCCAACGAACCTTCAGTTTCAGCTTCCTGGTCTCGCTGCGCACGAGGATGCTAAGGCCCGTGGACGACGGCATGTAGCTCTGGCGAGCGCTCGCGGGCTCGGGCGTTTCCGCGTCGTCGGCACCGTCGCCTTCGCCTGCGGAGTCCAATGCGTCGTTGCTGTCTTCATCGACCTTCTGGCTCTGATCGGCATCGAGCGGGACAAGAAACCCGGTGAGATACCAACGCGAGGGTGCCTGGGGCAGAACCTCATTGGGGTCGCCAGGCGTTTCGCCTGGACCGACAAGGTCTAGCGTCAGGGCATTAGTCAACTCGCGGCGCACTTCAACAGATTTCATCGCATTATCCTTTCGGCACTTTTTTCGGTGTGCGTCGCTTCGTCGCCGGTTTCTTGGGTGCTCCGCTGTCCCGTTCGGCAATCGCCAGCCGCTCTCGGGCACGCTGAATCGAAGCGTGCAAGGTCTTCTCCAGCACCTCACGCGGTGGCAGTTCGGTCAAGTATTTCGCCACGCGGATTCCGCTCTTGTCCAGTTGTAGCAACTCGACGTGCTCTTCCGACTTCTCCGCACACAGGATCAGCCCCAGCGGCGGCTCCTCGCCAGGATGGGTGTCATGCTTTTCGAGCCAGCGCAGATAAAGTTCCATCTGCCCCTTGTCGGCCGCCTGGAACTTGCCCAGCTTCAGGTCGATCGCCACCAACCGCCGCAAACGGCGGTGGTAGAACAGCAAGTCGAGATAATAATCCTCATGATCCACCGTGATCCGCTTCTGCCTGGCGACGAATGCGAAATCACCGCCCAGTTCCAGGATGAACGCCTCCAACTCGCGGATGATGGCCGCTTCGACGTCTTTCTCGACGTAAGCCCCGCTTGTCAGCCCCAGGAAATCGAGCAGATACGGGTCGCGGAATATCAAGTCGGGCGTCATCCGGCCTTCATCCCGAAGTCCGGCGATATCGGCCGCGATCAGAGCTTCGGGTTTCTTGCTGGCGGCAGTTCGTTCGAAGAGTAGGTGATCTATTTTGTGGCGAAGCGTGCGCGTGCTCCACCGTTCGATCCGGCACATTTCCGCGTAAAAATCGCGTTTCAGCGGATCGTCGATCGAGAGCAACTCTCGGAAGTGGGTCCAGGATAATTGTGTACGCAGTGCGTTCACAATCTCCTGATCGGGAAATCGCTCTGCAAATCGGATCATATGAAAGAGATTCCGACGATCAAACCCCCGCCCATACTCGGCCTCCAATTGTCTCGACAGTGCGGAGACAATCTGCTCGCCGTACCCGGCTCGCTTCCCGCCAAGAATATCCCGGCGGATTCGGGTGCCTATGTGCCAGTAGAGTCCGACGAGCGTGGAATTCACCGCTCGGGCGACTTGCTCGCGGGCGGTTTCGATGAGGGCCCGGATGTCGCCCAGCAGGCGCTCACCGGTAATCCCGGACCCGGATGGGGCGGCGGGAGCCTTTGGAGAGCGCGGGGTGATCTTCCGGGCCTTGGCCATCGTCGTTCTTCGAAGAAATTGGTCTGATCAGGGGATTTCGTACCAGTCATTCGCCATCGGGTCGACTTCTTCGTGGCCGATTTTCCGGTGGATCCGGCCACAGAACCGGCCAGGAAGTACATTCGGTCCAACAAGGTCCAGGCGAAGGGCTACGACAAGCGGGCTTCTGACTTCCACGGGCACCATTTTATCCAGTTTGCCTATTTTGGTGTATTTCCCCAGATAATGGGGCAATGAACCGTATTGCTTTTGCTAGTGTTCTTGTGTCCCATGAACAGAGTTCTTCGGCAAGGGATCGCCGGGAAGTTCGCAACGCAAGCCTATATGAGAAAATAGCTAATGTCGACGAATCCCGCGACCTCCGCTTTCCCTGATTGATTCCCACCGGAATGTCCGCCGGCAACGGCGTCGGATGCATCCGGCATCGTCTTTCGATTCGCAACGAAGAACCCGGTTGCCGCGGAGGACTTTTTCAGCCACCACGAATTGGGGCTTGCACGGACGGCCCCTAGGTGCCGTCGATGTAGCCTTTCAGTGTACCGGAGTGTTGTGTCCGCTCGTAAGAAGTTGAGAGAATTGCGGGATCGATCACCGGACCGTTTCGGCCCATACATCGCGGAAGGCGCATTGAAGCCCGAGCACGGAAAGATAAAGCAGGAAGGCGGCGATCCCGATCATCATGAGTGGTGGGCATTTCAAGGAGTCGAGAGACATACGCTTTTCCGAATCATCGAGTCGATTGAAAGTTAGGAACGAAGGTCGAAGATGTGGCAGCCTGAAGGAACAAAACTCGAATGCGACAAACTTGGCTCACTTGAGCCGAGAGAGGTGCTTTACGAATACGCGGGGGAGCCTCTGACGTTTGTCGCGAGTGATCCAGAAGGCGAACCGCTGCTCGTTCATAGCTTAAGTGCCTTCGATCGCACCTCACGCTATTTGGTGTCCGCGATCGACTCTCGCATCCTTCAGGATTTGAAGGCCGGACGAATCGACATCCTGACCGGGTTGCGGCAAACGCGATGCTGGATCGCCGATCTGGCTGAAGATGCCAGTATCAATGCAATTTGGCGCGTCGAGTTCACATCGATCCCACAAAACGTACTTCCCAGGCCGGGGGCGATGCTGAACCCCGATCTCGACCCCCTTTTCAGGCTTCGCCTGGTCGGGTCGGGTGTCGGGCCGGGTAAGACCTCAGCGGCAGATATACGAATGGCCGCCCAGGCGGCTGAATCAGGTCTTCGAGGGCTGGCTCGCGTCGCACTCGATGAGAAGAAGAAAGTGGGCACCGTCCCGAGGGACGTGCGCCATTTTTCCGACCTCCCGTATCTCTTCTCCCGTGCCGCAAGCTTTGAGATCGCTTTCGGGCGTCCGCATGACAGGCTTCCCGGGCTGGATGACGAAGTCTTTGCCGAAATGGGACGTTTGCTTGAGCGTGGGTTAAAGGTTCTCCGGGCCAACAGTGAATCACCCCTTGCCATCGAAGGTTTGGATGCTGATCAGACCGTTCAGCTTTTCGAGGCGATCAAGGCCCTCACGCCACCGACCCGAGGAGCGGTGGATCGGGTTGAGATCGGCGGTGAGTTGGTAGACGAACTTTCCGGCTCTCGGGTGCTCACCCGGGACGACCGAGTCCGGTCGGTGCAGCGGATCAAAGCCTCACGCAAGGCTCCTCGTAAAGAGGCTCCATTCCGAATCTCGGGCGTCGTCGAGGAAGCGGACCAGGGAAACCTCAGCTTTAAACTCCGTCAACTCGATCCGGCCGAAGCCACCGTTGTCGGTGGCGCGACTGAGATCCCCTTCGTTTTCGAGGAGCACCTCTACGATACGGTGATGGAGGCGTTCAACTCGCTCGAAAGGATGGTCGTCGTCGGCGAACGCGTCGACTCGGTCTATCAGGCGCTCGATGTCCAACTTGCCGTCGAGGCCACGGACGCCGAAGACGCCAAATCCGAATAGTGTCGCGGTCGAGTCGCTTTCTCCGCTTCAATTCTCATAGGGCTTGAGATCTTCACGAATCGGCTGGTAGTCGGCGAGGGTCAAACTGGAGTATTGAATCATGTGATCGATCACGGGGCGAATGTAGCGGTCCAGCTCGAGGAAAAGCTGCTTGCGCCTGTCCGACCCGGGTACGATCCGCTCGATGCGCTCTCCCATGTGAACAACCCGCGTCCGGTAGCCGATGATCCGGCCCGAGGCCGGGTCCTTTTTTCCCGTCAGCTCGAGGAAGCGGTCGAGTAGCAGCTGATATTCGGTGCGATCGCGTGCCACATAACGCGCAATCACCTTCTTCACCTCCACGAACGTCTTGTATTCGTCGGGGTATGCCAGGAATTCCAGCAGGCTGAGCGCCTGCATGAATCGGGCCGTGGGATTGCTCGCCTCCAGGAGCGCTGCGTAAAGCGATAGGGCGTGCTGGACAATGTGACCGACCTCGCCCTCCGCCGGGAACGAGTCCCAATCGAGCTGCCGGAGACCCAGTCCCAGTCCCCGTGTCAGGACGTGGGTAAACGCAGCGCCTCCGACGATCCGCGCGTCTCGCACCGCCGGATCGTAGAGCAGAGCGCCGGCCATTATGGGATTTGAATCGAGCTGCCCCGCTCGGCCTGGGAGAGCCTCGATCGGCTCGATGCGGCAGAGCTGGTAGCGAATGAAATCGAGGCAGCGCCGATCGATTTCCTCCGAGAGCCAGCGAATGAGTTCCAGGTGAGATCGATGAGTGGCATTGCGGAAGACCTCCCACTCCAACTTGCAAGGCAGAACAATCAGAGGGTGCTTGCTCAGCACGTCGACGCTGACGCCGGACGAGAGCGAGGAGGGGTCATCCTGGGAGACGAACCTGTCTCGATTCGGCACCAATCCCAACGAATCGAGGTCGAGACAGCCCGCGGGGTAGAAGGCGATACCGCCCGGGAAGAAGGTCGGGCGGTTCACGTGGGTGCGGCTGATCGGCAGGATGGCGAGCCCCGCGCCCCTGTCGAAAAACCACGAATACGCGGACATCAGACGACCGCCGACCAGGTCTGGATAAACCGCCTCATATGGCCAATCGGCCCCCTCCGGCACCTCGCCGTCCACGGGAAGCGCAGCGCACTCATCCTCGCCCGGCAGGGAGGATTCCGCGTTGTCCTGGTCCTCGGGAAAGTCGTTTGGGCCGACGCCGAGCCAACACGAGAGGCAGTACCTCTCACAACCCGCTCGGTAGTCGTAAGGACGGGGGAAGTAATCCTCGTTGCTCTCCAGGAATTCCCCGATCGTATAGGCCCGGCGGCAGGACTCACACGTCCGAGCCAAACTCCTTGCGTAATCGTCGATGCCATGAGTGACCACTTGCCGACCTCCCCTTGTTGCAAACGCGATGCGCCAACCTGGAACTCATTCGAGACCAGGAAGACGCGGATCCTCGGAGGCGGGTTCGCGACCCCGTGCCGCCCGATTGGCTGTCCGTTTCCAGGGGCCAGTAGCTCAAGCATCCTCGATCCCTGGCCAGGCCGTCATTTCGGCCCGGACGATTCCGATGAAATCCTCGATTGGCGTCTGCGCCTCGCCGACAACGACCTGGGGATCTTGCAGCGGCTCTACAAAGCGGCGATCGTTGGCCTCTCGCCTGATTTGTGCGGTTAATTCGCGAATATCGGCGTCGGGATTTTCCTGGATGATCTGAGCAACTTGCCGTCGGCGGATTTCTATTTGTATCATCAATACATTCTTATTGACAAGTACGTACGTCGGCCACGCCAACGTCCTGGTAGCGCACGCGCCATTCACTAAACCTATGCTATAATGCTTGTGTTGTTGTGTCAATGCCCGTCAATGCGACAGGCACGATCGAGTGCGATACAAGGGAGGATCGAGAAGGGTTGCCAGTGAATCAGGTCTCGAACAATCCCGGACCATTCGAGGCGGGCTTTTTTCGGGTCGATTTGCGCGGCATTTTGGTCTCGGCCTGGGCAGCGGCACCGCTCAGGCGTTCTTCCTCGGCGCGCTGTTTGTTGAGTTCGAGGAGGCGGGCGAGGACTTCGTCGCGGAAGTCGTCGGGCCATCGGTAACGCCAGGGCTTTTTCTTCTGGCGACGGGAGGATGAAGCATCGTCGTCCTCCTCGTCGTCTTCGTAGTCGAGCAGGAACTCACAAGTGGCGGACTGTGCGAGGTCATGCCAACCGTAGGCTTCCAGAACGGCGCGGTCCATCTCGGCATGCAAACGACGGAGTTCAAGGATACCGGGCGAATGTTCGTCGGGATCGTGGAACCGGTTGTAGGTTTTGGTCAGCCCTTCGTCATTGCGGACCATCAAGTTTGCTCGGTACTCGTAGTATTCGCGACCGGACGTCTCTGAAGCACCTACTTGGTCCGTCTCGGAGGTACGCAACGCGTGCATCGCGTGCTCCAATACTCCCGCGGGGAACGGATAGGTTTCGAAGCAGTCTGAGCGAGTGTATCGAAGATCGTCTTTCAATGAAGACGCAAAGGCACGCACCCATGTTTCATGTATTCTAGATTGCAGAGTGGCGAAAGCTGCGAACGTTTCGAATGTGAAGACGTTGTGCGGTGACCCGACAATTATATCTGCATGTACCAATGCAAAAGCCAAGTGCCCGGAAGTAAACGGGTGAACAAGAACTCGAGAAAGCTGGGACTTCTGGTCGTCTAGTTCATCAGAGTGACGTGCCCACCTCCACCAATTCGTTTTGTACCGTACCCCGTCTACGTTGTCTTTCAGCTTCATTCGCTCTGGAAGAACCTTTGCCTCGACTATTTCCATGAGGTCGGGGAAACTTCTGCGTGCCTCCGACTCATCAAGGTCGTTTAGCTTTATTACGAGACGTGAAGGACTGTGCGTCGGACTCCGTAGAATGTCTTCGCCGCTTAAATATTGAAGTATACGGGAGGCGTACTCTGGGTGATCGCGTAGGAGAGCATTACCGACGCTTAGCGGCGTTGCCTCTAGATCTGAATCGTCGAATGTGAAGCCAGCACCGTAAATGTAACTGCCGTGATGAGAATGCTGTGAATTGGTGATCAGCGTGGATGGTGATTCGTCACCGCCCTGTTGGAAGAGATATGAAGTGATCTCAGAGACTTGGTGACCGTTAAGCAAACAAGGCTGATATCGAAGATTTTTTGACACGTGTATCTGGCTGATTACTACAGCGGCTACGCCAGGCCATTTCATGCGTCTTGTGGCTGAGTAAATCCAGCCGCCAGCCAGTCGAATCTGATACAAGCCTCCAACTCTTGTATCACCTTGGGCGATGGTGTTTGTCGCAATCAGTCCTAATGCGCCACCACTGCGTAACGATATAAAGGCGCGTCGAAAGAAGAAGGCGACAAAATCCGTTACACGCTGAGTTCCTTCGAAACTCGTCTTCAGAAAATCAAGATAAGCATCAGAAGTCGCCCCGGAAATGAACTGTCCGCCAAGAAATGGCGGATTCCCCACGATGGCATCAAACCCGCCTGTCGTCTTTCCGTTCGCATCGACCGTGGAGACTTCCGGAAACTCGATCTGCCAGTGAAACGGTCGAATCGTATGTGGTCCGGTGCTCAATTCGCCAACCGCCTCGTGAAGCGGAGAACACATAGCGATATTATTCTTTTCGACGTACTGAACGAGCTTACGACCGAGGTCATTTAGTCGATCGATCCTGGCTCGGTCTTTGTCAGCCGAGAAGTATGCAGAAAGCACCAGATTTCCGGTCAGTCGCGCTAGCGACAATGCTTCATCGGCCACGGCCAGTTTCTGTTGCAAGTCGTCGTAGGGATTGTCATCGCGTGCCGCGAGAATCTTCTGGCGATATTCGGTCGCCCTTCGAATGCGATCGGCAATCGGATCACGAATCAGACGTGGTTCGTCAACCCGGTTCCGTTTGCCAATCTCGGCATCGCTCCAATGGAAGCCGCTGATTTGATCTCGCGTCAGTCCGACCAGCGAATCACCCGCCCGCAGCGAGTGATCGAGGAACGTGAAGGGATGATCTTTGGCAAGTGTGGCGAGCCACAAGCTGAGCTTGGACAGGTCGACCGCCATCGGGTTTTTATCGACGCCGTACAGGCACCGCTGGGCGACCAGCCGCCGCGCGTGGAGCAATTCATCCTCGTCGGGCGGCAGCTTCGGCGGGCAGTTGTGGAAGTGCCATGCTTTGACCAATTCGTCTCCGAGTTGACGGCAGGCTTCGACCAGGAACGCGCCCGAACCCATCGCCGGGTC
>DAIDHX010000176.1 GCA_027451885.1 Planctomycetales bacterium
GGTCAATTCGCTGTTTCCAGAATTGCCTGCCGGGGATCTCGACGGGACAGCGCCCTTGTTTCCGGACGGCCTTCCACGGGTCGCCGGCTATGACGTGACCGAGGAGCTCGGTCGAGGCGGCGTCGGCGTCGTTTACAAGGCCCGGCATCTTCGGCTGAATCGGCCGGTTGCGCTCAAGATGCTGCTCGCGGGTGCGTGGGCCAGCCGGGCTGAACAGCAGCGCTTCTCGCGGGAAGCGGAGCTGGTGGCGAGCCTGCATCACCCGAATATTGTGCAAGTTTACGATGTGGGTGATCACGACGGCCTGCCGTACTTCACGATGGAGTTCGTCGAGGGGGGAAGCCTGGACCGGAAGCTGGCCGGCCGGCCCATGGCGGCCCGGGAGGCCGCCCGGCTTCTGGTCGAGCTGACCGGAGCCCTGGCCGCTGCGCACCGGGCGGGGATTGTTCACCGCGATCTCAAGCCCTCCAACATCCTGCTCGCCAGCGACGAAACCCCCAGGATCAGCGACTTTGGTCTGGCTCGACATCTGCAAATCGGCCCCGACCTGACCCAGAGCGGGATTCCGCTCGGCACGCCTGGCTACATGGCTCCCGAACAGGCCGAGGGCAGGCAGGGTGAGATCGGGCCGGCCGCCGATCTTTACGCGCTCGGCAGTGTTCTCTATGAGCTCCTCACCGGCCGGCCGCCGTTCCGTGCCGAATCGGCGGCGGCGACCGTCAAGATGGTCATCTGCGACGATCCGGTGCCCCCGTCTCGACTGAATCCCCAGGTCCCACGCGACCTGGAAACCATCTGCTTGAAATGCCTTGAGAAGGACCCGCGCCGGCGCTACGCAACGGCAGCCGACCTTGAGGAGGATCTGGGTCGATTTCTCCGGGATCGCCCGATCGCGGCCCGGCGGATGGGGAGATTGGAACATGCCATCCGCTGGAGCCGCCGGAACCCGACGGCGATGGCTCTCTTTCTCACCGCGGCGCTCTTGCTCGGCCTCACAGGCGCGGCCGGCCTGCGCGAGTGGGCGCTCAGGATGCAATGGTCTGAGCGGCTGGCGTTCGCGATCCAGCTCCAGGAGGAGGGGCGCTATCTTGAGGCACGCGGCGTCCTGGATCGACCGGACCTCGGCGCCGCCTACCTGCGCGAGCGAATCGATCGCGCCCGGGCGAACCTGGACCTGGTCGATCGCCTGGAGTCGATTCGGCTGAGCCGGGATGCTGAACCTCAACGCAATCAGATCGACTATGCAAGGTCGAGCCAGCTCTATTCCGCCGCCTTCGCCGAATTCGGGCTGGTAGACGAGGGGGAAAACGCGGATCTCGTGGCCGCGCGCTGGATCGCATCGCCGATCAAGAAGGCGCTCGTCGCCGCGCTGGATGACTGGGCCCTCTGCGCGGACCCGCGGTTGAGGGAATGGGCTCTCAGCCTGGCGCTGAGGATCGATCCCGATCCCTGGCGCGACCGCGTCCGCGATCCCAGCCGGTGGGAACGGGCCGAGGATTTCCCCACACTGGCCGCCGCGGCCCAGATCGAAAAACAACCGGTTACTCTGATGGTCACGTTCGCGGAGCGCTGGAGCCGTCTCGGCGGCGATCCGACCGCGTTCATGGAACGAGTACAGCGCCAGCACCCCAACGATTTTTGGGCGAATTTCTGGCTCGGACAACTGAAGTCTGCGCGCGATCCTGCCACCTCGATCGGCTTTTTCCGGGCCGCGGAGGCGCTGCGGCCGCGTTCCTCCGTCGTCCAGATGAGGCTCGGCTTCGCGTCCATCAAACTACACCAGGTCGGAGACGCCATCCATCACTTCAACCGGGCCGTCACAATCGAGCCCGAGAATCCCTGGGCCTGGATCGTGCTCGGAAGCGCCCTGCTCGAGGATGGGCGCCTGGCCGAGGCGACGGATTGCTTTCGTCGCGCGGAGTCCCTGAACCCGGACGAGGACTTTGGCCAGCAGTATTTGCGCGCCGTCCAGCTTCGCCGGGGGCTGCGAGAGGAAGCGCGGGTCTCATGGAACAAGTTCCTCCGCCGCGGGCCAGGGTCGCATGAGGACTGGGACGGGTACGCAGAGCTTTGCCTCTTTCTTGGGTACGAGGCGGATTACCACGCCGCGTGCCGCGAGCTCCTGACTCGGTTCGGCTCGAGCACCGAACCGCAGGTTTGCGAGCGCATTGGCCGAGCCTGTCTGCTCTCCCCCGAATCGCCCGAACAGATCGAGCGGGCCGCTGCGCTCGTCGATCGAGCCCTTGCCGCGGACCGGTCGAAATCCCCGTCGTGGGCAAGGCCGTTTTTCCTGTTTGCAAAGGGGCTCGCGGAATACCGCCGCAAGAACTACCGCGTGTGCATCACCGCGCTCGAAGGCGACGCATCCCGAGTGATGGGGCCAGCGCCCGGGATCGTTCTGGCGATGGCGCTTTATCAAAGCGGGGATCGGGAAAAAGCACGACAGACGCTGGCCGCGGCCGTCGTCGATCACGACTGGCGCCAGGCGAAGGCCGAGCAGCGGGAGACCTGGATTTACCACGTGCTGCGCCGCGAGGCCGAGGCGATGCTCTTTCCCAACCTTCCCGCCTTCCTCGCGGGGACCTATCAACCAGCCGATCCATGCGAGCGGCTCGCATTTCTTGGGGCCGCGGAGTTCGATGGCCAGGCGTGCGCGGCAGCCCGGCTCTGGGCCGATGCCTTCACGGCGCTGCCATCGCTGGCGGCTGACCCCACGCCTGGCCGCAAGTACCGCGCGGCATGCATGGCGGCCCTGGCCGGTTGTGGGCACGGCCAGGACGCGGTGAATCTCAACGACGAAGCGCGGACGCGCCTGCGGGATCAGGCACGCCGGTGGCTACGCGAGGAACTCGCCTTGTGGAGCAAGAAGCTCGATTCCGATGCCGCGGCAACCTCCTCGCTGGCCGCCGCCCTGCGGCAATGGCGAACCGACTTTGACCTCGCGGCCCTGCGCGATCCTGAGCTCCT
The DNA here is from genome assembly GCA_027451885.1 of Planctomycetales bacterium. Lineage (GTDB taxonomy): Bacteria > Planctomycetota > Planctomycetia > Isosphaerales > Isosphaeraceae > JAKBAP01. The sequence goes on from DAIDHX010000176.1 coordinate 2,968, forward strand.
CGACAGGCTCCCCTCCAGCGAACGCCAGGCCTGCCGCGAGCTGTGGAACGCTGTCAATGCCCAGATCGAACGCGCCGAGCGCCGGCAGTAAAGCCGCACGCTGAATGATGGCAGAGGGCCGCGCCTGCGGCTCGAAGGGAAAGCTCGGCGCCACCCCGGCAGTCCGATCGCCCACGATCCCGAAGAGCCCGGCAGGCGAACGCACCAGGTGCCGGCAAGCTCCGCCCGATCATCCCTTCCCAGGTCGACGAAATCCCAGCTCCGCGTCCTGTCCTCACGCTCAGTATGAGAGGCAGGAAAGAAAGGCCAGACGTTTTCTTCGGTCTCGCGGCCAGAAAGGACCTGACAATCATGATCGTGCGCCCTGGCTGGCCCTGGTCGGCCCGAATGGTAATGATCTCAAGGCCATCCGCCGCGGCCGTTGTTCGTCGCCCTGGTCCAGGGCTCAGCGGATCGTCAGGCCCGCGACCACCTCTCTCAGGATCTCCTCCGAAAGCTCGGGACGGTTCACGACCCGCGACATCGTCAAGGCGCCGATCATCGCCGAGGCCGCCACGAGCGCGCGCCTCCTTGCGTTCTTTCCTCGCGCCTTTTCGCAAAGCAGGTCGACCAGCCGCTCGAATCCCGCCGTGACCACGGCTCGCGTCCCAGCGTCCGACCGGGCGAGCTCGCTCCCGATCGCCGCGAAGGGACATCCCGCGGCGGGGTGGTCCCTGTGCTCGGCGGACAGATAACCCGACACCACCTCCAGGAGCGTCGGCCAGGCCTCAATCCTCCCCGTCAGCTCCCGCAAGGCACTCCCACAGGCTTCCGCGACAAGCTGATCCTTCGACTCAAAATGCTTGTAAAAGCCCCCGTGCGTGAGGCCAGCCGCTCCCATGAGATCGGCCAGCCCACTGGCCACAATCCCGTTCGCCCGGAACGCGCGGGCCGCGGCCTCGACAATCCGCTTGCGGGTCTCACCCGCTTCCTCTCTCGATTTCCGCATCAGCAGGGCTCCGCGAACAAAACTTTTGGATTTCGGTTGACATCCAAAAGTCGCGCGCCTACCGTTTGGATGTCACTCAACATCTTATCTGCCTTCCACGGAGAATTCTAGATGAGCACTGGCAAGATTCTGATTACCGGACCGACGGGCGACACTGGGGGCCGCGCGATTGATCGGCTTCTGGAGCTGGGCCGAGAGGTTCGCGCTCTGGTTCACACCCGGGACGAGCGATCGGAGAAGCTCCGGGCCCGGGGAGTCGAGGTCGTGTACGGCGACCTGCTCGACTTTGGGCAAGTTCGGGCCGCGCTTGAGGGGGTGAAGCGGGCCTACTTTGTCTACCCGATCCGTCCTGGGATCCTGCAAGCGACGGCGTACTTCGCGCAGGCGGCGAAGGAGGCCGGGGTCGACGGCATCGTCAACATGTCGCAGAAGTCAGCGCGGGCGGACGCCCGGAGCCACGCCGCGACGGACCATTGGCTCTCGGAGCGGGTCTTTGACTGGTCGGGGCTCACGGTTGCCCACATCCGCCCGACGTACTTCGCGGAATGGTTGCTCTACATGGCCCCGATGATCAAGGCTGGCGTGCTCCACGTGCCGTTTGGGACAGGCAAGCACGCGCCGATCGCGGCCGAGGACCAGGGTCGGGTGATCGCCGGCATTCTCGAGAACCCCGCGGCGCACAAGGGGGCCATTTACCCGCTTTACGGCCCTGTGGAATACACCTACGCCGAAACCGCCGCGGTCCTGAGCCGGGCGCTCGGCAGGCCGATCGAATACCGGCAAATCCCCTTTGACGACTACCTGTCGATGCTCAAATCCGCCAGGCAGAACGGGGTCGAGGGGGCGTCGTCCAGGAACATGTACGGCGAGATGGACAGGAAATCCAACCGCGGCGGGGATTCCGGCGGCGACTCCTTCACCGTTCAGCACCTGAAGGAAGTCGTGATCGACCACCAGAACGGGATCTTCGCCGGCACGAACGACCTTGTCGAGAAGCTTGGCGGCCGACCGCCCTTGACGCTCGAGGCGTTCATCGAGAAGCACCGCGCGGCCTTCGAATGATCGGCTTCGCCGGCACGAGGCGTGGGGCATGGTCGCAAACCTGGCCCCGCACCCGACCGTCCGGCGCTTCTGGGAGACCGATCCTCCAAGGAGCGCTGGGCGGCAGCCGCTCGATGCGTCCCGCCCGCGGCAGAAGTGCCTGGAAACGCCCCGCCTCTCGGCGTCACGACCTCGGGCGCAGGCGGAAAGCCGTGCACCAAATGGGCGAAAGGAAGACGGCCCGACCGCTTCGTCCCAGCTCTCCAGGCGAGCGCGCAAACCCGAGCGGATCAAAACCCGAGCAGATCAAACCCCGCGCAGGCTCCCGATGCCGCCTGGTGCTGGCGGCTCATTCAAACCCGATTCTTGCGGTAAGACCCCGCATCCAGAAACACCCCCTCGCGTCACCTGATCCCACCGCCGCCAGCCCCGTCGCCCGCGGGAGCGCAAGTCCCTTGCGGGCCGCGCTCGGGACCGCCATGATCCATCAGAGATGGATGACCCCGGCGCGGCCTGGCTGCCCGCCACTCAAGGCGCGAGCATTCGCTTCGGAGCAATCGATGAATCGATTCTGGTCCAGCGCGACCTGTCTTCTCCTGCGGATTGGCGCGATCGCGGCGTGGCCTGGCCTGCTCGCGTGCGCGGAGACGCGGGGCGGCGAGCCGATCGTCATCGAGCTCTGGCCAGGCAAGCCGCCCGGCGACGTGGGCATTGCGCGGCCGGAGACGAGCCGGATCCATGACTCGCCGCTCGTGGGCAAGACGAAGCTCATCACCAACGTCTCGAAGCCGACGATCACGATCCATCGCCCGCCGGAGCGGCAGAACACGGGGACGGCGATGTTGATCTGCCCCGGAGGCGGCTACTGGGATCTCTACTGGGAGCTCGAGGGCGAGGAAGTGGCGGCGTGGCTCAACAGCGTGGGGATCACCGGCGTGATTCTCAAGTACCGCTGCCCGCGCAGGCCCGGCGAGATCGAGCGCGAGCCGCCGCTCGGTCCGCAGCTCGACGCCCAGCGCGGGATGCGGCTGCTCCGCGCCCGCGCAGCCGAATGGGGCGTCGACCCGAACCGGATCGGCATCGTGGGCTTCTCCGCCGGCGGACACCTGGCCGTCGCCACCGCCACCAACTTCCACAAAACCCTCTACAACCCCATCGACGCCGCCGACAGGCTCTCCAGCCGGCCGAACTTCGCCATCGGCTGCTACTCGGGCTACCTGAAGCCAGGCGACCGCGACGGCATCCGCGACGATCTCACAATCCCAGCAGACACCCCGCCCATCTTCCTCGCCCACACCGGCGACGACCGCGTAAGCTACGGCGGCTCAATCGCCGAAAACAGCGTCTCGATGTACCTCGCGCTCCGGAAAGCCGGCGTCCCGGCCGAGCTCCACGTCTTCGCCACCGGCGATCATGACTTCGGCGTGCGCAAGAACGAACGGCTCCCCTCGATCTGGCCCGACCTCTGCCTCCGCTGGCTCAAAAGCCAGAAGCTTTATGTTCCTCCCCGATAAGCTGCCCCATCTAGAACTCCAGGATGACCCGAACGATGCGCGTGATCCATTCGCCTCGACTCTCCACGATTGCCCTCGCGGTCCTGGCGCTTGCCGCGCCTGCGCCCGCGAACGCGGACGACTGGGGCGCGTACTCGATCGTGCCGGCAAGCGCGACCGCGTTCGTGCTCGAGGCCAGAGGCCCAGGAACCACAGTCTCGATCGGCGAGCCGGCGGACGCGGCGACCCAGAAATGGATCATCAAACCCGTTGGTCAAAATCTCTACACCATTCGCACAGAAGCGCATGCGGACCTGGTGATGAGCGCCGCGAACGGCGCGAGCAAACCGGGCGCGGCGATCACGCTCGAGCCCGATCGCGGCCAGTCGTGGCAGAAATGGTCGCTCCAAAAGAACGACGATGGATCATACTGTATCGTGCCCAGCCACGCGCCCACGATGGGGCTTGACCACTTCGGCGGCAAGGCCGAGCCGGGCGCGCGCATCGACCTGTGGACCAATCAGAAAGGAGACACGCATCTGCGCTGGCTGATCAAATCTCTCGCGGGAACCCAGGCCGCGGACGCGGAGACCAGGCCCCGCCCCCGGCGCTACGTCTTTCCGAAGCTCAAACCGGAATCGATTCCGCGCGGTGTGGTAAAGCATTTCACATTTGCTCAAAGCACGATTTATCCTGGCACAACGCGGCAGGGGTCGGTGTTCATCCCCGCGCAGTATGACGCCAGCAAACCGGCGTGCGTCTATGTCAAATTCGACGGCTTTAACGCCATCGAGCCCAATTTGCTCGAGACGCTGATCGCGGCCGGGCAGATGCCCGTGACGGTGGGTGTTTTCATTCGCCCGGGCGATCTCCCCGCGCCGATGCCGAACACCCTGGGCAGGCGCAACCGCTGCCTGGAGTACGACGGCGTGGGCGACGCCAACGCGCGGTTCCTGATCGATGAGCTCTTGCCCTTCGTCGCGCGGGAGTTCAACCTCAAGCTCTCCACCAGCGGCAACGACCGCTGCATCGCCGGCGGTTCGAGCGGCGGCATCACGGCCTGGAACGCAGCCTGGGAACGCCCTGACGCCTTCAGCCGCGTTTACGCCAATAGCGGCAGCTTTGTCGCCTTCCGCGGCGGGCACGAGTTTCCCACCCTCGTCCGCAAGTTCGAGCCCAGACCCATCCGGGCCTATCTCACCACCGGCACACGCGACATGGAAAACTGCGCGGGGGACTGGTTTCTGCTCGATCAGGAGTTCGAAAAGGCTCTGCGCTTTTCTGGATATGATTATGTCTTCAAGATCATCAACGGCGGCCACGTCGCGGGGTATTACGACCATTTTCCCGAGGCGATGAGCACGATCTGGAAGGACTGGCCGCGCCCGGTCGAGCCCGGCCCAGGCGCGCCCCGGGTGCGCGACGTCATCCTGCCGGGCGAGGGATGGCAGCCGCTCGAATTCACCGGCAAAAACGTGCGCGACGCCGCAACTGGGCCCACGGGAGACGTTCTGTTCGTCGATGCCGGCGACAACAGCATCCACCGCGTCGATGTCGGCGGCAAGGTGGCCAGGCTGATCCCGGACGCCGCCGCGGAGGGGCTTGCGTTTGACGCGAACGGCACGCTTTATACCGTCTCCAGCCGGACCGGCAAGGTGATGCGTTATGACGACGCGGGGCGGCCGGGTGTGCTTGCGGACGGCATCCCGGGGAGCCGCGTGATCGCCACGGCGAGCGGCGGGCTTTATGTCACCACCAACCGCGCTGGCGATGCGCACGGCGGCGAGGTCTGGTTCCTCAAGGACGGGCGCAAGACGCGGGTTGACGCCGGGCTCAAGCACGCAACGGGGCTGGCGATTCGCCCCGACCAGTGGCTGATCTCGGTGGCCGACGGCGGCTCGAAGTGGGTCTACAGTTACCAGCTCATGCCCGACGGCACGCTCGCCAGCAAGGAACGCTTCTTCTGGCTGCACGTGCCGGACTGGGAAGACGACGCGGGTGCGGAGGCCGTCTGTTACGCACGCGAAGGCCAGATGCTCGTCGCCACGCGCCTTGGCATCCAGATCTGCGCTGATGACGGACCGACGCAGGTGATCTTGCCCTTGCCCGACCGTTCCCGCCCGGTCGGCATCTGCCTGGGCGGGCGCGAGATGGACACCCTTTACGCCTTCACGGCCACGAAGATCTGGATGCGCAAGGTCAAGATCCACGGGGTCGGGGCGTTCACACCCTGGACCCCGGTGCGCGGCACGCCGCTGTAACGGGGGCAGGGCGTGGGTTGATCGGGATGCAAGCTGGCCGGGTCGCTCACCGTCACGCCGCGCGCAAGCGCATCCGCCGGGCGGCAAGGGCGCCAAAGGCCGTGAGCACGCCCCAGCCCGCGAGCGTGGCCGGCTCCGGAGTCGGCACAAGCTGCATCGGGCCGGCCACCGAGTTGAAGGTCACGGTGTAGTTGCTCGGCAGCGCTGTTCCGTTCGCCAGGTCGATCCCCACGAGCGAAAGCTTGATCGCGTCCTGCTGGTTGTAAGGAGGGCTGCCGATCATCCCTTGCAGCCAGCTTGCCACGCCGACCGAGAAGCTGCTCGTGCTTACTCCTTTTGTGGACAGCGGGACATCGACATGAAAGCCCGCGGTGACTGTGCCGTTGGCCTGCGCCTGGGCCGGGGCCTCGCCGTTTTGCAGGGCTGAGCCCGCGGCGGGCAAAATCGCGATCGGCGTCCCCGTGAAATACGCATACGAGCTCCGCATCCCTCCGCCGTTGTAGAGATTGGCGTCCGCGGCGGGATAATTCACCTGGAACTCGAGCCGCAAAGCGCCCGGCATCGACCCGCCGGCGGGGGGTGTGACCGTCGTCGTCACGTTGCCCCACGATGCGCCTGCGTCCACGGACGTACCCGCGGAACTTGCCCCGACCGTCAGCCCCTGGTAAGGCGACGAGAACGAATCCCCCACCTGAAGCAAGCTCCCCGCGCCCGGGGTGGCCGACGCCATGGCCGAGCCCGAGACCGTCACGGTCTGCTGCGGTTGATTGATCAAGCCGACAGTGTATGGCGTGAAGGTGACTGGCTCGGTGGTTAAAATCGAGGCCGGCGAGGCCCCAGTCTGGTTCGCAACCTGGCCGAAGACCGTCACTCCGGCCGTGGCGCCATTCCCGGTGTAGATCACATCCGCCTGGCTCGTGCCCATCAGCCCGAAAACCAAAAACAGCACGAAGCCAGGACATAACCTCTCTGCATGCAACATCATGCAACGCGCCGGCGAGGCAGGCATCGGAATCGCTCCTTCGATGTCCGTTCAAGTTCAGAGCCGTCCGCCGCGCTTGCCGGGAACGTGCTCCACGCATCCTACGGCTGTCAAAATACCTATTTTGAAAAAACCGTCAATGAGCGATTTCGTGAATTCAGGATGAAGGATCGCTGGAATCGCGCACGCTTGCAGGAACCTGTGCGGAACTGGAGCGCGCGCCTGGGCACGCGCCCCACGCACGATCGATTCAGTCACTGCCGAGCGACCTGCGCATCTGCTCAAGCGCCTGGTCGATCGAGAACGACGCGGCACGCTGGCGCGGCGGGAACTGCTTGAACGTCTCGAGGAACTTCCCGGTCACTGCCTGGGCGCCATAGAACAGGTAAGGCTGCGACAGGATCCAGTCGTAGTAGGTATTCGACGTCACATCGGCCCGTTCATAAGGATCCGCGCGCAGGTCGAACAGCTTGGGCACGCGGAGTGGCGTGAACGGCTCCGCCCAGACGCGCAGCGTCCCCTCCGCGCGCTGTTCCATGAACACGACCTTCCAGTTCTCATACCGGAGCGCAACCAGGTCGCCGTCGTCGTTGAAATAGAAAAAGCCGCGCCTGGGGCCTTTTTCTTCCTGGCCCGTCAGGTACGGCAAGAGATTGACGCCGTCGAGATGCACCCTGTACGTCTCGTTGCCAACCTGGCGCCCCTTCAGCAGCTTTTCACGCACGTCGGGCTCGCCGGCCGCGGCCAGGAACGTCTGCAACCAGTCGTGCCCGCTCACGATCTCGTTCGAGACCGAGCCCGCCTTGATTCGGCCTGGCCAGCGGATCATGCACGGCACGCGGAACGCGCCCTCCCAGTTGGTGTTCTTCTCGCTGCGAAACGGCGTCATCGCGGCGTCGGGCCATGAGTTCAAATGGGGACCATTATCGGTCGTGTAGAGCACGATCGTATTGCCTGCGAGGCCCAGATCATCGAGCGCCTTGAGCAGCTTGCCCACGTGGCCGTCGTGCTCGACCATGCCATCGGCGTACTCGGTGCGGGAGGTCAGCCCCGGCGCGCTTCTGCGCGCGGCGGCGACGTGCGTCCGGAAGTGCATCCGCGTGCTGTTGAACCAGCAGAAGAACGGCTTGCCCGCGGCCTGTTGCCGCTTGATGAAATCCACCGCGGCGTCTGAAGTCTCGTCGTCGATCGTCTCCATGCGCTTGCTGGTGAGCGGACCGGTGTCAACGATTACCTGCTTGCCCACGCGGCCGAAGCGGGGGTCGACGGCGGGATCGTCCACGTCCGACGCCTTGCACCGTAGCACCCCGCGCGGGCCGAAGAGCCGCTTGAATTCCGGGTCGCGCGGATACGTGCGCTGTTCGGGCTCCTCCTCGGCATTCAAATGGTAGAGATTGCCGAAGAACTCATCGAAGCCGTGCACCGTCGGCAAGAACTCGTTCAGGTCGCCCAGATGGTTCTTGCCGAACTGGCCGGTCGCGTAACCGTGCGGCCTGAGCAGCTCCGCGATCGTGGGATCCCCCTTCTTGATCCCCACCGGCGAGCCGGGCACGCCCACCTTGCTCAGGCCCGTGCGCAGCGTGCACTGACCCGTAATGAACGACGACCGCCCCGCGGTGCAGCTTTGCTCGGCGTAATAGTCGGTGAAGATCATTCCCTCGCGGGCGATCCGATCAATACTAGGCGTGCGATAACCAACAAGCCCCATCGTGTAGGCGCTCACGTTCGTCTGGCCGATGTCATCGCCGAAGATCACGAGGATGTTCGGCTTCCCCGCCGCTGTCTGGGTTTGAGTCGCCGGGGCGCTTGACTGCGCGCGCGGTTGCGCCGGTGCGTCTTCCTTCAACCCGCCGGCCACGGGGCGCGGTTCCAGCGCCGCGGCTGCGGCCCGGCCCTGGGTATCCCAGTGGCCAGGCGCAGCCAGGTATCCGAGCGCTGCGCCCATCGCAACGGGCGCGAACGCCCCTACTAGCAATCGACTTCGCATCTGCAAGCTCCGAAGTGACACTGAGACTTGAGCCCGCCCAACGACGCAGTCGATCCCTCGATGAGCGAGCCTTAGAAAGATAGCTCATGCAGCGGCGTCAAGAAAGGCCCCCGCACCGCGCGGTCCGCGGGGATTAATCGGTCGCCTGCGCTGGCTTCGAATCGCTCAGCGATTTCACGCAGCGAAAACCAACATGCGACATCCCGGTGTCTGGGCTGCAACCGTGCCGGGCGGAGGGTCGATAGCGCGAGCAATAGTCGTCATTGCAAAGGAACGACCCCCCGCGCTGAACGCGCTCTGGGGTGTAGGGCTGGTTGGGATCGTCGCTCTTCGCCGGGCCGGCGGGGTTCACGCACAGACCGTCCCGCCTGGCATAGAGCCCGCGCTCGTACCAGTCCGCGCACCATTCCCACACGTTGCCGGCCATGTCGTAAAGGCCGTATCCGTTGGGAGCGAACGAGCCCACCGGCGCGGTGGTTGGAAAGCCATCGCTGGCGTTGTTTTGATAGGGGAATTGTCCCTGCCAGATGTTCGCCTGCCACTTGCCCCCCGCGCCCGGCGGGGTCTCGCCCCAGGCGTAGGGCTTGCTTTCGAGCCCGCCGCGCGCGGCGAATTCCCACTCGGCCTCCGTGGGCAGGCGCTTGCCCGCCCATTGAGCGTAGGCCTGGGCGTCGTACCACGAAACATGCACGACGGGGTGATTCTCCTTGCCGTCCGTGGAGCTGCCCGGTCCATTGGGATGCCGCCAGTTCGCGCCTGGGGTCCAGCGCCACCATTGCGAATAATCGCTGAGCGGCACCGGCCCCTCGGTCGGATGAAACACCAGCGAGCCAGGCACGAGCACTTCCGGCGGCGGTTCCGGCGTCCCAGGCGGCGACTGGGCCATGATCTCCTTGAGATCGGGCGCGCGCTCGGCCGTGGTCACATACCCTGTCGCCTCGACGAACCGGCGGAACTCGGCCACCGTCACCTCGTGCTCGTCGATCCAGAAGCCGTCGACACGCACGCGATGCGGCGGGCGCTCGTCCGGCCAGGCGGATTCAGCGTCGGTGCCCATCACAAACTCGCCGCCGGGCACAAGCCGCATGCCGGGAGGCGCCTGGCCCGCTCGCGCACTCGCCGCCGCCGGCGCTTTCTTGCCGAACTTCGTGATCCCAAACGTCAGCGCGAATGCGGCGACAGCCAGGCCGGCAACACCCAGGGCGTTCCACACCGCCTTCTTGCGCGGACCGGCGGCGACCGTGGCAGCTCCCTCCCGGGACGCGGAATCGACAGCTTTACGCGCGCGTTTCTGGCTCATGGTTCTATCGTGGCCGGATCAACCCCGCCGCGGCAAGCCCCACCTCAGCAGCCTGCTCCCCGATCCGCCCGCGCCCGCCCAGAGCCGCGGCATCCCAGACTGGTATGAGCCCGCAATCCCAGGTTACAGTCAAGGATTGCGAGGCAGGGACTTGACCGCGGGACCGCGCGGGAATCCAGCAAAACGAGGGATCGATGGTTGCAGGAACGCCGATGTATTCACTCCTCGTCGGCGCAGTGTCGCTTGCAACCGCCTTGCTGGGCGGAATGCTGGGTATGGCCTCAGGCGTCTTCATCGTCCCAGCGCTCACACTGATCTTTGGACTCGACATTCGGCACGCGGTTGGCGTGAGCCTGGTCTCGGTCATCGCCTGCTCGTGCGGAAGTGCCGCAAGCGCGATGGAGAACCGGCTCACGAACGTCCGGCTGGCGATCCTGCTCGAGATTGGCACCACGCTCGGAGCACTCACCGGCGTGATCCTCAGCGGCGCATTTGCAGACTGGGCCCTTTACCTGCTCTTCGCGGCGATCCTGCTCGCCTCCGCCCACCAGATGGCCCGCAAGCGCAAGGCCGATGGCGCTGCGATCGCGCTCGGATTGCCGCCAGATCCCTGGTCCGTCCGGCTCCGGCTCAACTCCAGCTACCCCGATCCGCTCACCCGGCAGGATGTGGCGTACCGGGTTCACCGCGTCTGGCTCGGCCTCCTGCTCATGTACGCCGCGGGCGCGATGTCGTCGCTGCTCGGAATCGGCAGCGGCGTCCTCAAGGTGCCCGCCATGGACTCCGCACTCCGCCTGCCCATCAAGGTCTCCTCCGCGACTTCCAACTTCATGATCGGCGTCACCGCGGCCGCAAGCGCAGGCATCTATTACATCCGAGGCGACGTCCCCTCCGCCGTCGCCGCGCCCGTCGCCCTCGGGTCGCTCCTGGGCGCGTTCCTGGGCGCAAAAATTCTCATGCGAACCTCAAATGAACAGATCCGCACACTCTTCGTGGTCGTGCTGCTGGGCCTTGCCATCAAGATGTTCATGACCGCCCTCACCGGCGCCACACCTCCCGGAGCCGCCACACTGTGACCGCTCAACCCGAACACGAACTACGCCTCCTGCGACTCGAGCGAACACTCGCCGCACTCCTGCGCCATGGAGCACTCGTCGCCTCGGCCTGGATCACGCTGGGAATGATCCTGGCCTTGCTCGGAACCGCCGCTCCCCAATTCGCAACGCCGCTCGCCGAGGCTTGCCTCGCGGTCGGAATCGTGCTCCTCATCGCCTTGCCTGTCCTGCGCGTCGCCCTCACGGCCGCGATCTTCCTCTTCGAGCGCGACTACGTCTTCGCCGCGGTGTCGAGCGCGGTCCTGATCATTATTCTCTCGGGACTCCTCGT
>DAIDHX010000177.1 GCA_027451885.1 Planctomycetales bacterium
CGCGTTATTACGTCCGCCTCGTCCGGCTGGCGGGCACAAAGCTCCCCGCGCACGCGCGGCGGTCGTTCGATGAGGAGGACGTTGCGCTCGACGCGTTCCAGAGCTTCTGTGGTGGAGCGACCCGGGGGCAGTTCTCGAATCTGAAGAATCGCAAGGAGTTATGGCGGCTGCTGGCAACTCTCACGGTGCGCAAGGCGATCATGATCGTGCGCAGGCAGTCGCGCAAGAAACGGGGAGGCGGGCTGGTGCTGGGGGAATCGGGCGTTGCCGGCGGTCGTGACGCTGCCCCCGCGCGGCTTTCGGCGGTGGTGCGCAAGACGCCCGGGCCAGACGAACATGTCCTGTCCGCGGACGCTGTTGAGCGGCTCTTCGCCCAGGTTGAAGATCCGATCCTGAGGCAGATCGCTCTGCGCAAGATCGAGGGCTATTCCTCCGTCGAAATTGCGGCCGAGCTGGGTGTGACCAGCCGGACTGTCGACCGTAAGCTTTTGCTTCTGCGAGAGATCTGGCAAGGAGCGATCTGATGGCGGGCGACCTCACGATGGCCGGGCGCGTGGGCAAGACGGGCCTCCTTGAAATCGACGCCGTCTGCGATCGCTTCGAAAGCGCCTGGCGCGCGGGCGATGCGCCTGACGCCGGGCGCTATCTCGAGATGGTTGCGCCCAGGCATCAGGGCCTGCTCCTGAAAGAGCTGCTTCTGCTCGAGCGCGACTACCGCGCGAAGCGCGGCGAGAGAATCGACGCCGAGCACTGTCGCGCCCGCTTCGCGCGCTGGCTTGAAATCGTCGACGGCGTCCTGGGCAAGCCAGAATCAGACGACCCCGAAAGCACCATTTGCACCTCCGCAGGCGCGCAGGCGCACACGCCTGAAGACGCAAGCGGCGACCTGGTCGCCCGGCTCAAAACCGCCGGCTACGACATCGGCGACGAGCTCGGGCGCGGCGGCATGGGCGTGGTCTACCGCGCGATTCAGGTGGCTCTGGGCCGCCAGGTTGCGCTCAAGGTCGTCCGCGCCGGCGAGCTGGCAAGCGAAGCCGAGCTGCTCCGCTTCCAGAACGAGGCCGAGGCCGTCGCCCGGCTCGACCATCCCCACATCGTGCCCCTTTATGAAATCGGCCGCGTGGGCGGATCCCCTTACTTCAGCATGAAGCTCGTACCAGGCGCCAGCCTCGACAGGGTGCTCGAAGGCTACGTCAAATCACCCCGCTCGGCCGCCCAGACTATGGCCCTCGTCGCCCGCGCTGTCCACCACGCCCACATCCGAGGCGTGCTCCACCGCGACCTCAAGCCCGCCAATATCCTGATCGACGCCGACGGAACTCCCTTTGTCACCGACTTCGGACTCGCCAAACGGCTCGATGTACCCACCGACCTCTCCTCGACGGGCCTCTTGATCGGCACACCATCGTACATGGCGCCCGAGCAGGTCTCGGCCAATACGCCCCTGACCACCGCGACCGATATCCATGGGCTGGGGACCATTCTCTATGCCATGCTTGCCGGCAAGGCCCCCTTCGCGGGAACCACGCTCGTCGACACGCTCGACAAGGTGCGCGCCGCTGCGCCCGAACCGCTCTCGGCTCTGAACCCCGGCGTCGACCGCGACCTCGAAACCATTTGCCTCAAATGCCTGGAAAAGGCCCCTTCGGAGCGCTACGCAAGCGCCCTTGAGCTCGCGCTTGATCTCGAGCGTTATCTGGCGGGTGAGCCCATCCAGGCCCGGCCCGCAACCGCGGCGGTTCGAACCTGGAAGTGGTGCAGGCGCAACCCTGCCCTCGCCGCGGCGTTGCTCCTGACGGTCGGCTCCTTCCTGGCGGGGTTCGCCGGCGTCGCCTGGAAATGGCGCGAGGCCGAACACGAACGCGCCAGAACCACGTTCATCAACCAGTTCCTCAACGATCGCCTGCTCGCCGCGGCATCACCCGAGCGCGACCCGCTCGGCAAGAATCTCACCGTGCGCGAACTGCTCGATCGCGCCTCGGCACAGCTCGGCGGGCTCGTCCAGGAACAGCCCGAGATCGAGTCCGCACTCCGCGAAACCGTGGGAGGCGCTTACCTGGCGCTCGGCGAGGTTGAAAAGGCCAGGGAACATCTCCAGATCGCACGCAAACTGACGCTCGAACACGATGGCCATGCGTCCCCCGCCGCAATCCGCCTGACCAACCTGATCGGCCGCGCCCTCAGCGATTCCGGCCAGAAGACCGAAGCAGTCAAGCTGTTACAAGAAAACGCCCAGCTTGCCCACGCGACGCTTGGTCCCGCCAACCCGATCCGTCTCGACGCGGATGAAACGCTGGGGCAAGCGCTTGCGGACGCGGGAGAACTGGAGGCCGCGGCCGCGGAATTCACGCGGAATGTGGCCGATCGCCGCCGCATTCTGGGGCCGGAACACCCCGACACGCTCCGCGCTGTGTATCGCCAGGGCCGGGTGCTGCTTGCACTGGGACGGCTCCAGGACGCGCTTGAAACCGCCAACGACTACGCCCATCACGTGCAATGTTCCCGCGGCGGCAACCACCCGGATAACGTGCTTGCGCTCCTGAATCAGGCCGAGGTCTACGCAGCGCTTGGGAATCGCGGTCAGGCTGCAATCCACTACCGCCGCGCGGCGACCGAGGCCGAGCGCATCCTCGGCCCCGACCACCCCCGTGTCCAGATGGCGCTGCGAGGTCTCCAGCACTAGCGCCGTCAACCGATCGCAGCCGCCTCGGGAACTCAATCAGCCTCCGCTGAGGCCATTGTCATGAGGCGCAATCATCACCACGCCCGTTGCGCCGGCCATCCCCTGGTTGTTCCCATCCAGCAAGATCCCCGCGCTCGACTGAATTCCCGAAGGGGGTGACGCGATCAGCAGAATCACCCCGCCCCTGGGCAACGGCGGCCGCCCATGCACCGTGATCGATACCGTGTTCGTCGCCACCGAGAAATTCACGGCGAACGGCAGCGCATGATACCGGGGTGTCAGCTTGCGCTTGATCCGTACATACTGAATAGCCGCAACCTGGTAGTTTCCAGGATACATCACGGTCGCGGCGTTCATCGCCTCGTTGAACGTGAAGTTGAAGCTCGTGGAAAGAATCGGCCCGATCGGCTTGCCCTTCTTGTTAAGCCGGCGGTTGAAGACGACCTGCTCGCTGATAATGATCGGCGGCGGCGGGGGCGGCGGTGCTGTCACGCTAAACGTGGAAGAATCCCCTGTCGTCAGCCCGTTCGCCGCGAATGACAGCACATACCCAGTCCCAGGCGAGGCGATCGAAATCCCCGTAAACCAGGCCAGCCCCCCCGAGACCGGGATCTGGGTCGCGCCCTGCAGAGTCGCACCGCTCGGATCCTGAGCCAGCCCAAGATCAACAGCGCCGCTGAAATTGGTCACGACATTACCGAATTGGTCCACCACCGCCACGCCCGTGTTGAAGGGCTGGCCTCCCTCAAGGGTGGTCGGCGGCTGCAAGATCGGAACCAACCGCGTCGCTGCGCCCGGGGTGATGGTGATCGGCGAAGGGTTGATCGCCGCGAAACCCGCAGACGTGATCTGAAGCTGGTTGTTCGCAACCGCCACGGGCAGGCCGATCGAGAAGCTCGCCACCCCGCCGCTCGCATTCTTGGACGCGCCGCCCAGAATCGTCTGATAAGGGTTCGGGCTCTGTGTCACCTGGATCGTGACCGATCCCTGGAAGCCCGCGTTAACCACCCCCGTCGCGTACACATCACTGACCGCGACCGGGAAAAGATGGCCCGCAATCGCGCTCGAAGGCGGCGGAGTGGACAGGACCAGATTCTGCGTCAGCACAATCTGCCCGATGTTGTTACCCGTGACCTCGGTAAAATACATGTTGCCGTCAGGCGCGGTCACAATCGAAAAAGGCTCCGAATTCGACGTGGGCACGGGGAGCGAATTACCCACGACTGCCAGACTCGATGTACTAAAGGCTTCGATCGCGTTCCCCAGGAAGTCCGTCAAGTAGAGCAGCCCGTCCGGCCCAGCCACGATGCCGGAAGGCGTTGTCCCCGCGCCCGTCGCGTATTCCTTGATCTTGCCGGTCTGCAGGTTGTATTGCCCCAACTGGCTGGCGTTCTGCTCGGTGAACCAGATCTGGCCGTCTGGCCCAGGTGTGATCTGGAACGGCTCGGCATTCGAGGTCGGCAATGGCGTTTCCGGCATGATCGCCTTCGTGGCCAGATTATATTCGCCGATGCCGCTTGTGCCGTTGGTGTTGCTTTGCTGCTCCGTGAAATAGATATTCCCATCCGCGCCCGAGGTAATGCCATAGGGCTCGGCATTCGCGGCCAGGCCGCTCAGCTCGCTGATCGTGTTGTTGGTCGTGTTGAAAACGCCGATCTGATTCGCGGTCAACTCGGTGAAATACATGTTGCCGTCCGAGCCCTCGGTAATGAGCTCGGGCTTCGATCCCGTCGTCGGGGTCGGATACTGGTTGAACTGCCCCGTGGCTGGGTTGTAAGTTCCGATCTCGCTCAAATTCGGCTCGGTGAAGTAAATCACCCCGCCTGGCCCCGTGGCCATGCCCAACGGATCCGCATTGGCCGTCGGAATCGGCACATCGGTCACCGTGAGCGTGGTGGGGTTCAGCACCCCAATTTTGCCGACATTCGCCTCGGCAATGTAAATGTCGCCGTTGGTGCCGAGGGCCAGCGTTTCTGGAGTGGCGCCGGCCGTGGGTATCACCGCCTTGTTGATGGTCGTGAGCAACGCACGCGTCTCGAGCCGCTCCAGATCAAGCCTTCTTCTCCTGCGGTTTCCCACATTCCGGCCCATTCCAGTACCAATCCCCGTCGTGCTCGTGCCAAAGGCTCGCATCGTGGTGCTCCCTGAGTTGCTCGATCAATCGACCCCCATCATCAATCCAACGCACCGCGCTCGTCTTGGTATCTCTTCGTTCGATTACTACTCCGTGAAGTTCGCTATGTTAGGGAATCCACGCATGGATCGCAAGCCCCTCTCTGGCCTTCCTGGCAAGTCCGGATCCACGCTGCCCCAGCCCTCCCCTGGATCAGCCTGATTCCAGGGAAGCTGCCGCGAACGGAAACACCGAGTGTCCACGGCGTCACCACCCAATTGTGCCTCATCAATTCCAACTGTCACCCGGACAGAGACAGCCAGGTACCCGCCCCGCGATTTCTCGAACTCCTTCACTGGCTTGGCGTTGATAAAACGCAACAGACGCGCGAAGCGAGATTCTGTGCACCATGATATCGTGCAATTGAGGAGATCCGTTGCTTTCAGCCAAGATAAGCGGATCGGTCTGATTTCCGAATCGACCCTGGCGATGCCCCTTCCATGATCTTGCCGACTTGATGTAAGATTATTTCTCGTTTTGGGATACGATCACGCGGCGACTGGCCATGGAGAAGGATTCGGCGATTGCATGGAACCGGGCCGGGTCGTGTGTGATGCCGTGTTTCAACCAGCCGGTGCAGGGGTAGGCGAGATCGAGCACGCGGGTTCGATGAAGGAATGGTTCGCCAAATTGGTGCTGCGTGTGATTTTGGAGTGAGTTAGGGCTTTTTTGTTTGAATTGGAAGCGATGGGCCGCTACAAGAGGTGCACTGTAAAAGTCCAAGCTTGTTGCGGCCTTTGTCGCTTCCGAGCCCTCGGGGACGATGTTTCGAGGGGGGATGGCGAAATTCGTTTCGCCGGGGCAAACTTGTCCCGAATCCTCGTCACGAGTCTCAGGTCCAGGGACTAACATCAGGGATCGCACAACCACGCGACTTTTGAGACCGATCTGGGCGTCGGTAAGTGTGAGTTGAAAGGTGGTTTCGGCGCTAGCCCAGGCGCCAGGCTGTAAACCGCTGTTGCTTTTCGCCCATTCCGGCTATGAGGAGTCAATCTCCAGGGCGCCGGTACGCGGAAAGTTCCCAGGGTTGGGGGATTTGACCTTGTACGATGCGGAGCGGAGGGCTGGATCGGCGAATAGGCCGGCCTATTCCGTTGGTTGCCAGCACGAGGCTGGTCTCTCCTGTCTGCCGCGATCGTTCGAGGGGGATTTACGGCGATCTCACGAATCCGAATAACAGCGAGCGTACTTGTCCGCCGTGCTACTCAAGGATGTCTCTCATCCGAAACTCAGTTTGAATTACGTCTTCTGGGAGGAAGTGTGCACATGCGTATTCGTTTGATTGCTATGGCCCTGGCTGCGACCTTTATGTTCGCCGGCCTGGGCGCGTCGGCGCAAGCCGGCTCGTTGACCGTTCAGGACCTGATTAACGCTGGTTCCACCGGAACCGACATCACCCTGAGCAACGGCGTTGTGGTCAACGTCTCGAACGTAAGCTATACCCTGTCGAACCTTCAGCCGGACTACGTTGCTCCGAACGCGAGCGGTGTGATCGTCACCCTTGCTCAGTCTGGCAGCAACTACGGCCTCGAGTTTGCCGGCGGCTATGCCGCGTACAACGGCGGCTCGGTCGATATGTCGCTCAACTTGACGGTCACTGTGGTCAGCTCTGGCGTGCAGATTAGCGACATCGTTGGCAAGGCCGTGCTCGCGAGCACCGGTACCACCGGTTTCGCGCAGCTTTCCGAAACGGTGTCGCAGACCAATGGCACGTCGCTCATCGCGACGCAGACCATGACCCCGACCTCGCCGACGTTCGCTGCGATGTTCGCGCCGCAGAGCTCGATCGTCATCAACAAGGACCTGCTGCTCGCGGGCGGCACGGACCTTTCGAGCACCGCCTCGGCCTCGAACTTCCAGCAGCTCCTTTCGTTTCAGGGCGTGGTTCCTGAGCCCGCCTCGATGGCGCTCCTGGGCATCGGCATGACCGGTCTCCTGGCGTTCCGCCGCTTGTTCAAGCGGACCGCGGTCGCCTGACCTGAAGCGCGGATTCGGCGGTGTTGAGCTGCCGGACCGCGTCGTCATCATCAGCTCACGTTTCGTACCACCCGAGACAGGGGCTTGCATTAGAAAGCGGCGGGCGAGATCCTCGGATCTTGTCCGCCGCTTTTGCTTTTTCACGCGGAGCCGCCACCGTGACGCTCGATCCGCTCTCGGCCTTCGACAATCTCAAAACTCACGGCCGCAAGCTCGCGCTGCTCGGATCCTGTAGCGCTGTGCTGGGCTGGGATGAGCAAACGGGCTTGCCCCCCGCCGCGGCGAATTTGCGCGGCGACCAGCTTGCGCTCCTCGCCGGCCTGCGCCATGAACAGATCACCCAGCCAAACTATCGAGAATGGCTCGAGATCGCCCTCGATTCCCCGCTCAACCGCGATCCCGAAAGCGATTCCGCCGCGATCTTGCGCGCGCTCAAGCGCGACCTCGACCGCGCCCGCAAGCTGCCTCAAACGCTGGTCGAGGAACTCGCCCGCACAACCTCCATCGCCCAGTCCGAATGGGTCGCCGCCCGCGCGGAGAATCACTTCAATCGCTTCAAACCCTGGCTTGAAAAGATCTTCGAGCTCAAACGCCAGGAGTCAGCCTGCCTCAAAGAAGGTACGGACGCCGCCAGCCCTTACGATCCCTTGCTCGACGAATACGAGCCTGGGCTGACCACCCAGGCGCTCGAGCCGATGTTCTCCGCGCTCAAGGCCGAGCTCAAGCCGCTGGTCGACCAGGTGGCTGAGCACTGCCGTGGCAAGGAGTTCGAGCGCATCCTGAAGCGATCCTTCCCAACGGACCGTCAGCGCGTATTTTGCGAGGCCGCGGCGGCGGGCGTGGGTTTCGACTTTTCCGCCGGCCGGCTGGATATTGCCGCTCATCCGTTTTGCTCAGGATTCGGTCCAGGCGATTGCCGGATCACCACGCATTACCACGAGACCAGCCTGTCTGATGCGTTCTACGGCGTGCTCCATGAAGTCGGCCACGGGCTTTACGAGCAGGGCTTGCCAGCCGACGCGTTTGGCACCCCGCTGGGCGAGTCGGTGTCGCTTGGGGTTCACGAATCGCAATCGCGACTCTGGGAAAACCTCGTCGGCCGCGACCGAGGGTTCTGGACTTACTGGCTCCCCATCGCCCGGGGTGTGTTTCACGAGGCGTTCGCGGATGTCTCGCTCGACGCCATTTTGTCCGCGGTCAACGTGGTCGAGCCCTCGCTCATCCGCATTCGCGCGGACGAATCCACATATAATCAGCACATTATCGTACGCTTCGAGCTCGAGCGTGATCTGATTCAGGGTGATCTGGCCGTGGCTGATGTTCCCGCCGCCTGGCGCGACAAGTACCAGGCGCTTCTGGGCGTGACGCCCAGCACGGACGCCGAGGGCTGCATGCAGGACATCCACTGGAGTGCGGGTCTCATCGGCTATTTTCCCACATATACGCTGGGCAATCTCTACGCCGCGCGGCTGTTCCAGCAGGCCGAGCACGATCTTGGCGATCTGCAAACCGCATTCTCACGCGGTGATTTCGCGGGACTTCTCGGCTGGCTCCGCGACAGGATCCATCGCCACGGCAGGCGCTTCGCTCCCGCCGATCTCATCCGCCGCGCGGCGCCCTCGGCCCCCACCGGACACAAGCCCCTCATCGACATGCTGCGAGCGCGCTACCAGAGAATCCACGGCATCTAATATCGTACGCGTATGCTCGAATCCACTCCCGCGCGGTGTTACCATCGACATTTGTCATGTCCTGGTCTCATATCCGCGCAGGGGGGTCTGTCATGAAGCGCCTGGTTTGGTTTGGGCTCGCGGCGGCTGGGGTGCTGGGGATGTCCTGGGCCATGCGCACGCGGATCATGCGTGCCCCGGGCGCGCCCTGGTCGTCGGGCGTGATGATCATGGGGAATCCAATCGAGCAAGCGAGCGCATTGCCAGGCCCTTCCGCTCAAGGCACCGTGCGGCTTTTGCCAGGATCACAACGCGTGGAGGCCCTGATCACGGCCGCCAGCTCGGGCGGGCTCGGCTTCGTGAAGTCGTACGAGCTGAAAGCGCGACCCAGGTTGCTCGAGCTGAACCGCGCGGACTCCCGGATCACACAGCAATGGCTTGCCGGCGGCCGCTTGCCCAGGCCAGGTGAGGCGGAGGTTCTCGCCGGAGCGCATCTGCCCGCCTCGGATTCGATCGAGGTGGGTGATCGCAAACTGGCGGTCGTGGGTGTGCTCCGTCCGGATGTTGGACTTTTGCTCGAGAGCTACATTCTCTTCTCCGCGACGAATCCCGAGAACCGCACGGACACGCGAGAGGACGCGGAGCAGCATCGGATTCTCTTGATCGAATCCCCGCCAGGCCAGGCGATTCCGCGGCCGTTTCACGAAGCGATCGATCGTCTGTTTCCTCCCGACAAGTACAGGCGAACGGCGTCGCCGGATCCTCTCAACGCCGCCGCGTTCTGGCTCTATCTCGCGAGCCAGGCGCTTTTCCTGCTGGGCGGGTCGGGCGTTTTCCTCGCGGTTTATCGCGGGCTGAGCCGCACGTGGAAAAGTCGCTTGCTGGCCGCGCCCCTGATGGAGATCGTGCGCAGGCCGCGCCTGTTCTGGGCCGTGCATGCCATCTATTTCGGCCTCGTGATCCTGGGGTCGGTGTTGATTCGATCCTCGCCGGCGTTTCAGTCGTTCATGCTCGCCGCGGTCGAGCAGCAACTGTCGAGCCCAGGCGTTCTCGGTATCGCTGGCAAGGCGTACGCCAGCCAGAACGTGCCTTACGCCGCGGCGGTGACCTTTGTGATCAACATGTTCCTCGGCGCGCTGGCGATGATCACGCTTCCCGCGATTCTCATCCCTGGGTCTGGACTGATCGTTCCGGTTGGGCGCGCGCTCCTGTGGGGCATCCTGCTCGCGCCAAACGAGGCAAGCCTTGCCGCGCGCATGATCGCGCATTCGGGGACGCTCCTGCTCGAAGGGGAAGGCTATATTCTGGCGGCGTTTTTCGGCCTGCTCATCCCGGTCATGATCTTCGATCGCGCGCACGGCGGCGGCGTGCTCGAGCGATTCTGGCGCGGAATCGTGCTCAATTTGAAGGCAATTCCGCTCCTGGCGCTGGTGCTCATGGTCGCGGCGTGGTATGAAGCGTTTGAGGTCATCGCCCAACCGTGAGCGCCTCGATCCCTGATACCTGAGCCCACCGCATGACAAACCCCACGCCCACCCAGCCTGCCGAGGTCGTTCCCGAGCCCGCAAAACCCGCTTCGATTCGCCTGGCCTCGATCGACGTCTATCGCGGGCTCGTGATGTTTCTCCTGTTTGGCGAAGCATTTCATTTTTGCGAGGTCGCGCGCCACGCCCCCTCCCACCAATGGCTCTGGGAACAGCTTTGCTATCATCAGTCGCACGTGGAGTGGACCGGCTGCTCACTGCACGACATGATCCAGCCCTCGTTTTCATTCCTCGTGGGCGCAGCCCTGCCGTTTTCGCTGGTGAATCGGCGTAAAAAAGGGCAATCAAACGCCAGGACCGTCGTCCACGCGCTCTGGCGCTCGTTCATGCTCGTCTTCCTGGGGGTGTTTCTACGCTCGCGGCACGCCCATCAAACGTACTTCACCTTCGAGGATACGCTCTCGCAGATCGGGCTGGGATATTCATTCCTGTTCCTGCTCGCCCATTTCAGCAAGAAGGTGCAATGGTCCGCACTCGGCGTGATCGTGGTGGGATACTGGGCCGCCTTCGCGCTCTATCCCGCACCCGGGCCGAACTTCGATTTCGCCGCCGTCCATGTTCCCGCGGACTGGAATCATCATCCCACCGGCTTTGCCGCCCACTGGGACAAAAACAGCAACCTCGCCTGGGCGTTCGATGTCTGGTTTCTGAACTTATTTCCACGTGAGCATCCTTACACGGCAAACAGCGGCGGCTATCAGACGCTGAGCTTCATCCCCACGCTGGGTACGATGATCCTGGGTCTCCTGGCCGGCGGCGAGCTCGCGAGCGATCGCAAGGGCCTTGCGCGGTTTGCGCGGCTGCTGGCGGCTGGGGTGGTTCTGTTCGCGCTCGGCTGGGGCGCGGGGGAGCTCGGCGTCTGCCCGGTCGTCAAGCGCATCTGGACCCCAAGCTGGGTGCTTTATAGCGGCGGAATCTGCGTGGCAACGCTCGGCGTTTTGCATCTGGTCCTCGACGTCTGGGGTGTACGCTTCTGGGCGTTCCCGCTGCGCGTGATCGGCATGAACTCGATCGCCGCCTACTGCATGGACGGGCTCATCACCGGTTTCATCGCGGACAATCTGACCATCCACCTGGGCTCGCGGATCTACGGCGTCTTCGGCGCAGCGTATGTGCCGCTGGTCCATGGCGCCCTTGTGGTGCTCGTGCTCTGGCTCATCCTCTTCTGGATGTATCGCCGCAAGATCTTCTTGCGCATTTAAGTGGAGGTGCGTTATGACCACGCGGCCCGCGCGTGCTCTCGCGCGCGTGTGGATCACCGTTTTGGCGGCGTTCCATGGCACAAACCGCGCGAGCTGGGGGGAGACGATTCGGCTCGACGTCACGCGCGACGCCTGGGTGTCGGGCGTCGGGCGCGAGGCCGATGGCAACAACGGCGCAGCCCCACGGCTCAAGCTGAAAAGCTACCAGGAAATGACGCTCCTCGACGTCGATCCAGCGCCGCTGCGCGGGCGGATCGTGCGGCGCGCGCGGTTGCATCTCAAAACCGTCGGCGGCGAACGGCTCTGGCGCGTGACCGTGAGCAGCGTCTCGGCGGAATGGTTCGAAGGCAACGGGACCGGTTACGCGATCGAGCCAGGAGCCGCAACCTTCAAAAGCCGCAGGCATAACGACCTTCCCTGGTCGATCTCGGGCGGCGACCTCTGCCACGTGGTGCTGGGCAGCGGCGGCAGCCTCTGGCGCATGGCCGATGCCTCGGCTCCAGACCGCGACGGCTGGCAAACAATCGCCGTAGACCCCCTTGTGCTCGCAGCCCGCGCCGCGGGTCTGTCGAGCGGCTTTCTCATCTTCGATGACACCGGCACCGAATGGAAACGAACCGGCGATCGCTTCGATAAACACATTTTCCCCAATCGCTTCGTTTATAGCAGGGATCAGAACCGCGCAAGCGCTCCCTATTTCACCGTCGAGCTCGGCGACCGCGATCGAACGCCCCCGGGACCTCCAACCGAGCTCAGACTCGACGCCGAAACGGCTTCGCTGCCAGGTGGCGAGGCGCTCGTGTCCTGGACCACGCCGGCAGACGCGGGACCAGCCGGCGTGATCGGATTCCTGGCCGCGCTCGACGGCCGCGCGGTTGCACACGAACTCGTCCCGCTCGCCGCGGCCAAAGGTGAACGAGTGCAAATGCACTTGCATCATCTTAAACTTGAGCCTGGGTCGGACCACCTGCTCGCAATCCGCGCGATCGACGCCGCCGGCAATCCAGGCCGCGAGACGGCGCTCGGCATCCGGGTCTCGAATCGCGCGGGGGTGAAGCTCCCCCTCAAGCTCGATCGCGCCCGGCCGGCCAGCCCGCGGCCCGCCGATCGAGCAGGTCTCGTCGCGGGCGTGATCGACGAGCTCGACAAGATCGACCCCCGCTCCGGCAAGGTCGAGCCCGCCGAGCCGGATGATTATCTTACGAATAATCATGTGTACAATGCCGCGCAGGGCGTGATTCGGCTTGCCGCCGCGCGGGGAGAAGCGGCCGCCTTCCAGGTCGTGCTCAGAAAAGGAGCGCAGGCGCCGCGGGCGGAGGTCGCGTTCGAGACAGCGGGCGCGTCCGGAATCACGGCGAGTCTCGGCCGCCTGGCGCTGGTGAACACGCCCAGGGGCACGTTCCCTGATCCGGTGATCCCCTGGGGCCAGAATGATCCGCTCGCGGACGATCCCGCGATTCGCTACATCGGGCTTCACGTCGAATTTCAGATTCCCCACGGCATCCGCGCGGGGAAACGGCGGGCGACACTGCGGCTCACCGAGAGCCAAACGCCGCCCGTCGAGCTTCCCATCGAGCTCGACGTGCTCGACTTCGACCTGCCCGACGCGCTCTCGTTCGTGCCGGAGATGAACTGCTACGGGTTGCCCGAAAACGAGCGCGACTACTATCGCCTGGCCCATCGCCATCGTACCGCCCTCAACCGTGTACCATACTCCCAGCGCGGGCAAGTGACGCCCGGGTGCGCGCCGGAGTGGAATCCCAAAACCCGCAAGCTCGACTGGACGCGCTGGGATCGCCGCTTTGGTCCGCTTCTCGACGGATCGGCCTTCGCGGACCTGCCGCGCAAGCAAGTCCCTGTCGACATCTTCTATCTGCCGCTGCATGAAAACTGGCCCACGCCGTTCGATTCAAACTACAAGGGGGGCGTCTGGGCCGACGAATGCTTGCCTCGATCCTACTTCGAAACATTCACGTATGTGACAAAAGCGATGGATGAGCACTTCGCCCGGCAAGGCTGGAATCGCACGCTGTTCGAGGGCTTTCTCAACAACAAGAACAATTTCAAGGAGCCTGGCTGGTCGAGAGGATCGTCGATCTGGCTGCTGGACGAGCCGGGGGATTTCCAGGACTTCTGGGCACTTCGCGTCTTCGGCGGAGCGTTTCAGAACGGGATCGGCAAGGCTGGCGGCCGTGGCCCGCGGATGGTCTTCCGCGCGGATATCTCACGGCCGATGTGGCAGCGCGACGCGCTCGACGGCCTGCTCGACGTGCTCGTGGTCTCAAGCGCGATGCGCGAGTATCCTCAGCTTGTCTTCGAGCGCAAACGGCGCTATAACCAGATCGTCTTCGAATACGGCACCTCGGCCGCGGTGGAAGGCTCGGCGTATCAGCCCGTTGCCTGGTGTCTTGATGTGTTCACGCGAGGGGCTGATGGTGTGGTTCCCTGGCAGACGATCGGGACCGGCGAATCGTGGCAAAAAGGGGATACGCTTTCGCTTTTGTATCCACCGCGGCCGGGGGATCGGTCGCCGTTGCCTGTACCCTCGCTGAGACTCAAGGCGTACCGCCGCGGCCAGCAGGATGTGGAGTATCTCGCCCTGTTCGCCGCGGTTGGCCGCCATCCCCGCTGGGCGCTCCGTGAGGTCGTGGAATCCGCGCTCGGCGGCATGGGCAAACGCACAGGCACAGGCGCAGCCGGTGAGGACGCCGGCCGAATCGAATACGCCGCGGTACGGCCTGGCAACCTCCATGCGCTGCGGCAAGCCCTGGCGGCCGAGCTTGCCGCAAAAACCCAGGCAACAGCCCGCCCCACCTCGGTCGTCGAGATCCAGAGTCGGCGAATCCCCGCACGCCCCGCACGCGTCGGCGACCGCGATTTCCCCAGGTAAAAAAAAGATCATGAAGTCCTGGTCGTCCCTTGCACGCTCGGTCGCTATCATAATCCCGTCTCGAGATTCTCAATCAGCCAGGTCCACCGAGGATTCCCATTCATGAGTCGTGTTGTGAACGCATGTTCTAGATTAGGTTGCCTTGCCGCTGGGCTGTTGCTCTTTGCGGCAGGCTGTGCGGAAGAGGCTGACAATCCCAACCCCGGTCCGGCGGCGAAAGCCGGTCCTGCCGGCCCCGGTCCTGGTGGACCTGGCATGGGCGGGCCTGGCGGCGGACGGGCGCGGTCGCCGATGCGTGAAGCAATGGAGAAGATTGGGCGCGGGCCAACCGCGCTCACACCGACCATCGGCAAGGCACTCGAGGCGGCAAGCCCCGACTGGGCGTCGATCCAGGGCCAGACCAAGGAATACGCCAGGCTGGCCGCGACGCTCGGCGAGTCCAAGCCGCCGCGCGGGGATGAACAATCGTGGACCAGGCTCTCGGCGGCGTTTCTGGCCTCCGCCCAGGCACTCGACAAGGCCGCGGTCGCCAAGGACAAGGCCGCGGCACTCGAGGCCCATGGCAAGCTCGCCGGATCCTGCAAGGAATGCCATGGCCAGCACCGAATGATGGGTCGCGGTCCCGGCGGCCCTCAGCGCGGGGGCCGCGCTGCTCCACCGCCCGGCGTGCTTCCCCCCGATGGACCTGCACCCAGCGGACCTGCCGGAGCCGCAGCACCACAGCCTGGCGGTCCCGCACCCAAGGGCTAAGAGGCGGCTGTTTCTTCTCATAAACGGCACGACATGGCAGGGCCAGATCGGCTAAAGTAGGGGCGTTCAGGGCCCGGCACACGCGGGCCCGTTTCCTGTTGTTCGCTGCAAGAGGAGCCCGATCATGGCCCTGACCCCATCCACCATGCTCCCGCTCGGCACGCCCGCGCCTGACTTCACACTGCCTGAGGTCTCCACGGGCGAGCCTGTCTCGCTCGATGCCGCCGCGAACGCACCTGCAACGCTTGTTATGTTCATCTGTAATCATTGTCCATATGTTAAGCACGTGCGGGCGGAAATCGCCCGGCTGGGGCGCGACTACCAGCAGAAGGGAGTGGCCGTGTTCGCCATCAGCGCGAACGACGTGATCACCCATCCCGATGACAGCCCTGAAAAGATGAAGCTCGAAAAGGCTTCGGCCGGCTATACGTTCCCGTATCTGTACGACGAGACTCAGGAAGTCGCCCGCGCGTATCACGCGGCCTGCACGCCCGACTTTTTCGTGTTTGATGGCAACCGGTTGCTCGTGTATCGCGGCCAGCTTGATTCCAGCCGGCCCGGCAACGGCCTGGTTGTTGACGGCAAGGATCTCCGCGCTGCGCTTGATGCGGTGCTCGAGGGCAAGGCCCCCGCGATCGATCAGCGCCCGAGCATCGGTTGCAACATCAAATGGAAGCCGGGCCGGGCGCCTGCACATACCTGAGCGCCTGGCTCAGCCGTGCTCGGCATCGGGATCCGGATCGAGCGGGGTCCGCAGCCGCAGCCCCTGGTAAAGGCGCACGCGGCCTTCCGGCGTGCGCGGGCGCGTGGTGACAAGGCCCGGAATCGCGGCGTGCAGGTCGCGCCCGAAGGAATGCTCGTCGCCCACGGCGTCGCGCCCGTGCTCGTGGCACCACGACCGCCAGGCTTCATAGAGCGAGGCAACCGCGCACGACGCGTCAGGTTCTTGCACGCAGCGCTCGCGCAGGAAGGCCGCGATCGGGCTCGCCAGCTCGTCCATCGTGGCCACCAGCTCCCTCGCCGATCTGGGCTGGGTAAATCGCCCGCGGCGGTTCAGCCGCTCCCAACCCGCGATCGCCCACCGCAAGATGCCGGGGAGCTCGGCATGCAGCCGATCGAGCAACCCCAGGTCCTCACGCCCGTAAAATGATTGCGTAAATCGTAATATGATCAAACGTCCGGCAAGTGCGCCCGAGACGTCGCGCAGCCGCGGCAGCTCGTTCGAGATCAAGACGAAGCGAGTAGGGAGCTTGCCGGTCCAGGCGGGAAGGTGCTTGCGGTCGATCGTCTGGTCGTCCTCGCCCGAAATCGAGAGCAGGCATTCCACGATCGCGGCGTTATCCGGCCGGCTGGAGAGCCGGGCGTCGGGAAACACCGCGATCGGCTTGCCAATCAAAGGGGCAAGGCCGAATGGCCGGGCCAGTGTTCCGAGCGTGGGGTTGACCACCGTGCTCTCACCCGCGAGCGCCTTGAGAATCCGCGCGATCGTGCCGCGCCCCGAACGCTTGGGACCCACCATCATCAGGATCTTCTGCTGCCGCGTATCGGGCGTGAGCAGGTAGCCGAACCACTCCTGCAAACACTGGACGCTTTCGGAATCGTTGGGCCAGATCTGCGCGAGAAAGTTCAGCCATGCGGCGGGCTCGGGGGCGTGGTCGTCAAAATCGTAGTCGAGTGCGAAGGCGTTGAAGAAGTTGGGCGTCGGCGGCTGGCGGCGGATTGTGCCAGCCATGAGCGAGGGCAAGTGGATGAGCGCATTCCGCGCGGGGAGAACATCAACCGCGGCCCAGCCAGGTGAGTCGTTCTCAAAAGCGCCTGCCGCCAGGTCGGGGCGTGCGGCCAGCCAGGCTGGTTGCGACGGCACCTCACGCACCGAGACCATCACCAGGCTCGCAAGTGCCTGAATCACATCGCTCACGAGCCGCGCGGAAACCGGGATCGGGCGCGGCGGCGGCCCCGGCTTCGGTCGCGCGGCGGCGTCTTCCAGCGCACGGCGATACACACGATCAAATTCCCGCGCAAGCGCGCGTGTGGCCCGAGCCCGAATCTCGCCGGAGGGAACCGCGTGATACGCCGCGCCATCCCATACATGAAATTCATCCCGCCAGTAACGGAGCCCAAGCGATCCCGTAAACAGGAATTCCTGTTCCAGGATCAGTGCCGCGAGCCGGTGTGGATTGGTTTCCGCGCCGGGGGGGATATCCGGCTGGGTCGGGGCGCGTGCCGCATCCTCGGTTCCTGAAGGCTGACCAGCCTCGCCAGGACGCTCGGACCGAGCCTTTGGCGCGTCCGCTTGCCCCGCCTGGAGCAACCACCCCCTCGGCTTGCGACCGGGATCGCGCGCTGCGTCCGCCAGCTTGTGTTCGAGCTCCGCCTTCGACCACGGTGGTTGGCAGGCCTGATTCCAGTCCTCCAAAATCGGGCGGGCCTCATCGATCGAAAGATCAAATCCCTGCACCAGGATGCAGGCCGCCTGATAGGTGCGATTGTGCCCGCGCTCGCCGGAAACCGCCGGCGGCAGCTTGGCGAGATACGCCGCCGCGCGCCGCGCCCGGTCCGTGCCTCGCTCGTGATCAGACCCGGTCCGACTTCGGTGCCGCGCGACTCGATTGCGCGGTTCGGGCGGCTGGACGCCAGGTCCCCGGCTGCGATCCGCGGTGGGTGCGAAGCTCGAGTCTCCAGCTCGCGGCCTGTGCTCCAGCCAGGAGTGCAAATCGACACCGGGCGGAAATCCATCAGGTTGCAGGCTGGATCCAGGCACGAGTGAATCCGGATCCATGGGCGAGTATTCCATGATCCAGATTCCGCCCCTTGATCGCTCTGACGCGCGGCTCACGAGAGGCGAGCCTGCGCTTGGAGTCCACCGATCACCGACCGAGCGACCCGCTCATCGATCAACCACGGGAAGCAACGAGCTCCTCGCGGCTGCTGGCATGGCTTCTGGCCAGCGATCGCTCCAACTTCGCCCCGATCCCCAGCAAGGTCGCCCTGCGCCAGGGACGCTCCGGCCGATTCGATCCCTTCGCCTTCCAGCATCCCGGCAAGCCAATCAAACGCGCAGGATTGGCTGTGGCTACGTCCACCCGAACGGTGTTGTCGCTGTAGAGGCTCGCGAATTCGCTTGTGGTCCTGCGCACGAGCTCGCGATGGCTTGCATCATTGGGATAGTCCGGCAGGCGGACGAGAATCCAGGATCCGTTGCCGGAGCTTCCCCACGCGGCCCAGTTTGTAAAAAGGGGATGGTCGTGCAAAATGGCGTCGCGGCGGCTGGCGGCGGCCTCGGCCTCGGCGTCGGTCGCGCTTGTGTCCGGCGGGCGCTCGGGATCGATGTCGAGGTAGAGCCAGGAAATGGCCTCCACATCGTCATCGCGGGTCGCGTGCCGGGTTCGCGCAAGCGCGTTGTACGACCGGGCGAGCAGGTCCCGTTTGATGGGATTGATGCTCACATAGGCGGATACTCCCTCGAGCCGGCGCACTTCCGTGAGCAGGGGCGTTGCGTCGTCGAACCAGCCGGCGAGCGTTGCTCCCTCGAATCCCGGCCCGAGGCCCAGGTCACGGCCGCGGCGTATCCGCCCCTTGCGGTCGCACGCCGCCTTCAGCACCCGCAGCTCGACACAGCCGCTGCCTGCACCAAGGAGCAGGTCGAGAAACCGCCGCACGGTCGCGTGATCGACCGGGTACTCCACCCCAGGCGCTTGGATCTCACGCGCATCGCTTGCACCAGTGCCGGGTCGCATCACACGGTCTCCCGTAAAAGCAGGAACCCTTTCTCAGAATCCCATGCGAGAGTGCTAACCTTTGCGCCCGTCGATGCGGACCGTTTTCTCGGCGTTGCGAATGGTGGCCTTGCGCGTTGCGGGCATGGGCTCGGCAATCGGCTCGAGGCAGCCCCGGAGCTTTGCCATCGCCTTTTTCTCGATGTGCCGCAGGCGTGGCACGGGCAGTCCGCAGTCGAGACTGAGCTGTTTGAGCGTACGAACCGGGCCGCTGGATATTTTCCGCGGCGCGGCCTGGGCTGCGCCTGGGGAACAGCCGTCGGATTCCATTGGCACGGGGAGGCTCGCCGGGGTTTTGAGATCGAGCTCGATCTGGTAACGGGAGCAGACGATCCAGGCCTCGAACGGAGTCAGCATGGCCAGGGCTTTTTGCACAGCGGCCCGATTTTCCTCGTCCATGAGCGGGCGGTCGACGGCGCTTGCCTCGTGGCAGAAGTTGCGATCAAAATCCATGGGGTAGACACGATCCAGGAGCGCCTGGCGGAGGACGCGGAGTTTTTTGACGGGCACGTCGAGGCGGCGCGCGACATCGGCCGGATCGATCTGCGCCAGGAGATCGCGGCAGGCAGGGAACTCATCGCTGTCTCCGACCTCGACCGCGAGCTTCAAGTAACGCGTGCGCATCAGCCGAGCATATTCCGGCAAGCGCACGATCGACGTGTCTTCTCCCAATGCGCGGTGGATGAACGCGCGGATCCAGTAGGTTGCGTAAGTGCCGAATCTCACGATGTGGGCGGTTGGATCGAAGAGCTCGGCCGCCCTGATAAGGCCCAGGTTGCCCTCCTGGACGAGATCATCGACGGGCACCCTGGATTGAGAGTAGAACCGCGCCACGTAGCCCACGAGCCGAAGATTCGCCAGCACGAGCCTGTCACGCGCCTCCATGTCGCCTGCCTTGATCCGCGCGGCGAGTTCGCGTTCTTGCTCGGCTGTCAGCAGGTCGTCGTCCGGGGTCTCGTGATTGCGTTGCCTGTCCAACCAGGGCTGGCCGGCGAAGGCGCGTTTGCGCCCCTTGGTCCGCGGCTCCTGGGATGCATCCTTGCGCAGGCGTCTGGCTGGCCGTTCCGTGCTCGAAGTCGCCGCCCGTTTCGCTTGATCGATCATGGCTATGCTCATTTCATCAATAATCTAGAAATGAAGGGATCAGGGCATGCGATAGATAACGCGGGTACGGCGGGGGGCTGGCCTTGAGGCTGAAGGAGGATCAAGCCGCCAGCGTGCCTGCTCGACGGCCTCGACCGCGGCCTTGGCCGTGGGGAAGGAGCGGCTCAGCGGGCGGGCGCCCACGGCCGCCACGGGGCGGATGTACCACCGCGCCGCCTCGTGTCCTTCCTGGAACTGAACATTGAAACGCGGCGTGTAGACGCTCACGCGGTCGCCGGTCACGGGATCGCGCACCACCAGCGAGCCGTCGACCCGCCTGGGCTCGATGCGCGGGCCCTGAGACCAGGGCTGGTTCGCCGCCTCGAGCGCCCGAGCCCGGGCCGCGGCCGATCCTGGATGAATCGGCAGCCGCGAACGTGCCGAGAGCCGTACAGGCTGGCTCGATTCCTGGGAAGCGCCGCGGTCCCGGTCAGAAAACCGATGCGTGTTCATACTCAAGTCCTTGGACGGATCGCGCGAGCCGCGAAGCGCGTGGAACGCCCCGGGACCCAGGCGGCTGGGCCGTTTGGTTTCGTGAACGGGAACGATGCGGGAAACCGCGGCGGGGCTAGGCCCGCGCGGCCTGCACGCGAACCGGTGGGGGATCCGCGTGGAAGGGGGCTTGCGCGCGGGCAAGCCGTGCGCTTGAGGCACGGAGGAACGCTGGGGCGTTGTCGCCTTCGCGGACGTGCCGCGCGAGCGCATCGATCGCGCGATCGGCCAGCGAGCCCATGCCGATCAAACGCCTGAGCCAGTCGAACGGCTTGCCCTCGTCGTGGAAGACCAGATCGAGAATCAACCGCTCCTTGTGCTCGAGCGGCAGCTTGTTGCCAAGCAGAAGAAGCGGGATTTCGATCCAGCGCCACTCGAGGATCGCGCCTTCAAGCTGTGCTTGATCGAGCTGAGCGCCGGCGAGCTGAGCACCCGACAGCAAGGCGCCGCGGAGATCCGCCCGCGAAAGATCCGCCCCGCGCAGATCCGCGCTGCGCAGGTCCGCGCCCTGCAAAAACGCCTGATTCAAGCGAGCGAAACGCAAATCCGCGCCCCGCAGATCGGTTTCTCGCAGGTAAGCGCCGCGGAGATCCGCCCCGGCGAACGAGGAGGCCCGAAAGTCGACGCGATAAAAAAAGCCGCTGGTCAGCGTGCGCCCGGCAAGATCGACGCCGGCAAGCCGCTCGCCGCGGCGGGCGGCCTGTTCCAGGCCCCGAGACAGCGACGATCCCCGCACGACCAGGACCACGCTTCCCGTCCCGCGCTCGGTAATGCAGTACGCACCCATGGCCAGTCCCTCAACCGCTAAGGCTCGGATCCAGAGAACTCGAAAAGACGCGGGCGCGAAGCGCCCCAGGGACGCCCCGCGCCCGCCCGCGAGCATGTCACGAGGCCGCGAATCACGCCGGACCGATCGGGCTGGTCGGCGGGAACGTGGGCTCGTCCGTCGGTGGGCACTCCGGAGGAGTCGACGGCGGAGGTTCCGGACAGGGGGGAGGATCAATCGGATCATCCGGATCATCGGGGTCGCTGACGCTCCCGCCATCGGAGACAGACGCGTAGGCCACGTCCGCCGTCGCGGCGACCATCACCGCCGCCGTCGAGGGGAAGAGCTTCAGCTCGAGGAGCTCGAGCCCAAGGCTCGCAACCTTCTTGCGCATGGTTCACCAGTCCTTGCAAAATGAGAAAGGCGTAAGACCGTTACAAACCGTCCGCCGAGAAAGGCCCCCAAGAATTCGCTCGCCCTTCCCGTCCGCTCAACCAGATAAGATCCCCGTATCGGGGAGATAAGTTGCATAAAAAGGAGAAAACTTTTCGCGGGCGCAAGGATGTGCGGTCTCGGAGTCTGCGCCCTTGAGGAAAGCTCTCGGGGCTAGCGTTTGGGGATGGCGGGGAGATCGGAGCTGAGAATGCGGGCGACGCGTTCGCAGGCGGCGATGTACATGAAGTCGAGGGCGAGCTGAACGCGGCCCGAGGGGTCGGAATCGCGTGCTCGGAGCTGAAGAAGCGGAGTGATCGCGCGGAGCCAAAGCCGCTTTTCGACCTCTTCGTCCAGCACTGCGTCCAGGAATTGCTGGGCGGCCTCGTCATCGAAAACGGGTTGTTCCTTCGAGCTGCCGCTGCCGGGATGAGGTTTGCCTGAATTGCCAGGAGTTTTGCCTGAATTGCTGGGTTGCGGCATGGTCGACCTCAGGGGTTGGAGGAAACGAGGAGAGATGAAGCGCGAGGGGAGAAGAAGCGCGTGGCCGGGTGCTCGAGAGGCATGTCTTGCGTATGCGGGAGAGCGTGTGACGGTGCGTCTGTCTGATGGGCGTCTTGCGTATGTGGGATGGTGTGGAACGGGCCGTGCGTGGGACGCGCGGGAGGCTCAAGAACGGGCGTGGGCTGGTTGGGTCGAGGCGACGCAGGCCAGGCATTCAGCCAGGGCCACAAGCGTGTTCATCTTTCGCCCGCAGCGCGCGCCTGAGCAGGCGCAATCGCCGATCTGGGTTCGATCGGGGCAGGCATCGACCTGGGCGCGGTGGGCGAGGACGTGGGCAAGTGCCGGGGCCGCGGAGGATTCCGGCTCGTGCTCGAGGCGGGATCGGTTCACGATGTGCGCCAGGCGGTTTGGATCGCCAGTGCGTGCCCACTCACAGAAGAGCGGCCACGCGAGGCAGATTCCTGGGCACGGGCACGCTGGGCAGCTCATGAGGTCACCGTAACAGTCTGGCCTGCGCACGGCAGGGCGTATGGGGTGAGATCGTCGACACAGCTTGCAGGCACGACCGACGGCATCACTCCCGTGAGCGAGATGGTCTCGCCGATCGTTCCCGTAAGCTGGATGGACGTGGTGCGGCAGGAGTTCGTCGGTGCGCAACTGGAGGGGGATAGCGTGAAGCCGTCGTAGCCGCCGGTCGCGGCGTTGTAGCGTCCCAGCGCGCTTGTGCTGATCAGCCCGGTCATGGACGTGGTGCTTGTAGGGCAGGCGAGGCCGATACTCCAGATGGTTGTTCCGGTGACGGTGTTGGGGAATCCCGACCAGTTGCACGTGCCTGAATCTTCAGCCACGCCGGCGGTTTGGATGATCGAGGGCAGCGTGTTGTAGACGGCCGGCGAGCCTGAGCTGCCGGTCGCATTGAGCGTGTAGGTCTGGTTGCAGACGGTTAGATAGAGCTTTGACTGGAGCGGAAAGCTCATGGTGGAGCAGCAGTAATAGCCTGAAATGGGGCCGGGGGCGACAACCGTCAGGCCAGCGGTGAGGTAAAGATACTTGCTCCCCCACGCGTAGCGGTTGAGTGGGAAACCACCGTTGTAGGAGGTGCCGACCCAGTAAACTCCCGCCGAGGCGATGTTGAAATCCACCATGCCGTTCGAGTTGGTGGATCCGGAGAAGAACGGCGTGCTGGTTGGCGACGAGGAGATCGTCACGGCGATGCCGGCGATTGGGCCGGAGCAGCCGACGATCTGCAGCGATGCTGAAGGGACAGGCGTTGCTCCGCGATACGCGACCCAGCGGCCGGCGACGGCATGGGCGGTGAGCAGGTCGCCGGCGAGCGGTGCGTGACCCAGCACGATGACTGGGAGCGACTGCGAGGAATCCGCGGTCGGCGTTGCCGCGCCCCCGGAAAGTTCCACGCCGTCGAGCTCCACCGGATGCGCAAGATAAACGTGGTTCGGCTGCGACGGCATCGATCCGCCGTTGTAGATCTGAACCAGCCTGCGCGGGGTCGCGCGCGGCTGGGGATCTGGGATTCGGCCGACGGTCGATTCCAGGTCGTTCCTGCGGTTGCGCGCGGCCCTCTGGTCGCGAGCGACCGAGTGATGAACGTGCTTATGATCATCCATCATAGCGAAACACCCAGCGCCCGCCGACGGCGGATGCGATCACGTATGTTCCCTGGGGCGGCACGGCCGTTCCAAGATTGAGCAGGTAGAGGACCTGAGTCGTGTCGGCGGTGAAGGTCGCGGTTTGCCCCTCGGCCTCGACGGCGTCGATCTCGAGCGGGTTTGCGGCGTAGAACGCGGCGGCGGTGGTCGGATAGGAGGAGACGGCGGTCGTTGCGGCGAGGACCGATGCCCCTGGAGATGGACCGGAAGCGGGCAGTCGATCCGAGTCGATCGCCAGCGACTGGTGGCGATTGCGTTCGATTCTGGCGTCCTGGCTCATGGCGGTTGGTTCCTGGGATTGGATCGATCAGAGCGCGCGTGCGTGCGCCTCGAGCCGCCGATCCGCAAGCTGGAGCGTGGTCGACTGGCGATTCCCCGCGAGATCCCAGGTCAGCGCGACCACGTAGGGATAGCTCGTGGCCTCGAGCTGCTCGCCGGCTGCATTCACCTGGAAGGAAGCGTTGCGCCCCAGCACGCCATCGACGCGGTCGCCCACCTTGAGGTAGTCAAGCAGCATCGGGAATGTGCAGGCGGCGGAGAGCGGCGGCAGCTCGTGGGCGCTTCGAAGCTGCGCGGCGTGGGTGAAAGCCGCGTCGGTGTCGTCCTCGACGATGACGTCGCTCGAGGTGGGATTGAATGCGCTCGCGGCCTTGACGGTCTCGCGGCGGAAATGGTCGCGGGCGTCGATCCTGCGCGCAACCACCTGCTGTGTCGGCGACGCGTCGCGGCGGGGGGCGATCACGCCCAGGTCGTAATCGGCCTCGACCACGGTGGTCAAGCGCAGGTAGAAGCGCGACTCCGAAATCCCGCTTTGGGGATTGGCGATCGAGGTCACGCCGTGAAGCACGCCGGTCGGCTCCTGCGCCTTCGACACATAGCCACCGGGCGAGGGCAGCCCGATGTTCCAGAGCTCGGGATCATCCGCCGTGACCAGAATCCCCAGCCGGTCGTCGAGCAGCCGCCAGTCTCCCTGGATTGGCTGCCAGGTGCCCGTGCCGTTCCACACGCAAGGGGGATTGGGGCCGGCATAATCACGTGAAACCGCGAGCTGAGCCCTGCGCTTGCGGTTATTGGGATCGGTGGAGATGAGCGTGTTCGAGCCCGGCCGATAGCGGTTGACGTACGATTGAGTGCCATCCTGCGCGGGGGGAAAGATGGGAGAAAAATCGATCGGGGTGCTTGCCCAGGCCGACTGCGAA
Source organism: Planctomycetales bacterium (assembly GCA_027451885.1). GTDB lineage: Bacteria > Planctomycetota > Planctomycetia > Isosphaerales > Isosphaeraceae > JAKBAP01. Next base: position 24,869 of record DAIDHX010000177.1, read on the forward strand.
AAGCTCCAGTGGCCGTCGCCGCATTCGTCCGCCAGGTAGAGCCGGTACATGTCGCGCAGGGTTGGGCCCTGGCCGGCGAGAACCTGGTCGGCGATCTCGATGAACGAGCGGCGGAACTTGACGCGGTTGGCCGCGAGCGCGTCTGTGGGGCTGGGCGTAAACCCTGGGGCAAGCACGACGCTGATCTCGAGCCGGTCGGGGTGGCTTTCCACCTCGAACTGGTTCGCCAGCCCCTGGAAATCGAAGACGCCGTGGAACGATCCCAGATTCACAGGCGCTTCGCCCAGCGGTGATCCCGCATTAGGGAGATAGACGGCCTTGGGGTTGACAGGTCCCGCGGCGTCCTTGCGATAGATCTCGAGCATGTCGTAGGGCTCGCCCGAGGGGGTGGTCTCGCAGTGAAACCGCAGGCCGAAGCCGTAGAAGCCCAGGAGCTCGCCAACCGCTTCGGGCCAGGGTTTGTTGGTGGCGTCGTAGTCGCGGATGAGGTTGAAATCCTGGGTGTAGGTCGCGGGATTGGTGGGGTCGTAGAACTGTGCGCCTGGGAGCGGCCTGCGGTTCTGGAGCAGGGCGTCGAGCGCGGAGAAGTCGGGATTGTCGACCAGGGACCCTGGCGGATTGCAGGTTGCCAGGATCATGCGGACGGCCTTGGAAAGATCCCAGAAGGTGCGCGGGTCGGGGGTGCGGTCGAGCCTGGGTTCAAGAAAGACGGGGTAGGGAGCGCTTCCAGCCTCGTCGATGTCGTACCCGGCGGGGGTGCAGTTGGGCAAAAAGCCGCCGATCGATCGCGGGCCGTTATCGGCGGGATTGAACCGCGTCGGCAGCGCAGTGGATACGACAGCGCCCGCCTGGGGATCGTCGGCGTTGCGCTCAAGCCGGCCGCCGATCGGCGCGTTCCAGCACTGGATCGCCACACCCACGGCCACGAAAGTCACCCCCTGGCGGCCGGGCTCGAGATCGGTTTGCGGCAGCCGTGAAAATCCGTGGAAGAGCACGCGCACGCTACCGTCCGGCATCCCCGCCAGAACCACGAGCTCGTCATCTTCCGCAACCTGGTACGCCGAGCCGACCGAGGCGATCGGCCAGAGCTGCTCGAACTGCGTCGGCCAGCCGAGCGCAGCGGCCTCCTGGTCCAGGATGTAGCGGAATCGAGCGGATGGCGGCGTTGGGCCTTCCTTGTACTGGATCTGCTCGCAAACGACGTTCGGCAAATGGGCGTACCCTGCGCCTGCGTCGTACAGGAACACTCCCACGGGGGTTGCGTCGAACGCCAGGGGCGGCGCGATCGGCGTGTAGTCAAACGAGCCGGGCATGTGAGATTCCGATGTGAAATGAGATTGCGGATTTCCAGCTTCAGGCTTCGTCCGCGCGACCGGGTACGCGACCGGGGCTCAGGAGAAACAGAATCACCGAGCGAATACGCACAATCTGGAGGGGTCTGGCGAAACCGCGGTCGAACTTATGGTAGCCCAGGCGCGCTTAGGCTTCTCGATTGCGATTGGACAGCGCGAGCGAGCCGGGTTTTCTAACGGCAGGTCACGGACGAGCGGGAGTTAGCCCAGGTGAATATGCCATGGAGCAGGCTGCAAAACGCGGTCGGGATGATGGGAAGAAAATGAACTGGCCAGTGATGTAAGACGTCAGTCGTTGTGTCATGCCGTGGCGTGCGAAGAGTCGTCAGCCCTGGAGATGGAGTGGTCTGCGGATGACAGCAGCGTCTGCAAAAGAACCCAGCGTTTACGGTGCATTTCCCTGTGAGTATGTTCGTGGGCGATTCGTAGACCTTCATACCCCATGCGGCGAAGGGATGGGTGGTCATCGTGGACTTCCAAGATGAGCCGAGCCAGCGCTTCCGGGTCATTGACGGCCATTGTGCGACCGTTGACTCCATCGGTGACGACTTGCTGGTTGCCGTCAGTGGCGGTGCACAGCACGGGCACGGCCTGTGCATTGGCATCGTAAAGAATGCGAGGCTGTTCAGTCGCCAGGCCAGGCACGATTACAGCATGGTACTGCCTAAGCACTTCGAAAAAAGCCGGGCCGTAGGCAACTTCACCACGCATCGTAATCTGGTTTGGCCAAAGGCGAGCGGCTTCCTTACAAGTCGCCTCAAGACTCCCCGCGCCATAGATGTCGAGGGTGACCGCCTTGCCATCCTTGAGTACTCGCCCCATGGCATCAAGTAAGACCTTAACCCCTTTTTGTTCGACCAGGCGGCCGAAGAAGGCAAGCTTGAGGCCCACCTTCGGCTTGTCGGACCAGGCCGCATCAGCCTGGGGCTGCGTGAGTATGATTTCCTCATCGATCCACGACGCCGGAATCACGTGGCCTAATGACGGATCACGCGGCGGGTAATCCATCATGTATTGCTTTTGAGTGTAGATGGCGAGATCAGCCCAGCGCGCAAGTTTGGGAGCAATCCATTCGTTGATCGCATTGTACATTCTTGCCCGCAGTTTTCTCGTGGGTATGGTCCAATCAGCCGACTCGAAAATTACGACGAGTTTCTTGCGTCTGAGTTTTGCGATCGGGCCTGCAAACCAACCCATCGGAATCGGCCAGCCGCCTGGACCGACATGCACAATGCTTGCGAGTCCGACCGCGGACCAAATTCGCAAGACGTCCGAGGCGAGAAATAAGATATGATGCCTCACGGTACGCGTCGCGGAAAGATCGACGAATTTGAAGGAATGTCCCTTGGGTGGGGGCTTGATAGGTCCCGTTTGCGGCGGTGGTGTGCCGCGACTCAAAGGGTTGGCGATTGTCAGGTCGCACAGGTAGCGAAGGTGTTCTTCCAGATCCTTGCTCCAGAGCCGGTCTGTGTACCGCTCCAGTCCTTGTTTGTAGGACCCGATGTGTGTGACAAGCAAGTAAGGGACCGTGATTGGTTGCAGCGCGTCGCCGGCAGAATGGATATCGTTATTGGACTGGTCCCAATTCATCTTTGTGCTCGCAGATTGACTTCCATGGAAAAGAATCGAGATTGTCCCGGCGAAGCAAGTTTTTTCCAAACAGGGCGGGAACAAGCCGCCAAAAGGATCGAATGAGTTCGGAGGATTCCGTTTTGGCGGGAAGCAGAATCTCTGTATTGGCGGTCCTGGGGATCATCTCGATGTTTGATCAGGGCGAGCATCACAAGAGATGTAGATAGAAGAACGCTTAATTTGACCCCGAGTTTTCGGCACCCCAACCACTTTAGTGCGCTCGTTGGAAGCATGCAAGTCAACAACGGGAATCTCGCGGACTTCGCTTTACCAACGACGATCATTGCAGCGGTCTGGGCTGTTCCAGGCCGACTTCGGATGGACAGGACAATTGTCAGTCTGTTTGTCTATTCACGATGAGGAGATGTTGAAGAAACGATCGCTCTGCGCCCGGAATCGCAAAGCACGCAACCACTTGTCGGGCTAGCTCCCCAGCCCCAGGTTGCGGACGGCGTTGTAAACGTTCTGGAGCATCGCCTGCTCGTTGGCGGTGTAGCTCGAGCCCGCGGTCGCAGCGCCCATCGCCGGCTGCACGATTGGAGTCTTGCCGAAGAACGCCAGCTTCTGGTTGGCCGCGGTGCCGATCTGGGTGCCCACGCTGGTGCCAAACGTGAGATTCACACCGTCCGCGAACGCACCCAGCACCTGAAACGCGACCCGGGCGTCGGTGATCGACTGGATCGAGGATGCCGCGGTTGTGACCGTCGCGAGCCGCACATGCGGCGTGGCCGGGAAGCCGCTGGTGGATGTCGCAAGCGCGCCTGAGTTCGTGAGATCGAGATAGAGATAGACCGTCGCGGCAGCGGTCAGGGTCGAAAGCGCGGAGCCGGCGTAAACGGCGATCGTGCCGTCCTGGCGCATGTAGGCGCCGGGGGCGACGCGGACGTTCAGCGTGGCCGACGGGACCTCGGTCGTCGTCACCGCGAGCGCACCCAAAGGTGCAAGCGCATCCAGGACCGCTGCGTTGCCGTTGACGGCGACATTCCAGTTGCGATCGCCCGCCGCGGGCATGGCGAGCTGCGTGTTGGGCGTGTACGTGTTGCTCATGCGCTCGGATTCCAGGAAAGAACAGCCTGACGTGTGGACGAATGATACACATATTCAAGCCGTTGTCCGTTTGGAAACGGCGCGGGCGGGCCGGGAGGCGCCTGGATCGTAACCGCGATGGTCTGTGCGGGGCCCTCGTTGCCGGCGGCATCGAACGGTTGCACGGCCCAGTGCCAGGTTCCTCCCGTAAGCGGGGGAGAGCTCCAGGAATACCATCCCGCGGCCTGGCCGAAGCCTCCCTGGCCGAACCCTCCCGAGCCGAAGCCGTCGGTCACGATGCCTGCCGTGTAAGCGGGGACCTGGGCGACGGCTGCGCTGAAGTTGATCCCGGCCCCTGGGCTCGATTCGCCGTAGATGTTGAAACCGGCGAGATTCGCGGAAAGATAGGTGCCGCCCAGCCAGGAAAGATTCGCGTGCCGTTGATAACGCGGCGGCAGGCTCGAGGCGAAATTCACCTGGCGTTCGCCGGGGCCGACGGTGCCGATGTCGATATGTGCCACGGCCGGAGGCAGCGGCACAGCGCAGCGCGTGCCGAGCCCGGCGTACGAAAGCCGGCCGTCGACATAGACCTGATACACCGTGCCGGCAGCCGCGCTTGACGTCCACGAGAGCAGGAGCTCGCTCCCGTGCACGACCGGGGGATTCACACTGAGGATGGAAGCCTGGCTGAACATGGTTGAAGGTGCGTCTCGTTAGATGAGGCCTTCGAGTGTGAGGCGATACGGCAGGCACCAGCCGCCGCCGGCGAGCAGTCGAGGACCAAGCGGCGATGCGCTGAAGTCGCCCGGGAAAACCACGTTCGTCCAGGTGCGGCCGCGGTTGTCGATCAGGGTATGCGGCAGGCCGTCGGCGAACGAGAGGAGCTCGGCTTCAAACGCGTTCAGCGTGGGCAAATCAGGCGCGGTGAGCACCCCGGAGACGTGGAAAACACGCCCTCGCGAGCCGCCGTAGAGTGTTTGTTTGCCATTGAGGCCGAAGTATTCATTCATCTGAAGCGCGAGCGGATGTGGGCTCTGGCTCACATGCACCGCGACGCCGAAGATGTTGTTGCCGTCGAGAGTCGTCATGGCCTGGCTCGTGCGTGATTTAGATTCGGAATGAGCCGCGGTTGCCTGGTGTAGCGGGAAGCGGCGGCGCCACGGGTCCCTTGATGTTCGCCAGCTCGTGCGCCGCTTTGCGGGCGGCGGACCTGAGCTTCTCGAGCTCTTCGAGCAGGCTCGTGAGCTCAGCGCCCGGATTTGCGGATGGGGTCACGCGAACTCCCGCATCGGGGCCGCGCAGACTCCCCAGGGGCGATTCCCCAAGCGCTGGCCAGGGTTCGATCGCAAGCTGTGGGCCGCCGGCAAGCGAGGCGGGCGCAGGCCTCGAGCCGGCGGTTGAGCCCAGCAGACCGCCGGGAATCCAGGCCGCGGGCGAGTCTTCCGGCGAGCCTGGAATCGAGGGCGTGATGAATGGATCGGGCGTGGCGGCACGCACGCCGAGATCCTGGATCCTGGCTCGATCGCCCCATGCGCTCGCGCTGCCCAGGCTCGTCGCGAGCGCACCCCTCGACTCGAGATTCGTCATCCCCTCCGATGCCTCAGACGCGCTCGGCGCGAAACCCGCGTTCCCATCGCGCCAGAGCGCTGCGTCCGACGTTTCCGGAAGGTACGCAAAGGGGCATCCCGTTTGAGCAAGATCCGCGATCCCATCAGGTGTTTGAGCCACGCCTGGCGGAAGAGCCGCGTTCGTATCAAGATGCGCCTGTGCATCAAGAACTGCCTGCGCGTCGGATGTTTCAGGCAGGCTCGCCGGGAGACGCATTGTTGCATCAGCACGCGCGGTCCCGGGCGGGACCGCCGCGAGAGGAAGATTCACAAGCGCTGCCTGTGCGGCGACCGCCTGTGCGATGGCTGCGAGCACGCGGTCGAGCAGCTCGGCCGACGCCTTGTTCGCGAGGTCGTTCACGGTGGTTTGGGCCTGCTCTTGCATGCAAGATCAAGGGTTAAAAGAAGCCTTCAACGAGCTCTTCCTGGCGGGCCAGCATGAGCCCGTCGACCCACTCCGACGCGGGGGGCACGCGGCCGGCGGCAACCATGAGACCGGCCAGGTCAAGGGCGTCTTCGAAGGTCATGGAGGAATCGGTTACGCCCGCCATCCGAGCCACGAGCCTCAGATAGCGGGCGAGGGTTTTGGGGCCTGGCCGGCGATCGCCTCTCCGATTTCATTCCAGCGATTTTCGCTTGCGGGATCACCCGGTTCAAGAATGAGCAAGCTTGCAAAGTCGTCTGGCTTGAGGTCGTAATTGGCGGCCAGGAGCTGGACGACGATTTCGAAGCGAGCGCGCAGGCGTTCGACTGGATCGGCGGGGACGACGCCCCAGAGGATGTCGAGCAGGTGATCGGCCTCGGGTCCGAAGCCGAGCTTGCTTTCGACTGTAACGCCCGCGGGCGTGACCCTGGGGTTGAAGCGAAGACGTGGCCTGGGCAGGGTCCATTCCTGGCCGTCGGCGAGGCGGACCCGCGTCCCCAGGCTGAATTCCGGCTTGCGGAGCGCCTTTTCGTCAAGCATCACCGGCCTCCGGCTTGAGATAGCCAAGCTCGACGCCGTCCGCGCTCAGGATCCAGTTGTACCGCGGGGCGCCGGCACAGGGGTGATCCACGGGAAAGAGCAAGGTGTCGCTGGGCGACCTGGTGACGAACAGGCGGCCGTGGGGCTGGATCCGGATATAGCCCCGCTCGCCGCGGTCGCGGTCGACGCCGAGGAGCGGTTCAGCGATCTCCAGGATGGAGTTCGCCCGGTCGATCATGCGTGCGCCTGTCTTCCGGTTTTCGGGAATCAAGAGCGCGTCTGGCGTCCCGGTCACAGGAAGTCCTCTCAAAAGCAGGAGTGAAGATCGAACGCGTGGATGGGAGGACAAATGAAGGCTGAGCGGAGGGACCTTGCATCTGCCTCCCACCCCCGCGCCGCGCGGTCGGGTGCCGAGGCTTATTGCCGGGTGAAGGACAGCGGATTCGTCACTCCGTCGGCAGAGAACGCCTGCCAGGTGCCGGTGACGGAGCCGAACTGGCCGTGCCGGCCCTGAGTCTCGGCGTTTTCGAAGACGGCGTTGATCATGGTGAAAACGACTGCGCCTCCCGTCGCTCCCCTGGCGTCGTTCAGGGTTGCGGTCAGAGTACCGGTGGCGCCTGGGGAAAAGCCCATCATCGTACCCACGTCGGCGGTCGTGAAGCTGGCGTGGGGCTCGTTGGTCACATTGGCGACGACCGTGTTGTAGAGGTCGACGTCCCCCTTGAAGGTCGCAAGCTTACCCCCCTGGCCGAATGCGCCCGAGGTGATGCGTGTGATGGCGGTCGAGGCGAAGTTCACCGCCGCCCAGTTGATGTTCGCGCGAGTCGCGGCCATGAAAAGCTCCCGTGGACTAGGGGTTGGTGTCGTACGAATTCCAGAGAGGAACGAGGTACTGGTAACGGAAGAGGGCCTCGATGGTGCGCTCCGGCGGAATGGGATTCTGCCAGCGCCAGGAGGCCATGCGTGTGAGCTCGGGCAGAGTGAAGCCGGCGAGAGATTGTCCGTTGAGTGCGTTGGCGGCGAGGTCGAGCAGGAGCTCAGCGCTTTCGTCGCGGAGCTGCGGATCCTCATTGCGTGCGACGAGCGAGATCTTCACGGTGCTGGTGACGACGAGCGAGCCAGTGACGGCGGAGTCGAAGGGATCGTCCTGCTCGCTCGAGACGGGCTCGATGAGTGCGATGGCGGCGAGCGACGAATTCGCGCCTCGGACCTCGGGAGCACCCCAGAGATAGACGCCGTCAAATGCGCCCGTGGCGAGCAGGGCGGTCTGGATGGCATCGCGAACGTCGCGGTCTCGCATGGGATGAAGAGAGCTCCAGAATCAATATAACATACATTCCATGAACACGCACTGGCATGAATGATTAACGGCCTCGAGGTCGAATCGCGCCCCGGTAGAATGACGAGAGTTGAGGAAACCAACGCCGTTTCGGAGACGACTGAGGGGGCGGAGCGGGCAAGGGATTCGCGGCCTGCGCCCAGTCTCGCCAGCCCTGGAGCTTGACCGAAACATTGGGATAGTGCTCGCTCTTGTTCGTCACGAGGGCGAACTGGTTCACGGCTTTACCGTCCGAACCATCACCCGCGCCCCACTGCTGGCCGACCCACGCGCAGTCGCCCCAGATCTGCCAGCCCCAGACACCAGGGGCCATTCCGAACGGCGGATCGCAGAAACTGAACTCGTTCTGAAGCGCAACGCCAGACAACTGAATCGCGGTGTAATACGCGTTTTGAAGGTCTCGCATTGAGGGATCATAAAGCATGTCATGGGTAAGGATGGCATGCAGCGATCCTGTCTGATTGGCGTCGTTGGTTCCAACTGAAGTAGGAACAATTGCTCCAATGCTCCCCTCGTAACCGACGATTTCTGGAACGAAGTTCGCCGGCTGAGAGCCAACGGGGATGTAATTTGACGCCAGGCCGCCAACCGTGACGCCACTGCTCAAATAGTTCCCATAAACCAGGTAATGCCGGAAAATGTCCGCAAGCTGGCCTCTGGTCCAGGGCGTCCATGATGCACCATAGACGATGCTATTCGGGTTTGTGCTGGCGATTGAGGCCGCTCCAAGCTTGAATGACCAGATCGCGCTATGGGCTGGTGGAGCAGTTCCAGTGACAGGATTTGCCGCTTTAAGCGGGACCGTCGTCGAACTCCCAGTCGGTGGAACCGGGTTTCCCGTCAAGTATTGAACCTCTGATCCAGAAGCTCCATTCACGGGCGTGAGATACACGTTGACCGCCGAGGCCCACTGTGGGACGCCAGATGTCGCGTTGGGGAGGCTGATCGTCGCCACCGGGATGTCGCCAGCCGCGACTGTGAATTGTGCGGACTGGCTCGACCCGGCCGAACTCTCGAGTTTGGTTAACGAATCAACCCATGTGTATTTAAGATAATAGGTACCAGCGGCCAGCAAGCCGCCAGTCGTGCCGCCAGCGGTCGGATTGACTGTGGCGGCGATTGTGGGATCAGCGCGCTGATCCATTGGCACGTTCATGTAAGGCGCTACCGCGATCGCATCAATCTGAATCGGAGTCGCTGGCGACGTGGCATTGTACGAGTTGGCGAACGCGACCACATCAGATTTCCACTGTGCTCCTGTAAACTGGCACCCATACACACGCACGATTTCGTTGGACCGACCGGCCGCCGCATAGACCTGGGTGAAGATCGCATGAATCTGGGATGCTCGAAGCGCATAGGCGGCAGGCGACAGTTTAAGATTGTCTCCGTCGGTTGTTGGGTTGCCACCCCAGTAACCCAGAGAACCCAGGGCGTTGAAGAAGCCGATACCCGGCTTCAGCATGTTCCAGGGTTCGTTGTAATATTCGACATAGGTCTTGCGGCCGGCCTGGGTGCCCGCGAGCGTTTTTTGCGCGATCGCTTTCACAGTCGCATCCGTGGCGGCTGGCGGGACGTTAATCCAGAGGTTTGTATTGGGGAAACTCGACACGAGGGCGCAGGCGAACTCCACTGGATACGATTGAGAATTGGTTCCGGAAACAGTTCCAGTGACGTTGACTGTGGTGGGGACGGAGACGTTATTGATCTGACCCGGCATCGATGCGCCAGATCCAGCGTGAGTGCTGTTGCCGTAATACGCAAATGCAAATGTGTTCGCTCCCGTAACGAAGACTGTCACGTTTGCATTATGGAAAGCACTCCAGTTCACCGTGTTGGTTGGGCCATCAGTGGCTGGCACACTAATCGAGCCGAAACCGAAGTGTAGCTGTTGCCCTGTGCGAAGCCCATGCGCCGCACTTGTAACAGCTTCGCCCATGCAGATATTGTCTCCAGCCGCCTGACCGCCAAATGCCAGATACATTGGCTCTGATGTGGTCCACGCTGGAAGCGTGATTGCGTAAGACCCTGGCGACCCTGGCGCCGTGGGCGTTCCCCATTGCTGAGTGTAGAGGTACGGCGAATTCGTGAGACTGTAGGGCCTGATCTCGGTGATCGTGACCGTGATATCCGTACTCGGATAAAACCAGGAAAAAGCCTCCGGATTCGGGAGGTCCGTTGGATCGACCGTCGAGCAGTCTCCACCGTAGCCCCAAAGTGAGTCCATGAAACGGATGCAGGCGGGTCCGTTCCCGTTCGGAGTTGTCAGCGCGTTGATCACGTTCGGATCAGGTGACCATTGAACGGGACGCGTGAAGCTTGTTGGCTGAGCACCAGTCGTTACAGGCGCGAAAAGATATTCGTTCTTAAGTGTCCAGTTGCCGGGGCTCGCGTTGTTGTATGCCGTTACGTTGATTTGCAAGTACTGGGAATATGCAACTGGGTTTGATACGTACGAGACATTCCATTGCCACATCTTCCCGACCTCGACGCCCTGGGAGTTTATCACTCCATGAGTGATGGTCGGCCCAGAGATCGTGAGCGAACCAATTTCGTAGCTCTGTGAGAGGCTGACCGTCATGGGAGCCGATGGGTTCTGTTCATCGGCGACTAGAGTCCAGACACCTGTGACTGACGGATAGCATGTGCTGTCGACATAGTTTGTCGCGGTAATTTCCACGAAGGCCGCGCTTGCGGTTCCTAGCACTGAGGTAGGCTTGTAGTCTCCTGGTACAGTCGTATAAGCTCCCGTCCATCCGGCTGTCCTGTGAAGCCAGTTTCCCTCGTATCCTGCCGGGGCAGTCATCCCGGCAGTTGGGCCTGCCACATTCGTGCCGAGGAGCATCGTCTTTTGCGTGCTTGGCATCGTGAAACCGACTGAGGCCCCAACCGGGGGCTCGATCTGCCCTAGATAGTTCGGAATTGGTGTCGGCGTGGCCGCGCCGCCGACGCCACCTGCAGCAGTTGTCGCCCAAAAATCGGCAGCAGTGTAAGTCAATACGTCCGAAGGTGTGAGAACCGTATCCAGAGAATACGCAACCCACGCGGTGTTTTGCTCTACCATAGTCCAAAAGGGACCGTTCGCCGTTACACTGACACCGTTGACCTGGATTGCCGGCGTGCCTGGCACAGCGCTCACATATGCCGGTGCCTGACCTGGGTTGTTCTGGATCATGTTGAAGAACACAAGCCCGTTCTTCGAAACGTAAGGCTCACAGATGACGGGGGGCGAATAGACGAGCTGCGTTCCGTACGTCAACGAGCCATCGTTGGTGGCCGGAGTGCCAGGCAAAGGTCCGGTCAAGAGGTGTCCAAAAGTATTGCCGTTTCCAGAAAGGTCAGCGACGCCCGCGCCCGCGAGGCCGACGGGGGCGCTCAGCGATCCACCAAAGGCCCAGTACGCAGACGCTGGCGTGCTGGTCTGCATGGGGGTGATTGTCTGGTTTCTGAGCCCAATTGCGTCGTTCCGGCTCAGCGCATACCCATTCCAGACGGCGAGGTTGCCAATCTGATAATCAAATGTCGTCGCGCCGCCGTTCATCTGGCCCGCATATAATGCCCCGTTCTCGTTCCAGGTATTAGAATTTACCGACGCGCTCGCAAAAGGAGCGCCATTCACATAAAGGGTTTGTGTTGCGTATGTCCAGGAGATCGCGAAATGGGTAGGGACGCCGATCGGAATTGGCACACTCCAGGTGATCTGAGCGCCGGTTCCGTAGTGCAAATGGATGTTGACGCTGAGCGGACCTGTTCCGATGTAGACAATAATAGGCGCGTTGGTAATTCCATTTTTGACCAGGATCTGCGGCGCGGTTGTGGCCGCGTTGATCTGGAGCATGAACGCGAACGAGGCGTTCGCCTGGTTGACGAAGAGCGCATTGGAGGCTGTTGCTACGCTAAGCGTGCCATTCGAGCGCAGGCTGGCCGCGCCGAGGGGCGGCATGTAGCGGGCAGAGTTGGAAGCGCCGCGGCGTGGCAGCGCGATGACCCTGGTGATCGGGAGAGTGGAGTGAGCGTGTGCTGGAGCGAACATGATCGATTCCGTTTGCCGTTAGGAGGCGGTTGCGGCCAGGGCGTCGACGGGGCTGGGGCCTGTCGTGGTGAGGCTCGCAGTCGCGGTATTCGTGTTCGATTCCTCGGCGACGGCGTTATACGCACGCACGCCCACTGTGTAGAGTCCGCCGCCGGTCGGGCCGGCCAGAATAGTGGAGTAGGCACACTGGCCGGCGGCGTAAGGAACCGTTGCCGCGGGCGTCTGATACTGCGGAGTGGTGCCGGCCTGGGCGTAAACGCGAAAGCCGAGGGGGCTGGTTGCGCGATTCGCCGCCAGATAGGCCCATTGGACGAGAATCGAGCCGCCGGCGAGGGGCACGATTCGGAGTCCTGTCGGCTGGTTCGGCTGGAGCGAGATATCCGCGCCAGTGGGACCGAGCACAATCGCCAGGGCACAGTCGACGTTGGTTTCGACGAGCCCGGTCGCAACCGCCTGCGCCCGCACTGCGAACGCATACGAGCCACCGGGACTCAGAGGATAGGTCTGCCAGGAAAGCCCGGGCAGAACCGCCACGGGCGCTGCGTAGTTGATCGGATCTCCGAGCCCGGAGTTGGCGTAGACCAGGTAGACGACGCTCGGCGCGGGGAGTCGAGCTCCCCAGACGCGCCCGGGACCGGGCGCGCGCCTGGGCCGAACCGGCTGAGTGCGGGTCATCGTGAAGGTGAGCCCCGCGGGCGTCGCCGCCGCAAGCCCATTCCACGAATCCAGGCCGCCGAGCACGTGTTCCGCGTCCATGATCGGATGATCACTCCTCGATCTTGACATAACCGCGCACGTTGACGCCAAGCTGCGCGGTGATCTGGAAGCCGAGAATCCCGCCGCCGCCGATGATGTCTTCCTGGCCCTGGGGCGCCAGGTATTCGTAGCCGAGCTGGGGATGGACCGTGAAGGTCTTGAGCACGGGAGTGGAGTAGGTGGGCTCAGCGGTGTAGTTGATGCCGCCCGTGGTCTGGACCGCCTCAGGGAGCTCGGGCTCCACGAGCTGGAGCACCTCGGCGGTCGAGGTGCCGTCGGTGCTGATGCGGCCCACGGTGATCTGCACCGGCGTTGCGCTATTCACTGTGCCGTCGAAATAGAAGCCGTAGGCGAGCACCTTGACCCGCTGCTTGGCGGGGGCTGTGAGCCGGGCGACCGTTTTGGGCACGCCGGCGTTGAGCGGGGTCATGGGGATGTCCAGGTAGCCTTGAAGCGCGGCCATGGGGGAATTGCTCCTCGGTGCGATTAAGGGAAAAAGCTGTGGAATTGGGCGCGTTAGCGTGTCACCCGGCAGTCGAAGACAGTGGATGGAGAGGCGGAATTGCCCAGCGGTCCCCAGCGAATTTGGACGCGGGAAATCACGTCGGTGAGCTGGGAGCGAAGCCTCTCGAGCTTGAGAGCGAAATCGCCTTGATCGGTGCGAGTCTCGGCGGTGTAACGATCGACGAGAACCTGCAAAACGGTGGCGGAGCGCAGGTCTCGGAGGTCGTAGAGCCACTGGCTCGAGCGGTCAAAGATGTTTTCGTCGATCCCGAAGCGGCGTTTGAGGTCGAAGGAGGCTTCCTCGAGCTGGGGATAGAGGGTGTTGACGGTGAAGGCCACGCCAGCCAGCCCCGCGGCGGGTGCGGGAGGTTGGCCGACGTTCAGCCCCTGGTGCAGCCGCCGCAGGACGACCGAATTCCCACTTACGGAATCGATCGCGAGAAGCATCCCTGTTCCGGGATATTGGCTTTTGGGTTGCGTCAGCCAGGCGACCTGATTGGGCTGGACGCCGTTGGCCTGGAAGTTGACCGAGGCCGAGGTGAGAATCCAGGGGGAACCGGCCGCGAAGACGCCGTCGGTCCCCTGCGCGGATTGCTGCCAGGGGGGGCAGAGCACCACGAAGTCGCCGCCGGCGCGGACGGCGACGTCCTCGTCGGTTGCGTACACTGGAGAGGTTTGCTCGGGAAGGCTGCTCATGTGGCGTCCCGGATTCGAAAAGGTCTAGGGGAAGGGTAACGCCTACCTGGCTGGCCGAAACGGCACAGGCTCGGGAATCACCGGGCCGCGATCGAAGTCGATCGGGATGGCTCCCTTGCCTGGCTCGACCGCGGCCGGCGGCTGGGGCATCCTGGAATCCTGGGCGTGGAAGCGAACCATCGGCTCGGCGATCTGCGGTGGTTCCTTGTGGCGGGGACCCTGGGGTTCGACATGAAGCGGCTGCAGAGGGCTGGGCTGCTTGTGCCTGGGACCTTGCGGGCCAACCCCCAGGATCGGTTCAGGGCGATGCTTGGACATGGATGAGCCTCGATGAGAGAAAGAGATCGGAGGAGGACGGACTGAGGCTGCCGGCTCAGGGCCAGGTGCGCCTGGGCGTGACGCCGCCGATGCTCGTGGTGGTGGGGTTGATGTGGCCGGGGTTGGCGTCCATGAGTGTGCCGATTTCCTTGCAAAGCTGGTCGAGCAAGGCGAAGAGGCCGTGCATGGCGCGGAAATTGGCGATCTCCTGGGCGTGGACCATCGGCCGTCCCTCGTTGAAGTCAACCACGATCTGCCGCAGCCTGGCGAAGGCCCGATCGAGCTTCATCCGCCTGGGAGCGCGCACCAGGTCGAAGTTGAGCGCGGTGAAGATGGTGGTATTCACGAGCGGCGGAGGCGAGGCGTAATTCGACCCCGGGGCAGCCGCGGCGAGAGCGAAGGTATTTGTGGTCACATCCCGGGCGTAGAGCACCTCGGTTCCCGATGCGCCCCCGGCCGGCGTGAGATACACCGAACGCGCCACGTTCCCCGCCTGAAGTGCGGGAAATGTGAGCACCGGGATGTCGCCCGCCGCGACGGTGAACTGAGCCGATTCGGGCGAGGCCGTGGTCTCGCCGAAGCCGTTGGTCTCGGTGAACGTGGCGTAGTACGTGCCGGCCGCGAGAATGCCGCCGGTGGCGCCGCCGCCGGTTGCGGAGACGGTGGGAGCGGCCGTCGGGCTAGACGTACCCCCCTGGTTTGCCTGGATCAATAAATCGAGCTGGCCCGCCGCGCCGGCGGCCTGGAACTGGGCGAACGTCGCGCCCGAAGGCGCCACACTGGGACTAGCATATGCCATTATTAAGACCCTTTTTTGTTTTCGACCCTGGGTCCCTTGCGGGAAGAATCCGCGGCGGGACCCGGGGGATCGAAGTCGCACAGGACTGCGAAACGACGCTGGGGCGGCGCAAGACCAAATGCTTCCCACGCCTCGTCGCACATGGCCGCCGCCGTACCGGCCAGGGCGTGCAGCTTGTCGAGCTCCGCCTCGCACTGCCTGAGCGTTCCCTGCACGTATTCGAGCTCGATCGGTGTGAAGACCGGCTTATCCCGTTCCTTGCGGGCTCGGTGCCAGCGTTCGCAGAGCTGGCCCAGGAGCGTGGAGATCTCGTGGATCTCGCGGTTGTGCCGCGCCTTGTGGGTAAGGAGCCTGGGCAGGCGCAACCGCTCTCCTTGCCGGTCCAGGTAGAAGGGAGTGCCCCGGTAATGCCACACGGAAAGACCTCGCTCGAGTGCAGGTGAAAGAAGAGGACAGGCGTCCGTGCCCGCCCGAACGACCAGTGGGAGCCGATCAGACGGCCGAGAAGGCGGTGATGCCCTCGACCCAGGCGTGATGGCTTTCGTTGACGACCTCGATCGCCAGTTCCGCGATCCAGTCCCCTTCGACCATGTCGCCGCGGTTGCCGCGCAGGTTCCAGTAAGGGTTCCGCTTGTTGCGGATGTAGACCTCGGAGCTTGTGAGCGCGATCGCGGTGAAGGGACGGAGCAGGGGCGCCTCGACGATGGTGACGCCGTGGAGGAACGGGGCCTCGAGCACATGGATCGGTGTGCCGAAGATGGTCTCGCCCGCCGGCACGCGCTGAACTGCCTGTCCCCAGGTGGCGAAGGCGCTCATGAAGTTGGTTGAGACGAGCATGAAGTCAGGCTCGCCGCCGCCGGCGCGTGCGGCCTGGAGCGTGTCACGGATGAGATCCGTCGAGCCGTAGGCCGCGGCGTTGATCGGCGTCGAGCTGTTGACAGGAGAAATATTGTTGGTATGAAAGATTGAGCGCAGGCCGTTCATCTTGGCGGTGACCGGCACGCCCCCGTTGTTCACCGCGTCGACCGGGGCCTGTTCCACGCCGTAATAGCAGGACGTCTCGATGTCGTCCACCATGTTCTGGAGCTGGACGGTCATGTTGAAGTCGAACGGCGACTGGATGCCCCCGGGCATGACCTGAGACCGCGCCGACTGCGCCGAGCCGCCGATCTGAACCGGGAACTGGAACGTCTGGCAGTACTGCGTGCGAACCGTGCCGATCGTGGTCAGACCGGTCTGCTGCACCTCAGCACCCGTACGCGAGTTGCCGATCAGGTTCACGGTCGAGGAGTTCGCCGCGCTTGCCAGGACGTTCGTGCCCGACACGCCGCGGATCACGTTGACCGTGGTCGAGGACGTGGGATCGCCGCTCACCTGCACGCGCTCGGGAGTTCCCGTCGCCGAGTCGACGATCTCGAGCACGTCGTGGTTCATGAGGAACGTGGCGTCGGCGAGCGTGAGGCTGGTCTGGGTATTCGACGTCACGGCCGCCCCCAGGGTGGTGCCGCGGGCGCGATACTTGTGTGTATACATCTGGAAGTCAACGCGCTCGACGGGCACATAGGGGAGCCGCGTGACGAGCGGATTGCGGTTGGCGAACCAGTTACGGATTGCCACCGTGATGTCATTACGAGCCTCGATGCCCGCCTGCTGCGAGCCGAGGAATCCTTGCAGGAAGTCAGCCATGGAACAGGGTCCTTAAAGGGTGCGGCGTTCGCGGTTCTCGTGGCGCCGCGGACCACGGCCGGCTGCCCAGAGCGGGCGGTCGAGAGAGCACGGAAGGAAACACGCGCGCCCGGAGCCAGCCTCCGGGCGTCCCGTGAGTTGGGGGCTAGCGCCCGCCAGCGCGCAGGCCGAACGACTGGCCGAGGTTGAGCCTGGGATCGGGCTCTTCCTTGCGCGTTTTTTGCATCTGAAGGATCACGGCCTCGCCCAGCGTCCTGGGCGTGGGCGTGGGCGTGGCGGCCGCGGGAGGCGTTGGGCTCGTCTGGTGCGCGCCCATTGTGCCGGCCACGCCCCCTTGATTCTGCGATCGCACGAAGTGGGCGAATTCCGGCTTCGCGAGCTGCGTCGACACGAATTCTCCCACGGACTGGAAGGTCGGCGTGCGCACGCTGAAGGAATCGCCCTGGGTTTCCACCATGAACTCGTGGCGGAACAGCCTGGTGAGCTGCTCAGCGCCGCCAGGCACGAGCGGCTGGGACGACAGGGCCCGGGAAAGCTCCCCCTCGAGTGCGTAGCGTTTGGCGCGATCCTCGATCGCCGCGATCCGAGCCCGCTCCGCCTGGAGCTCGCGCTCCGATTGATCGCGGAGCATCTTGAGCGCGTTTTCCACCTCGCCCTTCTGGGCCAGGATCTTGGCTTGCTCCTCGCGTACCGAGGCTTCGCGCCCCCGCTGCTCAACCTCGACCTGCCGCAGCCGCTCCTGCGCGGCCGTGAGCGTCTGCAAATGATCGAGCGGAATCGTCACTGTCGGTGTCTGCGGAATCGGTTCATCTGCCATGAGAAACTCCTCTAGGAACAAAGGCGCTCCGCCCAGGTGGTCAGAACGCCGTCGGCACCATGTTCGAAACCTGGGTCGCACCCGACACGCCCGTCGGATCATCCCCGGCGTCGAGCTCATCCGAGCCCGGGCCCTCGAGCGCCTCGGTCGAATCGCTTATTCCCGGAACCGGGAGATCCGTCTGAGGCTCGCGGATCTTCGCCTTGTAGGCGAGCGCTGCTTCGATCTCGCGGTCGAGCCGGGCGTAATCCGCGTCTGAAAGACCGACAAGCGCCTGCCGGGTGATCGCTTGCAAAAGCTCGCGTTCCACCTCGGGTGCAAGCCCTGCTCCCGCCAAAACGCGCTGGATGAGCAAGGTCGCCTGCGCCAGATCTTCCGCTCCCTGGAGCTCGAATCGCGCGGGGTAGATCACCCTGAGCGAATCACGATCCTCGGGATCGATCGCCTTGCCGCGGAGCACAAGCAGGGCGTATTCAGCGAGCATCCGCTCGGCCTTGGCAAGGCTCTTGGCGATCGCGCCCAGCAGCTTGTGGCCGGTCGTCGCGTCGATCTGCTTCGATACCCCCGACTGCACGACCACCCCCGCGCCGTGGTATCCCGCCGGCTTCGTGAGGCACGCCCGGCGGTCCTTGGCGTCGAGGATGTCCAGCTTGTTGCGGCGGATCGACTCGGCGGGATCCTTGGAGGGTGAAACGAATTCCCATCCCTCGTAACTCCCGTTTTCGGGATTTTTCTTTTTGGGAAGAATGTATCCGGGACCGACAGAAACGGTATTGTCGGCCTTGCAAAAGTCTTCCGCGCCCGAGAGAAATGGGTGCGCCTGGAGGGTGTCTGACAGAATGAGCTCGCTGTCTCGGTTGTAGAATTCGCGCTGGAGCTCCGCGATGCCCTCATAACGGCTCTTGCCCACGTGGGGCGCCCGGTGCTTGGGCTGGTCGACGAGGCGCACGATGGGAACTCGGCCGTAGACGTGGGGATTGCGGGCGAGAATTGTGCCGCCGTCGAAGCTGAAGAGAATCGACTCCTGGCTGTTCCAGTAACGGAAGCGGACATAATCCCTGCGCCAGGCGGTGGCGACGTCGTTATCCTCATCGGGGTCGATGGCGCGGCCGTCATCATGATGGTCGACGCGCTCCGCGGGATCGACGTATTCACGCACCAGGCACTCGGTGTAGCGGCCGGCGGGGTCGACTTTCCACCAGAGCATGTTCTGGGGCAGGATGAACGAGGCCACGCAACGATCGAGACCGAGCCGCAGTTCGTCCGCGCGGGTGACGACGCGCTCGCCGGGCGGGGCCTGGGGATGGTCCATGCAGACGTCGAGGCAGCCGAGCAAGAGCAACAAGGGTGCGACGTTGTCGCGCATCCAGTCGTCGACCGGTGTGCCGCGGCCGTCCACGTCGCGCCACCAGGCGACCAGATCGTCCGGGCCGTCTCTGCGCACTTCCTGGTCGTAAATCTTGGAGAGGTGGGCCTCAATCGCCTCGGCCACGAACTCGGGGACCGGAGTGCGGCTGCGCCTGAGCTCGTAATCATCATCGAGCGCCGTGGCCGCTGGATCCGCACCTACCATGCCAGGGTAGGGGCCGTAGCCCACGTCCTGCGTGATGGCGTCGATCATCCCCGTGCCGCCGGCGTATCCCTGGTAAATCGAGGGAAATTGCTGCGGATCGGGATACTCGCGGCGATGCCGAAACAGGTTGCGGCAAGGAAGCCCGCGGCGGTCCGGGCCGTAGACCGCGTTGCGATACCGCTCGCCCCCTTCGAATGAATCGAGCAACCAGCGCCAGCGCACCTGGTGCTCGAGCCACTCCACGTGGCGGCGGTTCACCAGATTGCGGCCTTCGATCTGGGCGATCGTGTTCCGCTCAGCTTTTGCAGCCATGAAAAAAGCCTCTTGACTTGCCCGCGGAGCGTACGCCCCATTTGAGATTGCGTGCTAGTTCATGCCTTGAAATGTAACGAAGACCGATTCCACAAGCTGCATCGACAGCGGGATCAGAATCGCGATCGCGAGCAGCAAGAGGATGAGGTCAATCCAAGAATAACGCATAAAACCAACTTTCGTGAAAAAATTTGGATTAGTGCCTGGTAAACGAAGGGGCGAAATATTCGATTGTGCGGATGATTTCACAGGCGCGGAGGACGGCCTGGCGGATGATGGCGAAGCGGAGATAGGGTTCGGCGGCGTGGACCGCGAGCGGCCCGAATAGTGCGGCGAGCATGGCCGCGATCAGGAGTCCGATGGCGAAGGGTCGCACGGGTGGAAATGGAGTTTGAGGGCCTAGAACAGGGAGCCGGCGCGAACTCTTCGGAATGCCGGCTGTGGCCGCCGACCCTCGGGGAATTCGAGCTTGAGACCGCCGCACAGGGGGTCGATCAGGTCTTCGTAGGGGTGTTGGGGATCGGCGGGGTGGTCGATCCACTGGGTGCCTTGCCTCGCCCGGAGGTAGGAGGAGAAGGCGGTGGTCAGGTGCTTGCAGCGCGGGTGAATGGTGAGGTGGACGGAGCCATCGGCTGAGCGTAAGAGGGCCTCGACGAGCTGGAGTCCGTCGTTTTTCTTGCCCATCGGCCAGCTTTCGAGCCCTGCGCGTCCGCGCAGGCCCGCGCGTTCGAATTCACCGCGCACCGTGGGGCCGACCGCCGTCCGCTGGTTGCCGGCTGGGTCGATCGACACCCGCTGGTTTTCCACGCCGATCCCGCACAGCGAGGCCGATCGCGCCACGATGGCTCTGGCGTTCGCCTCGGCCGACATGCCTTCTGAGTAATAATCTGCAAACACATTCACATGATAGCCAGTGCCATCGAGGCGAGGGCGGGTTTGAAACCAGACTGCGCCGGTGTGCACGCCGGGATCGACGGCCAGGTGATAGGGCCGTCCGGGGTTGTATTCGGCGGAGAAGTTCACGTGCAAGGGTTCGTCGAACGCGGTGAACCAGACGCCCGCGGCGCGGGGGCGGAGGCAGAGATAATCGCTTTCGAAGACGCGCTGGCTGACCGACTTTGATTTCTGGATCAGGCTGTCGATGGAGTAGTGCCCCGCCGACCGTTTGGCCCTGGGAAGGCCAGAGGGGTGGGAGTCGCGGTCGGCGTGGCACCAGGAATGGATCGGGCATTGCGGGCAGTTCTCGAGCTTTGGGCCGCTCCGCTCCTCGGGGCAGCGCTCGAGGGTCTCGAACACGCAGAAGGTGTCGACCGGAAATGCACCCGCTCGGCCGCGATCCATCAGTTCCGCCATCGGCCCGGCGGTGCGGTGCCAGGTCGATGTCATGAGAATGGACGATTTGACGCCGCGGATTTCCATGGCCATGCCGATTGCGCTTTCGCGGATGTCGGGATCGATCTCGTCGACCTCGTCGAGCTTGAGCGAGGGCACGTGCGGACCGCGGACGGAGGTAGGGCTGGCAGCGAGCATGGAAACCGAGCTGCCGTTTTTGTAGATGATCTCGTGGCGTAGGAGGCGTTCGATGGTATCCGCATCGCCGCCGAGCGACCCCGCGCCGTGAGAGACGGCGTCCTTCATCGCCTGGTAGATCTGCTCGGACTGGGCGAGCGAGCCGCCCAGGATGCGGGTCTGGTGCCGGGGGATGAAGCGGCTGGCAAGGTGGGTGTCGATGGCGGAGAGAAACGACTTGCCGCTGCCGCGCGGTCCGTGCCAAAGCGCGAGCGAGGGGCGCTCGAGCACCTGGCGCGCGAAGAGATCGAAGGGCGAGGCATGCCCCTGGCAGACCGCCGCGCGGGGGATTCGGATCCCCAGGTAGCGCTCGACCCAGAGCCAGAGATGATGCCTGGTCGCGGGGGGAAGCTCCCGCGCCCATTTATTCTCCGGTGTTCGATTCATGTTCGCCGCTCGATTCCAGATAGCGCACGGCCGCGTTGTGATCGTAGCCGTGTGGAGGCCCGGCCTCGCGTGCGAGGCTCAAATCCGTGCGATTGAGGATCTCTTGCAGGGCCCGGAAATTGCCGCCGATCGCGGCGCCGATCAGGCTTTTGACGATGCGCTCCGCGTTCGTTTCGCCGGAATCTGTGTCGACGACGGCGAGCTCGAGCTCGAGCAGCTTTGCGAAATCGACGGGCTGCTCTCCGAGCAGAGTGCGCTGGGGCACGCGCTGTACCGCGTCGTGCTGCTCGGCTGCATAAATGGGAGCCGTTTCCCGAGACCCGTTCAATGCGGGAAGACCGGGTTTGCAAACATGCAGAGTTCTTGAGTCGTTGAGTTCGAGCATGGAGATCTCCCCGATTGGGAGGGCGCGAGGCCCGGTGCGCCCGCCCCGAAGAGCAAGCGCACGGGCCCGGAACGAACGCGGTGTCTAGCTCTGCCTGGCCGCGCTTTCGAGCACGCCGGTCGGCACCTTGGCCACGGCATGCCGCAGCCCCGCCACGCTGGCGCCGCCGAAGAGCAGGGTGAGCGCCTGGAAGATCGTCGAGATCCCCTCGCTGTAGTTCTTCGAGAGCAACATGCCGATCCCCGAAACCACGGTGAGGATCACCGCGGAGTAGGTTTTGTAGCCGTTGATCACATCCAGCAAAATGGTCACGATGGACATCGTATTTCCCTTCACGTAAAGGTTCGCCCGCCGACGCCGGCGGTTCAGGGTTTCTCCGCGGAGTAGTTCCGCGGATCCGGTTGGCCCTTGAACAGAGTCTCGAGCCGCTCGAGGGACTCGAGGATCGACTTCTGGGCTCGGTCGGCTTCTTCTTCCTGGGCCTTCAGACGCACGAGATCATTCCTGCGCTCGCGGAGGCGGTCGGTCTCGCTATCCCGGATCATCAAGTGGAGTGATCGCTGGCCGTCAAGGACTGCCTGCGAGTCCTCGTCCTTGCGGGACTGTCGGACGAGCGAAGCGGTCACGGCGATGGTGAGGAGGACCGCCGCGGCCACAAGTAAAACGCGCCCACGATTGGCCATGGTCATGGCGAATCACCCTCGGAGCGCCGTTGCGGCACCGCATTGGCGCGTTCATGATTGCTCTTGAGGACGGCATCCAGGGCTCGCAGGGCCATGCGAAGCGTGTCCAGGGTCGTCTCGATCCCCCCGATCGTGAACCTCGACCCTTCGAGCGACTTTTCGATCGTCTTCATGGTTGCGACGGCTTCCTTGAGCATCGCGTTCTGAGTTTCGGTAAGGTGAAGGACCTGTTCGCGGAATTGAGCGAGGGCATGCTCTCTGCGCTCGGCGAGCCGGTCGATCTCGTTCTGGTATGTGTTTTGCGACAGCGCATGGAACGAGCGAAATTCGCTGAGGACGCGTTTTTGGTCGTCACCGTGGTCGCGGAGAAACGCGAGGAAGTAATACGTGACGACGACAGCCGCACCCGCGGCCGACAGCGAGCTCACGAGACTTGAGAGCGGGAGCTCGAGGCCCATGTCGGCGCCGGCTTGAGCAAAAATGAGGGCGATCACCATGAGCCTCCCTTCGAGCCGGGGGAACGCCCTGATCGCTCCTGCCGACGAATCCCGTATAGAAAACCTCTCTTGTTGCGGCCGATCTCATTCGTGCAAGCGAGGCGTTGTACCGCGCTTCCGCTTGGTGGAGATCCGGCCAACCACCTGTTCGATGCTCCCCATCGCCGCCCCCAGATTGTTCATGGTTTTCTCGATTCCGCGGATGGTTTCAGTCGAGGCGTCAAGCGTGCGCTCGACTGACTTCATTGCTGTTGAGGCGTCGCGCAAAAGCGCGCCCTGCGATTCGGTGATCCTTCCCACCTGGT
Organism: Planctomycetales bacterium; assembly: GCA_027451885.1. Classification (GTDB taxonomy): domain Bacteria; phylum Planctomycetota; class Planctomycetia; order Isosphaerales; family Isosphaeraceae; genus JAKBAP01. Next base: position 48,109 of record DAIDHX010000177.1, read on the forward strand.
CCTGAAACGCGCGCTGGGATTGCTCCTGGCGGTCGGTCAGGCGGTCGAGCTGCTCCTGGAATTTGCGTTGGGATTCCGCGTGATAGTCCTTGAAATCCTGGAAGAGCCGTCCCTGCTTTTCCGCCTGGTCCTTGAGAAAACCGAGGAAATAGTAAGTGACCGCAACCGCTGCGCCGGCTGCGCCCAGCGAACCCACCAGGCTCGTGATCGACGCCGACACATTGGCTGCGTCGGGCGTTTGAGCCTGGGCGAAAAGGAGCAGGGGTTCGATCATGGTGAAAGGCCGAGGTACGAGGAAAACGGGCGGAACAAGGCGGACGACGTGAGCTCAGGCGGCGGAATCGTATTTCCACGCGGGAGGGAGCGCGCGTTTTTCGAATCCGGGAGTGCGTGAGAGCGCCCAGGAATCTCCCTCGGCGAGCATGGCCTCGACGGTTTTCTGGTCGACCCAGAAGGAGTAGGAGGGCTGAGCGAGCACGGTTGGTCCATCGGGCACGTTGGGGCCCCAGCTCTGGAGCACGCAGGCGCCGGGCCGGTCAAACCGCATGCCCACGAAGACCATGCAATGCCCCCAGGTGCCCTGCTGATCGCAGAAGCCCTGGGCGTCGCGGGTCATCGTGAAGCCCTGGTTGCAGCAAACCGTGGTGGGATAGCCGTTCGCGAGCGCTGCCTGAAGCTCGTCCCAGGTCGACACGGCGGCCGCGCCGCCAAGCTTGAAGGGAGCCGCCTCGGCAACCACTGCGCTCGGCGGCCCCGTGAGTCCCCATTCCTTGGCGCGCTGGCCTGAGTAAACGCCCTCCGGCCCGAGCATCTTGCGGCTCACCATGCCCATCGTGGTCATGGCCTTCACCGCGGCCGAACCGTATGATCCATCGCTCCTGCCCAGGATTCCGGCCACCTCGCGGGACGCCGCGTAAATGAACTCGGTGTCGGTCTCCTGGTAGACATACGGCTGCCCCAGGCTGATCTCAATGCACTGGAGCAAGTCGTTGCCGTGGCCGTGCCCGAAGCCGACGCAGTCGCCGATTCGTTGCGCGGGATACTGCGGGTCGCTGCCGAGCACCTCGCGATACGCCTTGTAGGGGAGGATCGGCTCGGTGGGCGCGGGTCCCTCGAACAAATGAGGCGCAAGGGCGCGCAGGCTGGGGAAATCGGCGGCGTGCCGTTTCTGCGTTTCATCCGCACCCAGCCAGCCGCAGAGAGGAACATGAAACAAAGGATCGCTCATGGTGTCACCTGAAGAAGTGAATCGTGATCGATGCATCCTGGGCGTGCGATGCGAATCCCCATGCGCTCGAGCATTCTGGGGAGCGAGAGCGGCGGTTCAGGAAGTGGGGGGGGTCTGCCTGCGCCCGGGCGGGCGTGTCCTAGTACTTCTTGAATCCAGCGGCCAGCCCGCGCCAGGCTTCGGCCAGGGCTGCTCGCTCGGCGGGAGTGACGGCGGAATCGGGGGTGTTCTCCGGCAAGATCCTGGCGAGCGCGGGCGTGATGGTCTGGTCGTAGAGGGCCACGCGGCCTGCATCCCAGGTCTTGGCGACCTGCGCGAGCGCGGCGGTGACTGCCTGCCCTGAATCGAGCGCCTGGGCGCCCGATTCCCAGGCAGCGGCGTAGGCGACCGCAAGCTTCGGCATATAGGCATGCGCAACGGGGACGAATTTTGGGTCGTAAGGCGGCCCGGGATTCGCGGGCGCATGAAGCTTGATCAAGTAAACAACACCAAGCGCGACACCAGCGCCGAAGACCGCGGAGAAGACCATGGCCAGCAAGGTCTT
>DAIDHX010000178.1 GCA_027451885.1 Planctomycetales bacterium
TCCTCGAAGGCGCTGAACATCCGGCTGAAGTCCGGTCTGGGCGGAGGATTCTGGCCTGGCGCGGCCGGCCGCGCGGGGGGACGAGGCGCGGGGGCAGGGTCGCCGGGCCTGCGCGCATAGCCGCGCTCCATGACCACGATCATCGGCCGCGCCTTCCGTTCGGCGATCAAATTATCCAGAACGAAGGCCATGCGCCCCTGCCGCGGCCAGCCGGTCTCGTCCTCCCCGCCGCCATGCTGAAGATACAGCACCGGATACCGCGCCTCACGATTGTTGTCGTAACCGGGCGGGGTATAGACGAAGATCCGCCGCCACTCCTGGGTCGTCTTCGAGTAGTAGGAACGCTCCCGTACCTCGCCGTGCGGTACGTCACGGGGCGCGTAGAAATCAACACCCTTTTCTGGGATTTCGATCCCGCTGGCATCCTTGCCGGTTCCATAAAACGCGTGGCTGCCGGGATCGTTCACCTCGGCCCCGTCGATGAACACCCGGTAGTAATGGAACCCCGGAACCTGGGGTGCCGAGGTCGCGGTCCAGAAGCCGTTTTCGCCCTTCGTTGCGGGATAGCGCTGGCTGTCGAAGAAGCCGAAGACGACCTTCTGGGCTTCCGGCGCCCGGATGCGAAACGTCACGCGCAGGTCGGAATGAATCCGCGGATACTGCGCGCCTGGGACATTGGTGGACGCGGGGGCGCTGTCGTCCGGCTTCGTTTCCTGAGCCAGGCCGACAGTCGCGCCCAGAAACAAGGGCAGTAGACCAGCGAGCCACTTGCGGTTCATCGGCAGACCTCCCGTCACGTTGATGAGAATCGAACCTTGATCGTCACCTCGAGTGCTGATGTGATTACTCCAATCCTTCCACGGTCACAGCCAGGACGATCGGGGCGCACCGGTCGCTGCCTTTCACCAGCTCAAGGCTGGCGATCGTGCTCGTTTTGCCGGGATTCACCGCCAAACACCGCACCTGCTGCCCGCCCAGCCTGAACGCCTGCTTCGAACCTGGAACGTTCTCGCCGCCGTTCAGGTCGGCGAAGTGCACACCGTTCTTGAGCTCGTGATCCTCGGTCGAGCCGTCCTCATAATGCAGGCGCACGATCATGGACACGCTCCCCTCGACTCCCATCGGAAAGCCCAGCAGGGATACGCCGCCCAGGAAGTGAATTGCCCGGGCGGGCGCGTTAATCGGCAGGGTGATCGAGCGGGGGGATTTAGGCAGCATTCGGCTGCCTGGCCCGGAGAGCAGAATCGCGTTCGGCACGCGCTCACCCTGCGGGTCCACGAGCAGGAACGGCACTCCGTCGACGACCTTCGGCCCCCAGTCCTCGAAGATCAACCGCCCAACGGTCCGCGTGGGGCCGAAACGGATCCCCTGCGTGGTCACGTAGCTGGCGGCCTTGTGGAGGTCGAGCGGGAGGTACTTCCCCTTCCGCGTGAGGAATTGCAGCAGGTCCGCGAGCCCCTCAGGGGTGATCGATTTCTCGAACCCCTCGGGCATGAGCGACTTCCTGGACACAGCAAGCTGCTCGATGTCTTCGCGGAGCAGCGTCTGTTTCTTCCCCTCGGCGTCGAGCAGCTCGATCGACGTCTTCGTCTCGCCGACGAGCAGGCCGTTCAAAACGCGTCCCTCGGCGGTCGAGACCGTGTACTGCAGGAAATTCCCCTCGACCGAGCGGCTCGGATCGAGGATGTGGACGATCAGCTCGCTCCTGGGATGCGCGGCCATGCCGGTGAGATCAGGCCCGACCTTGCCCCCTTCGCCCGAGTGCGCGTGGCACTTGGCGCATTCTTTCTTGAAGACTTCCTTGCCGCGGGTTGCATCGCCCCCTTTCATGATCCTCGGCGCGAGGGCCTGGATCACCTTTTCGCGATCAAGGTCGGGCAGTGCGCCTCCGCTCGAGAGCAAGGCTTTTGCCCTGGCTGCGATCTTGCCATCGGGGTGGGACGCCAGCGCCTGAGACTGATCAAGCGAGAGTGCGGACAGCCCGAGTTTGCCATGCTCGATCCCGCTCACAAGCGCGAGGGTCCAGTCGGATCTGGCCAGGAGCGCCAGGATTCCCGCTCGCCGGCCGGCGGGCGTCATAGGCCCGATGGCGTCGACCAGAAGCGGACCGAGCTCGGGCGATTCACTCTGGGCAAGCGCGTTTATGAGCCCGCTGGCGAGATCCGGCGGCGTCCTCGCCGTGACGAGCGCGAGGACGTCCCGGGCGGCTTGCGGATCGGTTTTGCGCAGCTCGATCAACTG
>DAIDHX010000179.1 GCA_027451885.1 Planctomycetales bacterium
CCGTGTACCTGCGCTCGCGGCTCTCGGTTCGGTAAACCGGCTTCTGAACGGAATACCTGCGCTCTCGATTCTCCGTGGTAATAACCGGGCGGTAGACCGTGTACCTGCGCTCCTGGTTGACGGTTTCATAAACCGGCTTGCGGACGGTGTAGCGCCGCTCACGCTTCTCGGTCTCAAAGACCGGCTTGCTCACGGTGTACCTGCGCTCGTGGTTGACCGTCTTGTAGACAGGCCGCGAGACAGTGTACGGGCGCTCGATATAACTCGTCTCCGAAACCGGGCGCTGGACCCTGTAAGTTTCGTTGCGATATTCGAGGCGGTATCGCGTTTCGAGAACGGTGGCTGGAACGTTCTCATAGACCGTCTCGTAAACGGTTTCATAAACCGTTTCGACCCGGGGCTGGAGGGTAACGACCTCATACGAGGTTGCCATCACGGGCGCAGGCGCGCAGGAATGGCACGCTCCCCCGCCATAGGTGGCATACGCCGGGGTCGCGGCCCAGACGGCCACAAACGCCGCCAGGACCCCGAGCGCGGCGGGCGTGGACTTCTTGACCTTCATCGTTCGTCACTCCTGGGCGGGGTCTTCGGCGTCCCTGTCGACGATCCACGCTGGTTACGTTCGCCGTTTCACTTGGCCCGGAGGAGCTACTTCGCGTCCCTGATGACCCCCTCAGGCGGCACAACCGCCAAAGCGGTCGCGCCGGAGACTCAAGTCCCAGGCCCAGCGCGTTCGATAACAAGTCGAATGCGCGGATCGAGCCCGGTGTCTTGGATTCAACTCTACCATCACTGCGGCCGACTGGACTCAAAACTCGAGCGGATTCCGCAAGTCGCGGGTCGGCCTGTACCGATCTTGACGAATAGGCGATCCCTGCCGTTCCGCTGGATGATAATGCCAGCAAACCCCGCGCCCGAGAGATCAAATTCCTGCCCCCCTCACCGCATCGCTCAACCCAGTCGGGAGCTGGGACGAACGGCATCGCACCAGGCCCCCGACAAATCGCGCGGTAAATTGTAAAAGCGACAAACCGATGTGACTCGGAGAGACACATCCCTGCGCTTCCACTCTCCTCGATGCGAAGTCGTACGAACGTGCGACCTCGTCCGCTCGCCATGCGAGCCGTTTGCACGCCCGCTCCTGATGATCGCTGGCACGAATCTGGGCATTGCTCTTCAACGAGTGAAATCGCATCCCCGCGGCACAAACCACCCAGTTACTCGGGTGCACTTTCCAGGCTCGACCGTCCCCGCCGATAACCGGCCTCATGATCGAGCGACGACCGCATTCCTCTCTCACCGTCACCTCCCGCGCTGACTACGCTTTTTCCGCGCGATGGGTTCGGTTCGCGCAGGCGCAATGGGTTCGGTCCGCGTGGGCGCAATGGGTTCGGTTCGCAGTCGACGGTTCTCCTTTTCTGGATTCTCGTTACGGATATCTTATGCTCGATTTCGCGCAGCGGTTGTGGCACCACTTTCTGACAAGTTCTGGCTTCACCTTCTGACGCGCCTGGGTTCGACTTCTGGCGCGTTTGGGTTCGGTTCGTCGGGGCGTGGAAACAACGCCTTCGACTGCGCTGCCGATACGAGCACGCAGCGCGCTCGTGCGTGCATTCGTGCCAGGTCCGCCCCTCAAAGCCGGCGCTCAGCAGGTCACGCTTTTTCCGCGCGTTGGGTTCGGTTCGCACGGGCGCAATGGGTTCGGTTCGCAGTCGACGGTTCACGTTTAATGGCTTCATGTTCTGGCGAGCCTCGGCTCGATTTCGCGCAGCGGCTGTGGCACCATTTTCTGACACGCTTTGGCTTCACTTTCTGACGCGATTGGGTTCGGTTTCTGGCGCGGAAACAACGCCCTCGACAGCGCCTCCGATACGAGCACGCAGCGCAAGCAAGTGCGTGCATTCGTGCCCGGTCCGCCCCTCAACGCCGGCGGCCAGCAGGTCACGATTTTTCCGCGCGTTGGGTTCGGTTTGCGCACACGCGGCCTGTCCGTCGATCCGGTCGCTCGGACGCGGGACCTGTATAACCGCGCGAAACATGCTGATCCTCGCATCCGTCAACCGCAGCGCGCATGGGCGAATAGGACCCGAGGTTGTTCGTGGGTCGAGGGGCGTCCGAGTCTGGTCGCGATTGGTGACGATGGGGATGGTCGAAGGTGTTAGAGCGCGGGCGATGGAGAACGAACGCGCCTTGGTGATCTCTTGCGGTCGAACGAGGCCGTCTCAGGTTGTCACGTCAACTGGTCTCAGAATCAATCTAACGCGCCTCGGCTCCGCGCGAAATTCGCATAGCTGGAATTGTGGCTGATGGTACCAGCGGACAGGAGCTGCGGGCCGGAGCGACGAGGATCAACGTCCTCACAGGGCTGGGGATTCTCAGGCTGCCGTGGGCCGACCGGCGTCGACGGCGGAGGGTCCTCATGGTGGGAATCGTCCCACTTCCGGGCCCCTCAATCTCGTCCCTCCTCTCCTTCTCAGAATGCGTCTTGGCGGTGGCCGTGACCCCTCACGGGTTTGGAAGGTTCCCGCCGACGCTGAGGCAACTCTTAATCAAGAGGGACACGGCTGTGGCATCGCCCATACACGCAGGATACGATGTGGGCTTCGGGGCAATCCCGATTGTCCCCGATGGGGGGGGAAAGCGAGAGCCTGACGACACGGCCTCCCAAAGCTGGAATTGCGACGGCGAGGTCAGGACTTGAGCCTCCAATACTCAGACGATTCCAGCAGTCCACGAGCGCAGATACTCATCTAGGAGAGGAGTTTCCTTGAAAGGCAGCTTCTCGTCGTACGGGATACCCGGCTTAGAGCCGGAACGCAGGGCAATGCTATCCCAAAGTTTTTTCGACAACCCCTATGAATTCGCAGGGCTCGCTGACCTGCCTGAAGATGATGAGTTTTTAAAGCAGACCTTCATAGATCTTAGAAACTGGCTCGGCTGTCGAACGCTATTAAGCACCGAAGAGGAGCTGGCGGAGGTAATGTTTGCCCTGATTCGAGTGGCTCAGTCTGATTACGAGGACGGAAGTTATTGGCCCTGTGTGAAGGAACGACTTGGTCTCGTTAGCCTTGTACCGCAAGATCAAGAACGCCTCGGTGATTGGTTCCGCCGCGGATTGAACCGCTTCAACTACTTCGTCCCAAAACCGAAAAAGTCTCAAAAGCATTTAACCCCCATACTGATACACGCGGGCGTCCCTCGTGGCTCCTTGGAGGGGCTCATCCAGTTCGTCACGAGCCAGCTCGAGCGGCATGGCAACTGGCTGGCCGACCCCGCCGAGTCGGCCCCAGACCTGATCCGACAGCTCGTGCGTGGATATACAGGTCCCCTACTGCATCGCAACGTCAGGCGGATTTTAAGGAGCAAGCGCCGCGGTGCTGCCGAATTGTGGTCCTCACTCGCTCGCGTAATCCTCGCGCCGGCCGATTCTCCCGAATCCGAGGAGGCACTTCGCCTGCTTCCTCCCGGAGTTAACCCGAAAACAGTACGTGAGGCCGTCCGACGAAATGCCACATCAACGACCTATCGGCAAACCAGCCGGCCCCCACAGCTCCGCTACGACCCGGATACCGGTTCCGTGCGTCTCCGCGTGCATCGGGGCTCCGCGGAAGACTGGGATCTTCAAGCGGGGGAATGCCGGTACAATTGGGATTCATTGCCTGATGGCGCTTCCGCCGAGTTCTTCGATCCGCTCCCCGAAGATATTTCGATCCGTCCTCTTAACTCGGAACACGGAATCCGCCGCGAATTCTCGCCTCGGCCAGCCGAATGGCCCGGCCTTTGGTTTCGAGCCTCGACGGGGAATCTGGAACAAGGCACGGCCATTGACGGTAGCGGCGTTGAGCCAGGCCGCTGGTTCGTCCTGTTCGAAGGCACCCCCGACCAACCCGGGGACGCTGTACCGAAGCCGTTGAATTGGGCATTCTTCGGCTCGGAGAATTGGTCCGCCTGGGAAGTCGATGTACCAGCGCGTTCAAAAACTCAGCAGAGGTTTGTCTGGAAGGTTGGTGAGAATGAGTTCAGCGTCCCGTTAGCTCGACGTCCGGGACCTTCTGTACGGATCTCAGATCCGATCCTCTACGCTTCATCACAGGAGGGCGACCGCCTTGCCGTTTATGGAGAATGCCCCGTTGTGACCCTCGACCGGGACCGTCCCTACGGTGCCCAGCTTTGGCGACGGATGGGAGATCGCTGGGAGCCGGGACGAAAACTGGAGCTGTGTCCTGATCAGCAAATGCTCCTGACCCTCGAACTGGCAGGGCTTTATCGTCTGCGGGAAACGCAGGGGATGGGACGCATCCTCGCGGAATTCGCGTTTGTCCCAGGGCTGAAAGTTAAGGGCCCGACGATCCGAAGCGAGCTAGCTCACGTTGAGGTCGAGGCGGACGCTCAAGCTGGCACGATCCGGTCGACGGCAGATTGTGGGGGTACCAAAGTGCACTGCCTGCGGCCAGGGGTCTGGCACGCATCAATCTCTACTGTTGAACCACAGCTCACAACCGTCTGGAACTGGCGCGACCAAGAGACTCCCGACCTCTTGTTTCGTTGGGTGATTCCCGGATTTCGCTGGACAATCATGGGGCTGAAGGGAGAGATTCCCAAATGGACCCGCGAACTGATTGTAGTCGATGAGGCTCGCGTCACTCACGAGGCCGCCCAACTCGAGATCCACATCCCGGAGGGTTCGGACCTTAGAATCAATGGCGAGATTGCAATCCTTAAGCCGGGCATCGCGGGCCTCAGGGCCATGCGTAGCCTGAATGCTTACTCGGGACTGATCCGACTAACTCACCATGACACCGACCATGACGCGGTCCTCACCACTCGTCGTCCGATTCTCGAACGATTCGAAGTTGAGTTCGACGAGACGGCCGTTATTGCAAGCTGGCAGCCTACACCCCCAGGCGGAACCGTACTGCTCGCCTGGGACCCGCTTTCGCTTACCGAATCGCCGAAAGTCGTCCAACTCACGGAAGCGGAGTTGAGAGAACCAGGGGAATGGGTCGGAACCTGGGAAGCCCTACCGCAATCAGACAACATTGCCGTCGCACTGGCTCGCCGACATTCTTCCTCCGGGCTTAGCTTGGGGCCGTCCACTTACGTCCCGGCAATTGACCGTCTTGATCGGAGAAAGGCCAAGGTATGGCTCTGCGAACGTCCCAATGGCCGGTCGGGAGAGATCACACGACTCTGGAGCCGCCTTGCCTTCGACATTCAGGTCGACCTCCTCTCGCCCAAGCCTCGCGCGGAGATCGACATTGCTGCTCGACTCAAGGAAATTCAGCAGGGAGGACCACTTCCGCTCCGACAAATCCTGGCATTCGCCTCGGCCCTGGCAACTTCCCCTCTGCTAAGAGTGGCCGATAAAGAATGGGTCCGACGCTATGCCGAGGAGATCCGCCAGCGTGCAAACTCGCCTACCATGCTCGAGAGCTGGGTCGAATGCGCGTACTCGGTAACAGAGAAGGATGACGCAACTGGCGTTGGCCAGCTCCTACGGAATGGAATTCATCCGGGTTGGGCTCAGCCAGAATGCCTTCCGTACCGACCGAGTCTTCTGGATTCACTCACACTCCCCTTGAAGTATTACCGCGACCTCTCGCTGATAAGCACAGCATCAAGCCAAGTTACTTGTATAACTTCGGACTTTGACTTAAGCACCGTCCACGGTCCCACACGCGACGACCGCTTACGCGCGGCCAAGAGAGTGCGGAACTTTCATCAGATTTGGGAACTCCCTTCCCCCGAGCTCTTCCTTCCCTGGCGATCCGGCGCGGTCACGGTTCCAGACCGCGAACCCCATCGTTACCACGAACTGAACTTCAAGCGTCCGGCCGGAGAAGGCGAGGACCATTTTCTCGAAGAGCTTGGTCTCAATTTCCTGGAGATAGACGGGACGGATCCAAAGCGAGGGGGGAAGTTCGAGTTGACCTGGGACCCAGGAGAAAATGGCTGGACCATTGAGGCTCGGTGGAATAATCGGTTTACACGCCCCTGGAGTACCGGGACGACTCCGCTCCTTTGCCCGTACACCGATCCTCTCCGATTGGCCGAGCGGATCGGACTCAGAGACCTTTTGGTTCACTGGGCACCGAAAACAACATCCCTCAAGGAGACCCAACAACTCCTTCCCACCGATCCAATCGACGAATTCCTGAAGAGAGAACCCGCTTCTGCTGCTCTCCACTCGTTCGTCCTCGAACCTCCGCAAGTAGCCGAAAGGCTCTTGCAGGGAGTATCAATCCGCATCGCGACTGACCGCCCTATCCATGACACTGTACACACCGCCTGGAGGATCTCGTGGGTCGATCGACTCGCGGCGAGGCGGGGAACCGACAAGCTATTCGGACCAGGTGGGCTTCGTTCAATCGAGAAGTCTCAATACCTTGGAGCCTTGGCGGTCATGCTCGAACGTGAGGAGGGTTTGATGGTACGCACACTCGCACTGGTCGAGCTCCTCATCAGGACGTTGTATGACGGTGGGATCGGCTTCGCTGGAAAGTTTGCCATAAAGCCTCGCTGACGTGAGTTCATCAGGTTCATCCTTTGCCAGGCCTCGTGCCGGGGAATCATTCATGAATCCCATCGACGTCGCGAACGCACTACGTCATCGATATATTTCTTATCTGTCGACCATGTTCGGGTTGAGCCAAGCATTTTCCGAATTCGGGCGTGAATTTGAGCGAATCCTTTCGGAGCCAGGTCAGCTCCTGGCGGGTCCCTTCCTGGAAGCGACCGCGCCTTATAGCTCGAGTGACGACACTCTGGAGAGCCTCGTTGAAATGGGGGTTCTACATGAAGGGTTCCGAAACCTTTTCGCGGCGTCTGAGGCCGCTGCGCCGAGCGTGACCAATCGTCCCCAGGCTCAACGCTTGGTTTTTCGAATCGGTGGCACTTCGACGCCGACCCGTCGGGATAGGCGTGAACGCATTCCTGGTGACCGTAAGCTCTATACTCACCAGGTCCTGGCAATCCGCCGCCTCTGTCGCGAGATTGATCGGTACGACGTCGACCGGCATACCGTCGTCGCGAGCGGCACGGGCAGCGGGAAAACAGAGTGCTTCCTACTTCCAGCAATCGATTGGGTCCTTCGTCATCCCACGCGCAACCGGGAGGGGCAGTCAGTTGTGGGGCGCGGACTTAGGGTACTGCTGGTCTACCCAATGAACGCCCTCGTCAACGACCAGATCCGGCGGCTTAGGCAGCTCGTAGGCTATCGTTCTGATCGTGGGGATGCCCCGATCCCGATCACCTTTGCACGCTACACAAGCGAGACCCGCGACAATCCCCAAATCGCCCGACAGAGGGAACCGGATGCCCCCTCGAACCAGATCTTGACCCGGACAGAGATAATCAACAATCCGCCGGACATCCTGATCACGAACTTCGCAATGCTCGAGCAAGCCCTTCTGAGACCACAGGAGTCGCCTTTCTTCAATGAAGTAGATGAATTTGCGTGGCGCTTTTTAATCCTTGACGAGGCCCACAGTTACCGAGGCGCTCAGGCGATCGAGCTTGCCAGGCTGATGCAGAGGGTTCGTGCGGCTGTCCGCCGGGGAAAGCGAAATAAGCGTGTTCCAGAACGTGAACCGGTCTGCATCGCGACGAGCGCCACGCTTGTCGATCCGAAAACGCCCCCTACAGAGCAACGTCAAGCCACGGCTCAGTTTGCTGGTGCGCTTTTCGGACTCTCCATCACCGACGAGTCAGTCATCTTTGCGCAGCGAGAGGACCCTGCGACCTGGGGGGATCCCTGGACGTTCAGGGATCTTGACTCATCCAGGACAGCCGACGAAAGTTGGTGTCACCTCGATCCGGCTGTCTTCTCTCAGCTAGACCTCCCAGCCGATGAGCCCTTCTGGCAACGCTTTGCCGGAATTGCGATCCCGGAAGTTTACGACGCGGCGCGAACCATTGCGGGCAATGATCGAAGAGCTTTCCTGTTCCACCTCCTCAAAGGGCATCCACGATTCCACTGGCTTTGGTCACGCATCAAAGACGAACCGGAAAGGGTAGAGATTCTGGCAGACGAGTGGGGCGGTTCAGACGCCAATGCGGTGCTGTCGGCGCTTGAGAATCTCGTTGCTGGCTGCAACGCCGCGAGGAGACGCCCCGGAGACCAATCGCTACTACCCTGCCGCTACCACCTCTTTGCCAGCGCACTAGAGGGTCTGTTCGTCGACCTCGCCGCCGATGGCGAAGTCGCGCCACCCGGAAAACCTTGGTCCCTCCCCGAGCTCGCCATCCGAGAACTGGCGGTTCGCCGTTTTCTTCCTTCAGGCCGACTGGCTTTCGAGATCGCCCACTGCAACGGCTGCGGATATCCACTTGTCGTGACCGAAACCTCCCGAAAGGCCGAAGGCAACCTCGACCAACCTCCTGCCTGGGAACGTCCCGTCCACTTCCTGGCTTTCCGGCCCGACCGGTCCGAGGGCGATCCGCTTCCGCCCGCTCGCCTCGACTTGACAACAGGAGGCATTGTTCCAGATATCGGAAGAAGCTCAACTGGGCTCTATCGTACTCTGTACCAGGTCCCTCTCAGTAAGAATTGCACTGACATTAAGTCATGCCCTTACTGCGGTCGTGACCATCACTTCCCATCCGTGGCGTCGCGGATGATGACCGGCCAGGATGCCCCGGTCAGTGTGCTGACCGAGGCTCTCTACGAGCAACTCCCGGGCCTCCGTCCGGACCAACTTGCCACTCTGCAGGAGAACTATGGACACCGGTGCGGAGCTAATAATGACCCAATCGTCGGAGAGGCCCGCAAACTCCTGATCTTCAGCGACAGCCGGCAAAATGCAGCGTTCATGGCGTCGTATCTCCAAGATCACACCAGTACCTATTTGATTCGCAAGGTTGCATTCGATGCTTTCCGCAACAACCCTGGGGTGCTATCTCTCGGTGACTGGGCGTCTCTCACGGTCAGCGAAATCGGAGCTAAGTCACTTCATATCCCTTTCCTTGAGGATCGAGACCTGGCGGATATCGGAACTGGGGGACCTTTCCGCGAGTCGTATCTCCGAGAGAATCAGGCCAGGAGAAACCGAATTCTCTCCTGGCTCCTTGACGAAGTCAGCGGTTCTCAGCCACTCGCGCTCGAAGCACTGGGGCTGCTCCAAGTCGGTGTGCCTTGGGGGGACATCCGTGTTTTGGGCCAACCGCGTGAGACCTCTCTAGAGGCCGAATTCCAGTGGCCTGGCCCACCGTTAACCATCGGCGATCTCAAGGACTTGATCGACCGCGTCTTTCGCCACATGCGCCGACGGTTTCTCGTAACGGCGCCTTCAGGTGTCGACCGCCCGGGATTCGGCGGCCCGACCCAACCATACCTGGTCCGCGAGAAAACTCCAGAGCACGATGACCACTTCCACGGTCTGCTCAACGCAAACAATCAGGACACGATTTACGTTGAGTTCTTCCGACGTTGGGCGAAACGGCGTAGTGGTGGCCACGATCCGTCTCCGGAAGTGATTCGAGCGATGGGTAGTGCGATTTTCTCAATCATGGAGGAGCATCTCACTCCGTGGGTCCATGCCGTTACGGAGCAGGGTGTCAGAGCCCTGGCACTCCGCCATGAGGCAGTCCGTGTCTTCCGCGCAAAGCAGCTCTGGAAGTGCGACATCTGCGGATCCTATGCCGCAAGCTATCTCGATGGAGTTTGTCCGGAACGAGGGTGTCACGGTTCTCTCAAGGACGTCCCAGAACAGGACCGTCCGGAACAATCTCCAGATGGTCACATGTTCGTGCAGAGCTATGTAAAAGGTCCGCGACGGGAACTCCGATGCGAGGAACATACAGCACAGCTCTCGCCCGAGTTTGGCCAGGAGGTCCAGGAAGCCTTCCAATGTGGACAGGTCAACACCCTCTCATGCTCCACGACGTACGAGATGGGCGTAGACATCGGATCCCTCCAAGCGATCGTGCTCCGAAACGTCCCGCCGAGCACAGTGAATTACGTTCAGCGGGCGGGTCGGGCCGGCCGCCGAGCGGATACCGTCGCGTTCGTCCTGACCTTCTGCCAACGCCGTCCTCATGACCGGCATCATTTCCAGTCGCCAAAGGGCATCATCGCCGGACGAATCCGTCCGCCCCAGATCGACCTCGCCAACCAGAAGATCCTCCAGAGGCACTGCAATGCAGAAATCCTGACGGAATACTGGGGGTGGTTAGACGCTCAGTCCGTGGGCGGAAGGTCCGACGCATTTCGAATGGCCGGAAACGTCGGGGCTTTCTTCGACGACCGTCTCGACGGCACGAATACGACGCCGTACGAATATCTCCGGACATGGCTTGCCGACGAAGCCAACCGCCTGCGATGCCTCGAGCGGCTCGGGCACGCTTTCAGTCTCACGGCTGAAGACGCTGCCCGCCATTGCCATCGTATGGCTGATTCGGCCTCGACCGAGTCGAATCCCTTGGCAAGGGCCGCCGAGGATTCGCTCGGCCTCTTGAAGAGCTTTCACGAAGGTATAGAGGAGCATAGGGTCCGAGAGGCCGATTGGCGCGAGAAGGCGGCTGAGGCACGAAGGACTGGGGACATCCTGTCTCGGCAACAATTGGCCAAGGAGGAAGACCAAGCGCATAGAGCAGTTAGGTCCTTCGAGATTCTAGAGCGGCAGCAGAGGGACGAGTTTCTGATCTCGTTCTTGATGTCCCGCGGCGTCTTGCCGAGCTTCGCATTCCCCGTCAACGTTGGGAAGTTGCACGTCCTTGCTGAGGAAATGCGCGAGAGTCGGAGGGCGAACACACCGACCATGCTCAAGTTCGACCGCGATATGAAGATCGCACTCAGCGAATACGCTCCCGGGGCTGAGATCGTTGCCGGCAAACGCATCTATGGCTCGATTGGGCTTAGGAAATTCCCGGTGCAGGAATTCGATTGGTTCAACTGGTTTCGCATCTGTCCGAAGTGCAATGGGCTCGAATTGATGTCCGATAGGTCGAGTCTCCCCCAATGCGACCCCGAATGTCGATACTGCGGTGAGATGGTTCCAGCGAGTCATAGAAGTCCACGACAATGGATCGAGCCCAGATGGGGCTTCGTGACGGACATCAACGCCAAGGCCGGAATCCCCCGAGGGCAAAGACCCTGGCGAATCCCAACGGTTCGCGCCTTCTTCATCGGTGGTCGCCCCACACTGCCTGACAGGGAGGCTCCCGCAGATGGACGCCCTCCCGTTGAAACGTTCCCCGCAGTACATGAGGAACTCTTCGTAGAGGGGCGTTACGCGAGCGGGCGGAGCCTCCTCGTGCTCAATCTGGGCGTTTTCAGCACAACTAAGGACGGGGTTTCGCTTCGTGACGGGTTCAAGGTCTGCAACCGTTGCGGGCGGGCTGACTTCAGGGGCCGGATACCGAAGAAAGGGCACCCTGCTCCATACCACCGTTTCGGAGCCGCATGCACGGGCCCCATTGGCATTGGTCCCTTCACCAGAGGTGAACCCGTCGCCTTGGGCCATCGCTACGAAACTGACGTAGTCTGGTTGGAGTTCCTCGGCGTGCCTGAAGAGCAAGCAGCTTCCGCGGGCTTCTGGCTCAGTCTCGCTTACGCGCTTACGAACGCCGCCACCGCCGAATTGAACATCGAGAGAAATGACCTCGAGGCGACGACCGTCCCGCTCGAGAGGGAAAAAAGGCACGCGATCGTTCTCTACGACGCCGTTCCGGGAGGCGCCGGGCACTGTCGCCAGATCCTCCACAACCTCCCCGCGGTCGTACGCCATGCTCGGGACCGGTTGGCCTCGTGCGATTGCGACCCGCAGGTAACGGGTTGCTATGGATGCCTGTGCGATTACCAAAACCAATTCGCCCACGATCAGTTGTCCCGCGGCGGTGCTCTCAATTACCTCGACCGGCTAGTAGACGAACTCGATCGAGGTGACCCAGCCCCCTGGCGTCAGCCAAGCCGTTCGCCCTGTCGCGAGATCGTCGACTCGCTTCACGAAGCCACTGGTGTCGTGAGCCTAACCGTTCACTCCATCGAATCCGGCACAATTCTGGGCCTGAACAAAGACTGGTTCGACATCCTGAAGGAGGTCGCTTCCCGTCCTTGCGGTTCTCGTAAGCTCAATCTCTTCATCGGTTCGTCCCCTGAACCCGGCAGAGACCCGGGGGCAACTGTGGCCTATCATCGTCTCGCCGAGCTGCAGCAACTAGGAGTCAACCTTCAGCTCTACGGGGAATCCGCACCCGAGTACGCGAGTCTTCAGATCGACCTCCACGATCCGCGGGAAGGAATGGTCTGGCGCTGGCCCTGGTCGAACCCCCTCTCGCCCCTGATCGACAACGTCCAGAGAAGCAGACTCGGCCGCGTGGACATCGCTTTGCAATCGTTGGGAGCGACATCCGAAAGAGGCCCGTTACGTCTTCCAGAATTGAAGGAGTTTCATCATTTCCTGCTGCACCCAAGGATTCGACAGGACCCATGGGACGAGCGCTACCTCGGGCCGGTTCTGTCTCGACCCATTCATCGCCTGATGCTCATCGACCCGCATTTCTTGAGCGGAGCCGAGAAGCGAGACATGCTGGACCGATTCTTGCGTCGAATCGTCCCATCCGACCGCGTCGAAGTACGAGTTAAGACAGGTAGAGCAGCAAGGTTCGACGAGTTCCACGATCCTCGGACTCAAGACCAGGAGTGTCGCTCTCTGGAGAGTCGTCACCGACGGCTCAATCTTAGTGTCCTTATCCCAGACGGTATGCTCGAAGAGCACGACCGAACGATCTTGATTCAAACGGGTGACAGTCGCTCGTACCGTATTCTTTTGGGCCAGGGCCTATTTGGCTTCGAAGAGCGCTGCCGGAAGAGTTCCGAGGCAGTGTGGTTTGAGATCGGAACCCAGGAGTTTGAGGTCGGTTGGAACTCCCATTGGACCAGGTCGCCGAGCAGAATCAATCAGCCTTCGAGGAGGTACTAGCGCTAGTAGCCCGTCGAAATTTCCCTCTCACTGTCTTTCAGCATATAAGGACATGCGAAAGACTTATACCTTGCGACAACGTATGTCCTGACTCCGACTCGGAAAACGAGGGTCTGGTTCTGGTCCGTGGTTCTGGTCCCCCGTCCAGGAGCCACGTCGCCTGATCATGATCCGCGCGCGATTGAACTCGCGAGGAATCGTTGAGCGCTCGGCCTGGCCTGCGGAGAATCGGCCTGGCCAATGGAAAACGGTGTCTAGTTCTGGCCTGGAAACCCTTCCGCCCGCTGCCAGACAAGCCGGATCAACGCCGCGTCCATCGGCGGCACACGCGTCCGTGGTAGGGCACACGAGCGGACGCTTCGCGGTCGTAATGCGCGGGGTCGCGCGGAGGTTGCGGGGGCGGGCGCAGCGCCTGGATTGGGACACAGGCGCTTACGTGCACCCTATCGAGCGGCGAGGCGCCGGCCGAACTTGACCAGGTAATAGACAGGTACGCCCAGGAGAATGCTGGCCAGCGAATAAAGCGAGACCCGCTGCCGCTCCTGAAACGCGGCCCAGGTGAGGAGTGCGGTCACGACCAGGAAGATCGCCGGGGTGACAGGATAACCCGGGCAACGGAACGGGCGGGACGCATCCGGGCGCTTGATCCTGAGGACGTAGATGGAGCTGATCGCCAGCATCGAAAACAGAGACAGGCCCACACTGGCGTAGACGACGATGTTTTCGAACGTGCCCGTCCACAGAATGACGATCGCAACGCTCGATTGCAGCAGCGTGGCGATCGCCGGAGTGCCAGCCTTGCGCGTTAAGCGGGCGGCAATCGCCGGGAACTGCCCCGCAACCGCCATCGCGTACACGACCCGGGGACCAATGAGCACATAAGCGCTCAAGGTGGAAAGCAAAAGCGCTCCCACAACCACGCTGAAGGCGCTTGAGATCGTGCCGCTGAACAATCTCCGGGCCGCCAGCTCGGCGATCGGGGCGACGGCGTCGAGCCCGTCCTTGTTTGCTGGATCGGCGATGATCGCCTTCACGTCCGCGGCCGAGAGCGCGAGCCCGTAGACCACGTTGAGGAGCAGGTAAAGCGCAGCGACCACCGCGACGCCAAGCACGATCGCGCGGGGGAGCATGCGCTCCGGATGCTTGATCTCTCCCGCCAGGTAAGAGGCCGCATTCCAGCCAATGTACGCGTACGAGATGTAAACCATCGACCCCATCATCGTTGTCAGCATCGCGCCCGTGACGGGCGTGCGATCGAGCAAGTTGGGGTAATGGCTGCTGCCGGCAAAAAGCCCGGCCAGGCCAAAAACGACCAGGATTCCAAGCTTCAGGATTGTGATCACCCCCTGCACTCTGGCGGAATTGGAACGCCCGGTGACATGAATGAGTGAGAACAAAACGATGAGTCCGGAGGCCATGAGCCGCTGAATCAGAACCGCATCGGAATTTGCCGCGAGGAATGGCGTCAGGAAATACTTGGCGGAACCGAACGCGGCGGCTGCGCTCGGTCCTGAGAATCCGATCAGAAACGACACCCAGCCCGAAAGAAACGCGGGCAAGGGGCCATAGGCTTCATAAAGGAAGACGTAATCGCCGCCGGTTTTGGGGATCATCGCCGAGAGTTCAGCGAGCGTCAAAGCGCCACAGATCGCGACGACCGCGCCGAGAACCCAGAGCGCGAGCATCCACTGGTTACTGCCGACCAGCGCGACGGTATATCCCGATGTGGTCAGAACACCCACGCCGACCATGCTTGCGACAACCAGAAACGTTGCCGTGCCCAGGCCGAACTCGGCTGGCATGTTCTGGCCACCTTGCGGACATTCGGTTTCTGCTACGTCCATTTCGAGGTTTTCCGGCGAGGGGAGTGAGTTGGAAGGGTGGAAAACACGCGGTTTTCAGGCAATCTGTAAGTGGATTCGGTGAAATTCGATCTTGAGTCTGGAAAAATCGTTCTCGGCGCTCGAACAATAACGTATAGGGAGATCAGGAGAGTCGGCGAACGGATTTTTTCAAGAAGAGGTGACCTGCGGCCGGGGGAGTGTAGCGGTGAGCGACTCGCGGACCCTGAAGAGAGGTCGTGGTTGGCCTCTTGATCGGTGTGTCCAAGGAAGGCTCTCGATTCAGTTTGGCGACGAGGACGAGACTTCGGTCGCCTCGCGGAATCCGGGGAGGGGTGCATCCCCAGCGTCCCGTTCGCGCGGCCAGAAAGCGGATTCTCGGACGTTTGCCAGTCATCCGCTGGCATATCGTGAAGTTGTTGCCGACTGGCCGGTTGAATACCGTGAGCGTTGGGGCCAGCGTGCCAATGCGCTGCAGGATCGCGGCCTGTCCTGGCGTGATGCCGAGACGCAGGCGTTTGTGGAAACCTGGAAGCACTTCCGCGATCGGAACTCGCCGGCCAGGTGATTCTGCCCTGGCCGACGAATGAGACCGAGGGTGGCGGTTGATTGCTGCCGCGCAAGCCACTATTTCGAGCGTTTTGCGGGCTGGGGCTTCTCATCCAGCCTGCGGAACATCAAGAAGAAGTTTTGCTTGAACTTCGGCGGGTTGTCGACGTCCATGGCCTTGAAGCCGGCGGATTCGATCTCGCTCTTGAAGACCTTCTGGCTCGCCCGCACGTGCTTGAGGACGAACTCAGGGCTTTTCCCTTCGACGCGGTCGAAATCGATCACCACGAGCCGTCCGCCTGGCACAAGGGCGCGATGGATCGAGCCCAGGATCAGGTCTGGCTTCTCGAAGTGGTGATAGACATCGCTGAGGAAGACCAGGTCGAGTGAATTGTGCGGCAGGTTTGTGGAATCCTGTCCGCCGCGGATCACGCTGATTTGCGAGAGTCCCTGCGCCCTGGCGGTTGCCTTGATATGTTCAAGGAATTCGCTGGATACATCCACGGCGAGGACCTTGCCTTCGGGGCCGACCGCCTCGGCGAACAGCCGGGTGTAGAAACCGGTCCCCGCGCCCACGTCGGCGACCCGGTTTCCCTTTTTGAGCCCGAGCGCCTTCACGACTTCCTTGCGATGGGCGTATGTCTCGCGTTCGTCCGACTCGAAACGGGTAAGGAAGGATTTGACATTGGCCTTTTTGAACTGGGCGTTGATCTTGGGGTCAGCGCCGGGCCTGGTCTGGGCTTCCTGCGCCGGCCCGGCGGGAACGAGTGCGGCGGTGAGCAATGCCAACGCCGTACCTGCGGCAAGCCCCATTGCGCGGCGGCTGAGATTCGACCTGTGCATTACTTTTTGACCTCCGCTTTGCTGGTTTGGTTCCAGTAAATCACAACGTTATGCGAGGCCCGGCCGCCGGCGATGATTTCTGGGAGCCGGTCGCCATCGAGATCGACGGCGAGGGCGTCCTCGCAGGCGACTCCGCCGTCGTCGATCGTAATTCGCTTGAAGTTGGGCTGCGGCGCGGGGACTGGGTCGAACACGAAAATCCCGGGTCCGCGCGGGCCTGGGGCGTCGATTGGGTTCGGGTCGCGCTGGCCGATCACGATCTCCTCATCGCCATCCGCGTCGAGATCCGCACACCACACGGCATGCCCCCATTTAAGGGGCTGTGCGATGACCTTGCGAACCCATGGGCCACGATTCCGGAGGGTTTGCGGTCCCCGTGAAGCAGGCGGGTGGTAGACCACCACGTTCTGTCCATGCCAGGGCTCGATGGTGGCAATGAAGGGATGCCCGTCGCGCATCCGGCCGAGCTTGATTTCACTTGCTCCCTTGAAGGGGGTGGCGTCTTCGGCCCCTTTACCGATGCGTTCGCGCGTCCAGTGTCCGTCTTCACCGCGATCGAGAATGAACACACCTTCCCACGCGGCCGCCAGAATCTCCTTCTGCGGATCGCTGTCCAGATTCACAAGCTGGAGATTATGAACGGTGTGCAAGCTGTCGCAAACGACCTCGTGGCTCCAGGTATCCTGGGCGGGATTGCGGGGAATGTCGTACACGAGGATTCTGGTGCCGGCGCCTTCGCCCCAGTTGGGCCCCCTGGTTCCGCGCCCTTGCAGCGGCGCCACGACGAGCTGATCGCGGCCGGTTCCCTTGACGTCGCCAAAGCGAATCCTGTGCAAGGTTGGTTCTTCGCAAGGGATGGGCGTTACCTTCCACGCACCGGAGGAGTCGCGTGCCACCCACTGGAGCGTGCTGGGCTTTGTGGTATCCGCCGGCCGCCAGCCAGCTCCCACGACAAAATCGGTGCGGCGGTCGCCGTCGAGATCGTTTGCCTGCACGCAAACGTTATCACGCACAGTGAGGCCGCGAATGATGTCTTGCCTGATCCAGTTGGGATTGTGGTACCAGACAAGCGCGTCTTCGGAGAGGGCGACGATGTCTCGCCTGCCGTCGCCGTCCACATCGGCGACCGTGAGGGCGTAGCAGACTTCACCGACGCGGTTGTCGATTTGCTGCCGTTTGAACCTGAGCGGCTCGAGCGCCCAGGCCGAGGTGCCGAGCGTGACCGCAACCACGAACGATGCGCAGAGGAATTTCATTCAAGTCATCCTTTCTGCTCGACTTGCCGGGTGAGCGAGGGAAGACTCGATTCGCCCGTACCTCGATCCAGGAATTTTACCGCCGCGGTCATGACCAGTTCCTCCGTGGCAAGGGCGCGGGGAATATCCGCCGTGATTCGGCCTTCGCAGAGTACCAGGATGCGATCGGCCACGGCCAGCAGCTCCGGCAGCTCGCTCGAGGTCATGATGACTGCGCGTCCTTCGCGCGCCAGCTTGCGAATGAGCTCGTAGATCTCGGCCTTGGCGCCAACATCAACACCCCGTGTGGGCTCGTCCAGCAAGAGCAGCCGGGGCTCGGTGAGCAGCCAGCGGGCCAGGATGCATTTCTGCTGGTTGCCACCGGAGAGGCTTGTAATCAAGGCTTTTCTGCCGGCGGTTTTGATTGCGAGGTCCGCGATCGAGCGATCGACCGCGCTGCGCTCGCTTTTGGGATTCACGAACGGCCCGATCGTGAGCCGGGCGAGCCGGGTCAGCGTGATGTTCTCGGCGACGGTCATTTCCGCGAACAGGCCGAGTGATTTTCGGTCCTCGGTGACGAGCGCGAGCCCGGCCCTGGCGGCTTCGGCGGGGTGGCGGAAGTGGGCGGGCTGTCCTTCGAGTTTGATCGCCCCTCGTGGGGCTTCGAGGGATGCGCCGAAGAGCGCTTCGAGGAGCTCGGTACGCCCGGAGCCAAGCAAACCCGCGACTCCGAGTACCTCGCCCGAGCGGACGCGGAAGCAGAGATCCTGAAGCGCGGGGCGGCCGCTGCCGGCCGGACTTGCGAGCGACAGGCCCTCGACCTCGAGCAAATCCGGGCCGTAGGTTTGGGTGGGGTCGTGGTGGAACTCCGCGATCTGGCGCCCGACCATGGCGCGGACGATTGCATCGGGCGTGGTCTCTGACCGGGTCGTGCTCGTTACAAAACGCCCATCGCGGAGCACGGTCACGCGATCCGACAGCGTGAAGACCTCGTTCATTTTGTGGCTGATATAGAGCACCGCCGCGCCCGAGCGCTTGAGATCGCCGATGACGCGAAAGAGCCGGTCGACCTCGGCGTCGGAAAGGGCGGAGGTTGGCTCGTCCATGATCACCACGGCTGCGTCAAAGGCGATTGCCTTGGCGATTTCGACCATCTGCTGGTCGCCGATCCGCAGGTCGCAGACCCTGGCACGGGGCGAGATGGATGCCCCCAGGCGTTCAAAGAGCGTGCGTGCGCGTGCTTCCATGCCGCGATCGTCGAGCCAGCCGAACCAGCCCCCTTTCACCTGTTCCCGGCCGAGAAAGATATTGGCCGCGGCCGTGAGCTCGGGCACCAGGTTGAGCTCCTGGTGGATGATCCGGACCCCGGCGTCCTCGGCTTCGCGTGTGCCTGAGAAGCGCTCGGGCGCACCCCGGAGCACGATTTCGCCTTCGTAGTCGACAATCGCGCCGGCCAGAATTTTCATGAGCGTGCTTTTGCCCGCTCCGTTCTCCCCGCACAAGGCGTGGACCTCGCCGGCGTGGACCTCGATTGAAACGCCGTCGAGCGCCCGGGCTCCGCCAAAGCTCTTGCCAATCGCGCGCATCACGAGCAGCGGTTCGGAGGGAGACACGGCAGCGTGGGGCGTGGTACTCATGCGTTGTTCGGCTTGCCTCGCCAGCGGGATGGAGCTCGACGACCGATGCTCATGGTACGCCGCCAGCCGCGGGATCGGAAGACGCAGGCTCCGGTGTATCTCGGAGTCGTCCCAAACCTTGCCACGCGAGGCTGGACCGCCGCGAACGCCCGTGCGTACGATACGCATCTTTCCTGGCCGCGATGAATTCGTCCCAGCCGTGAGACATGCGCTGTGAGATCACGCGTTGTCGCGTATCCGTGCACGACCTGCCGCGCGCCCTTGCGCTTCGATTGGATGCAATGGCGGGGCTGGGTCCGCTGCCCGCGCTGCGGCGTTGCTTCACTGCCTCCTGAACCGCTGGAATTCGACACGGACCGTGATCACGGCGACGCGTCCGAGACCGGCCGTGGACCCGAGCCCTCGCCAGACCACATCGGCGATTCCGCAACGCGTTCTGCTCCCGTGAACGAGTCCCAGCCGGGCAGCTACCGCGGTCTGCTGATCGCGGGCCTGATCCTGAGACTCTTTCTCGCGCTCATCGCGTTCCTCGACGGAATGTCCACGGCAGACTGGATATTCCGTGTCATCGCGGTGATCCTCGCCGTGTTGCTTTTTGTGCGCCGGAAGCCAAGCACCCGCGCGGGGCGAACCGCGGGCGAGGATCGCGTGCCCGACCAGGGCGCATGACGCGTGCGAATCTGGGCCGATTGCGTTTCCAGAAGCGGATCGACATAATCCGGAACCGGCCGCTCGGGATCGGGCGCATGCGGCAACGAGCCCGCACGAGCCGGCTTCACATCGAACGTTCACAAATTAAGGGAGTGGTGCGCGATGGCGAGCTGGTCAAGTCGGAGATGGTTGCGATTGGATTCGGGGCTTGGCGTTCTCCTGGCGGCGCTGGTGGCCGTGGGGGCGTCGGCGTTTCAGGCTGGTGCAGTCCCGGTGGACGAAAAGTCCAGGGCGGATGTCATCAAGTCGTTCCAGGGGGACTGGGGCTCAGGCGAAGAAGGCATTGAGTCGAAGTGGTCGTTCGACGGCGAGACCGTCAAGACCATGGTCGCCGGGATGGACTACACGTCAAAACTCGTGATCGATCCTGCGGCCAAGCCCCATCCCACGCTCGATCTGAAGATCGAGGACGGACCGGAAGAAGCGAAGGGCAAGGTTTCGAAGGCGATCTACAAGCTCGAAGGCGACAAGCTGACGATCTGCGTGGCCATGCCCGGGCTCGATCGCCCCAAGGATTTCGAGCAGGTCGAGGACCAGTGCTACCTCTTCCAGCTCACCCGGGATAAGAAATAATCACGTTCTTGCGAGTGCCGCGCCGATTCCCGGGACGCATCAACGCGCGTCTTAATCAGACTCGCGGAAAAGGATCTTGAGATCGCCCCGGGCTCGGCCAGGCTTGAACCATTTCTCAGCGATCGACTCGAGCCCTCGATCTGACTTCCAGACCAGGAGCACGTCGATTTCGTCCACGTGTTTCTCCAGAAGCGCCCGCCATTTCTCAGCGCGATCGCCGGCCTCGGACTCGCCTTCCATGATCGAGATGCGTTCCAGGTCGCCGGGCAAGGGCCTCTTGATGGATTTCTTGAACTGGACGGGGAAGTAATAGTGCGAGGTTTCGTAGTCGCTCCAGATGATGTTCCCGGCGTCGACTCCCACCCAGCTATCGGCGTGCAAGATCGGGTTGGCGCGGAACCGTGATCGCGTGCGCACGAGGAGCGTCGCCACGCGCTGACCCTCCCCGACATCGCTCCGTGCCTGAATAAACCAGGAGGTTGTCTGATCGCAGTACAGGGCGTAGTCCCAAACCAGAGCAGACTGCACGAGGAGAGCGAAAACCAGGGCGCCGGCGGCGGCCTTGCCTGCCTTGCCGGTGTCAAGATCGAGAATGGGCACAAGCGCGACGAGGCCGAGCAGGAGCACGCGGTGGGGCAAATACTGGCCGTGTGCGGCGCCGAGGGAGTCTGGCAAGATCAACCCCAGGAGAAACAGGAAGCCTGCGAGCGCGGCCCATCCCTCGCGTCCTGGCGCTTTTGGCGCGTGCATGCGCCCGTACCACCAGCAAGCGAGGGCAATGCTGAGCCAGACCGCGGGCGCGAAGAGCGCGTAGAGCTTCGAGACGTGGTCCGTGAACGGGAGGCCGTCCTTGATGGCGATGGTGATCGGATCGATCGCGGAGAGCCGCTCGGCCCAGCCCGTGGGTGACCAGGGGGTCTTGAGATGCTCCCATTCCGGGTGCATCGCCCCGCCGCTACGGGAGATTCTGAGATAGACAATTCCGAGAGCCAGGACCGGCGGCATCGCAACGCCGGTTCGAATCAGGCGTGAGAAACGCATTCGTGCCGAGGCGGGTTCACCGCTGGATGCGGGGGCGAAGAGCGCGAGAATCCCCAGGCCGAACAGCGTGATGCCGAGACTCACGAGGTGGCAGAAATAGCCAGCGACGAGCAAGAGCGCCAGAATCGCGATGCGGAGGGGCGAGAGCGCATCTCGGTAAGTCCACCAGTATCCGAGCGTGATGGGGAAGAGACAGGCGCCTAGCACGAAGCTTGTGAAGCCCATGATCCAGGTGAAGTTGATGGCGAGCAGGACGGAGGCAACAGCCGTGAAGGGGAGTCCGCGCGCGCCTGCGGTGCGTGTTCTGAGCCAGAACACGCTGGCGGCGAAGCCGGCGAAGGTGACGGTTGTCA
This sequence comes from Planctomycetales bacterium, assembly GCA_027451885.1. Lineage (GTDB taxonomy): Bacteria > Planctomycetota > Planctomycetia > Isosphaerales > Isosphaeraceae > JAKBAP01. The sequence continues at coordinate 21,704 of DAIDHX010000179.1, forward strand.
TGACCCGGTCGGCGAACCAGGCGGGGAAAACCGAGACCAGGAGAGCCAGGGTGGCATGTCCGGTCCAGTTGGGGATGGGGTCCCAGTGGACCTCGAAGGTCTCGGCGAGGGGTGATGAACCGCCAAGGACCGCCGCCAGGATCTGGGCGTTATAAAGGTGCGCGGGCCCGTCCTGGGTTGAGAATGCCTGCGCATACCAGATGGCGAGCAGGACAGGGGCGGCAGCCATTCCCAGGATCAACCAGCCGCGGCGGAGCTGCCGCGCAGGGGTGATGTTTGCGGCCTGGGTCTCGCTGCGCTCTATGCTACTTCCGAGTCCAGCCACTTCGATCCTTCGCGGATAGTTTGGCTCGACCGCGGGAAAGGCCCATCCTTGACCATCGCGGCTGCGAGCGACTCTCCCGGACCGGCCGGATCGCGAGGCAGCCTTGCGGCCATGACCTCGGAGTGAGCCGGACGGCCCGGGATCGGGGGCGTGACGAACGGACTGACGACCGTCGGTTGTACCAGGAGCGGACGAAAACTCGGACGAATCTCCGCCGATCTCCTTGACACGATCGCGGCCGCTGTTGTGCGGCAAGGTCCAAAATCAAGTTCAACCCGCTCCACGCTCACGCGAGGAGAGTCACCGGGCATCAAGATGGCCCGGCCTGGCGTTAGGGAGACTATAACGCACGATCCCGGGCCGCGCCAAAAAAAAACGAACGGCCGGAAAAAGCTCGCGACGAGCTTGACATGGCCTCTTGATCCGCAGCGCCCCGCCGATGATACTTCGCCATGCTCAAATCGTGGATCGACCCTGGGCCCGCCGTTCGAGAGGCGTTCTCAAAGGCGCCGACCCCGAATCCGAGGACGTTCTCATGTCTCTTGCCGCCGATCCCGAGTCGAATCCCCTCCTCGAGGCGCTCCCGACCACCCGGGCCGCCGCACCCTGCGCGGTCGTGCTGTTCGGCGTCACAGGCGACCTGGCGCACCGCAAGCTCATGCCCGCGCTCTTCGAGCACGCGCGGGCTGGGCGCTTGCCCGCGGACTTCGCCATCGTCGGCTTCGCACGCCGTGAATGGACCGATCACGACTTCCGCGCCGATTACGAACCCGTGCTCGCCAAACGTGGCGGCCGCGATTTTGCCGAGGTCTGGGCCCGATTCGCACCCCGACTCGTCTTCGCTCCCGGAAAGTTCGACGACATCGAGTCCTATCACAATCTGCGCAAAACGCTCGATCGGCTCGACCAGACACACGGCACCGCGGGCAACCGCGTTTTTTATCTCGCGGTCTCGCCTGAGTATTTCGCGCCCATCATCACGCGCCTGGGCGAAGCCGGGCTCATCTACCCTCGCCGCCAGGAGACGCCGTTCAGCCGTGTCGTGATTGAGAAACCCTTCGGCCACGACCTGGCCACCGCCCACGCGCTCAATCGCGACGTCTCCCAGGTTCTCGATGAAAACCAGGTCTATCGCATCGATCACTACCTGGGCAAGGAAACGGTCCAGAACATCCTGGCCCTGCGTTTCGGGAATAGCATCTTCGAGCCGATCTGGAATCGGCGCCACGTTCGGTCGGTTCAACTAGTCGTCGCGGAGGAGGTCGGCATGCCTGGCGGCCGCGGCGGTTACTACGACACGTCGGGCGCGCTTCGGGACATGGTGCAAAACCACATGATGCAGCTCCTTTCGCTGGTGGCGATGGAGCCGCCGGCCGATCTCTCGGCTGACGCCGTGCGCAATGAGAAGGTGAAGGTGCTCGAATCGCTCCCGCGCTGGTCGGCCGGCGACGTCTATCGCAACGTGGTTCGCGCCCAGTACACAAACGGCTCGATGCAAGGCGAGGAGGTTGTTGGCTACCACCAGGAAAAAGGCGTCGCGTCTGACTCGACCACCGAGACCTATGTGGCGATCCGGCTCGAGCTCAACAACTGGCGGTGGGCGGGCGTGCCGTTCTTGCTTCGGACCGGTAAGCGGCTGCCCAAACGCGCGACGGAGATCGCCATCCAGTTCGACAAGCCCCCGACCGCGCTTTTCGAGCCTGAGGACGGCAGCCTTGGCGGCGCGAATGAGCTTGTGCTGCGGATTCAGCCCGACGAGGGTGCAAGCCTGCGGTTCGAGGCCAAGGTGCCCGGCTCGCGTAGAAGGCTCCAGGCGGTGCGGATGGACTTTCGCTACGGCGCGGCCTTTGCCACGCCCAGCCCCGAAGCCTACGAGCGGCTCCTGCTCGATGTGATGCTCGGCGATCCCACGCTCTTCACGCGCACCGACGAGGTTGAAAGCGCCTGGCGGTTCGTGTCGCAAATTCACGAGGCCTGGGCGCAGCCGGGCGCGCCCTTGCCTGACCTCTATCCCGCCGGCTCCTACGGCCCGGCCTCGGCCGATCGCCTGATCGAGGACGTTGGCCGCTGGCGCAGGCTCTGAACCCCCACTCCGCACTCAATCGCTGAATCCAATGGCAGGGAGCGTTCCATGACCGCTCAACAATCGAGCCCGTTCCTGGACGGCACCGGTGTATCCGTTGCGCTTGGCGACATCGAGGCCGAGCTCCTGCGTCTGTGGGGCCCAGCCGCGGTTGAGGCGGGCGGCGACGCGGACGAGTCGAATGTCACGCGGGTGGTCCTCGCGAACCTGCTTGTCGAGGTGCTTGAGGACCCGCGCAGGGTCTCCGGTGTACTTGAGACGGTGATGGCGCGCCATCCTTGCCGTGCGATCGTGCTGCGCCCTGGGGCATCCGCCCCCAGGCGCATTGAGGCCGATGTCTCAGCTCTCTGTCATCTACCCGCGCCGGGGCTGCCCCAGGTGTGCTCCGAGCAGATCAACTTGCGCACCGGCGCGGAAGCAGCCGGCCTGCTCCCAGGCGCGGTACGCCCGCTTCTGGAATCCGACCTGCCGCTTATCCTCTGGTGGACGAGCGATCCCTCGGGCCGCGTTGAACTCTTCCACCAGCTCGCGCACGAAGCCACGCGCATCATCGTCGATCTGCCCGACCCCGCACCCGCGCGTGCGATTGCCACCGCGCTCGACCGCGCGATCCACCCTTACAGCCGCGACGCCGTCTGGTTCACGGCCACAAGCTGGCGTACCTTGCTCGCCCAGCTCTTTGATCCTTCGTGCTTGAAGGACGCGCTTGGCCGCATCGCGCGCGTGGATGTCGAGGTGGAATCACCCGACTCCAGCCGGCCGCCCCGCGCGGGCGTGTGGCTCGCGGCATGGCTGGCAGGCCAGCTCGGCTGGAACCCGTTCGGCAAGCCCGCCGTCGAACGCTCGAGCTCGGAATGCAGGCTCGATGCCAGCTTTCACGCGGGCCACGGCGTCGTGAGTGCAGCGGTGCTCTGGCGCACGAATCCCGATCTTGCCCTGGCCGCTCCCCGGATCGTCGCCGTCACACTCACTTGCCAGGGAATCGACGGCGACACGACGATTCATCTGGCACGCACCCGCGCGGATTCCCCGGCCGTGCGCGTTGACGTCACCACTCCCACGGCATGCCATCTGCCTCGCCTGGTGGAAGCGCCCGAACCCGACCAGACGCTCTGCATCGCCGCCGCGCTTGAATCATCGCGCACCGACCCCCCATTCGACCGGGCCCGCCCGATCGCGCTCTGGATGCTCGAGGCCGGCGAGCCGGCCTAGCCCAGGCTAATCATGTCGATGCGGGTGAACGTGCCGCCCCCTCGTGTGCTTATGGGGATGCGCGTGCTCTTGAGACGCGGAACCTGGAAGCGCCTTGGCCGAGGCCAGTACGAGCCGGCCGGTTTCCACGCCCCGCGTTCCAATCAGGTCATCGGCCAGGGAACGCACCAGCCCCGCCGGCCCGCGCAGCAGGATCACTTCCAGACAGCGCTCGTGATCCAGATGCACGTGCGTTGTTGTGACCACGCGCTCCAGGTGCTCGTGCTGAAGGTCAGTCAACCGTTTGGCGACCTGCGAGACGTGGTGGTCGTAGATGAGCGTGAGCACGCCCATGGCCTCGTTTTCATCATGGGTGACGGCTTCCTCAATGAGGGCGTCGCGCATCAGGGCGCGCACCGCGGCGCTGCGGTTGGGGTGGCTGTGAAGTGCGCGATAGCGGTCGAATCGCCGGAGCAATTCGCCGCCGATCGCCACGCTGAAGCGAACCAGGGAATCCTTCATGGGCAAAGCTCCTGGGCGGCCGATTGGGCGCGGGTGGAAACCGGACTCCCTGGCTCGCGGATGAGCTTAGATCGCGGGCACCGCGGTCCACGCGCCCTCGCGTGCCGAGCTGGCCACGGCGGCCTCAATAAACGCCATCCCCGCCGCGCCGGCGTCGATTCCTGGATGTTCAAACGGCGCGGGGGCGGTTTCCCCCATCCGGGCGCGGATCGTCCATTCCAGAGTTCTGTGCAGGTTGCCGAGCGCTTCGTGAAAGCCCTCAGGATGACCCGACGGGAGCCGCAAATACGGCTTGATCGAGCCCGGGAAGTAGCCGTACTCCGCCCCCTGGCGATAGAGCATGAGCGGCTGCCCGCCGGTGAAGCGCTTGAGAGTTTGATGGTCGGTAATCGACCATTCCAGCGTGCCCTTCGTGCCAATGATACGGAAGCCGTTGTCATTCTGGGCGCCGATGGTCACCTGCGAGGCCGTGATTGTGGCGATCGCCCCTTCGGTGAGTTCGGCCAGCACGGTAAAGTCGTCGTCGAGCGCGCGGCCGGAGACGAACGTCTTGAGTCTCGCCGAGACCTTGGTGGCCGCCAGCCCGGTCACGAACAGCACGAACTCATAAGCATGAGTGCCAATATCCCCGCCGCAGCCCGAACCCCCCGCCCGGCTGGGATCGACGCGCCAGGCGGCCTGCTTTTGATTGTCGGCTTCAAGCCTGGTGGCCAGCCAGCCCTGCGGGTACCAGGCCTCGACCTTGCGGATGGCGCCGATGTCGCCGCCGCGCACCAGCTCACGCGCAAGCATCACCATGGGGAACCCAGTGTATGTGTACGCGGTCACGAACGGCGTCTTGTTGGCGATGACCGTGGCGCGGAGAGCCCTGGCTTCCTCGAGCGTGGTCGTGAGCGGCTTCTCGCACAGCACGCCGATGCCCGCCCTGGCCGCGGCCTCGGCCGGACCAAAGTGTGCGTCGTTGGGTGTGACGATCGTTACATAGTCGATCCGCTCGCCGGCGGGAAGCGCTGCCTCTCCCGCGATCATCGATCGCCAGTCGCCGTAGCCCCGCGGAATGAAGAGCTCCCGCGCGGATGCCTTCGATTCCTCGGGATTGCTTCGAAGCGCGCCGGCGGTCAATTCCGCCGAGTTGTCCATCAAGATACCCCGGCGGTGGGGTGCTCCAAAGAAGTTCGCCGGTCCGCCCCCGCCGATCATGCCCACCCGCAGCTTTCGCGCGCTCATCGCAATCTCCCTCGCCATTAGCCGACCCAGGCTCTCACGTCTCGCCAGTATAGCCCGCTCAACCGCCCTCTCAAGAGGCGGGCGGCCTCACGCGGCGATCCCCAAATGCAATCGCCCTCGCCGCACGGTCGATCCGCACGGCGAGGGCGCGCAGGCAAAAGCGCGGTTCTCACGATTCGGTTAACGGCGGTTGTCCGCCATCTTGCGCAACAGCCGAAGCACCTCGAGATAGATCCACACCAGCGTGACCATCAGCCCAAACGCGCCATACCACTCCATGTACCTGGGTGCGGAGGACTCGGCCGCACGCTCGATGAAGTCAAAATCGAGCAGCAGGTTAAAGGCCGCAAGGCCGATCACGAACAGGCTAAAACCGATGCCGAAGGTCGAGCTGGAGTGAATCAACGGGACTTCGTAACCGAACATCCGCGCCACCATCGCGACCAGGTAAAAGATCGCAACCGCGCCTGTGGCGGCGACAATGCCCATCGTGAGCTTCTCTGTCACGCGAATGATCCGCGTGGCATAGAGCGCAAGCATCACGAAGAGCACGCCGCAGGTCAGGCAGACCGCCTGAAGCGCGATGCCTGGCATCCGCTCGTGGTACCGCAACTCGACAACCTGCGAGATCGCGCCGAGCAAAACGCCCTCACACGCGGCGTAAATCGGCGCTGACCATGGGGCCGACACCGGACGAAGGATGGTGACAACGGCCACCGCGAACGCACCAATGCCCGAAACAGCCAGAATCCCCATCGAGATCCCATTCGCCGCGGTCGCGTTCCACGACCACGCCGCGGTTGCGAGCAGGATCGCGAGCAGGATGAACGTCTTGCCCACGGTCCCCTGCACCGTCATCGTCAGAGAACGGGGAACGCCATAGATTTGCTCATATCCCGCGAACATTTCCTGCGAAAACGCAGGATTGCTGGTATGCACGATCCGGAACTCCCTAGAAAAGCCATCGAGCGGCAAGCATTGCCACCCTGTGAGTATTCTAACGTGCAGCCCAGGACTTGTCCTCGCAAATCGACCGGATTCGATCGCAACTCACTATCTGGGCGTGATCTTGGGCCATTCGAGCTCAGCGCCCATGGACCGCAAAAGGGATTGAAACGCAGCCAGCCGTTTTGGACCTGAGCGAATACCGCGGGGGATTTCATGGGTTTCGAGGCAGAACGCGGCCAGAGCACCCGCGGCCTCGCCGATCGCCCACTCCACGGGATGAAGACGATAGCATCCGTTTGAGAGATGCGTTGTGCCCAGGTTCTTGCAAGCGGGTAGGAGGTTTTCGACCCTGCGTGGAATGAGCGCTCCGAGGGGGATCTGAAACGGCAGCGAGCCGATGTCGATGTAGTTATCGCCGCCGGTGCTGGGATGCAGGTCGATGCGGTAGGCGCCAGTACCGACGCTATCAGTGAACGGTGCGGCCGTGACGTCCTGGCGTTTGAGCTCCGTCCGACGTGCGTCAAGGCCGACGTGCTGCTCGAGAACGGTGAATTCAGCCAGGATGCGACGGGATTCGCGGATGTAGAGCGCCTGTGCCAGACCATCGTCGCTGCCCAGGAGATCGCCGCGCAGCTTGAGCCCGCGCCAGCCGGTCTTGCCATCCGGGCGCGGGCATTCGGTCTGGAGCCAGTGAAACAGCGACAGGCTGAGCTGCCGGGCACGCGCAGCGTGGCGCGCGGCTGCCTCCGCCGTCACGCCGGGTCCAATCAACGGCCCCAGCATGTAGTCGTTCTGCGGCCAGTTCACGAGCGTCACGCCCGAGCTGCCGGCGTATGCGCCAGGCTCGAAATTGCGCGGGTCGACAATGCGCCTGTAAACCCACAATCCCGCGCCTTCACCTTGCGGATTGAAACCGCGATCGACCGGCTTGCGCGTCACTGGGTCCGTGGTCAGCCGATCGAGCAGCTTGCCAGGCCAGGCTGGGCTCAGCCCGGGGGCGTAATCTCTCCAGAAGGCGTACTCCGCCGGCGGATCGCCGACGTGGTCTTCTCCTTCACGGTATTCCATCGCGAAGCACGCGGTGACCGATTGCTGGTTGAGCGGCTGACGAGTCGCGGCCGCGTGAGGCTCCCCCGTTTCCGACTGAGCCTCAGCGCCCACGACGTGCTCCACGCCCGCAAGCGGAAGCAGATCACCCAGCTCGGTCGCGTCGAGAAAATAGGGGGCGATGATTGCGCGCCTGGCGCCAGAGCGCTGCGCAACAACGTCGACGCTCCGCACCCGGTCCCCCTCGACACTCGCCGCGGCCACGTCATGCTCGAGCAAGATCACCAGCCGGCCGCTCGACAAATAGGGAGCAAACCGCTCGACGAGCGCCATGAGCGCAACCCGCGGCTCATGGCACAGCCGCGACACCGATCCATTGCCGGGATTCAGCCTGGCGTTCCGCGCGGCCCTGGCTGTAAGCGGAAACGACCGGCGGTAAATCTGGCGAATCTCCTGCCGCAACGCTCGGTACGAGGCATTGGCTCCAAATTGCTCGATCCAGGGGTGCTCGTCGGGTGGAACGGCCTGGGAGGTCCACTGCCCGCCGATCCAGCGCGTGGGCTCGGTCATGACCACCGAGCGCCCGCGGCTCAACGCCGCCAATGCCGCGGCGCAGCCCCCCACGCCCCCGCCCAGGATCGCCACATCCGCGTGGATTTCGCGCGGATTCGCTCCGAAAGCGACTCTCGCTCCAACGGTCTCGACCGAGGCGAGCAACGCCGCAAGGCTCGCCCCCGAACTCTGGAGAAACGTTCTGCGTCTCACGGTCGACCCCTTGGCAAGTGATTCGCCGGAACCGATAATCCTTGAACGTTCGAGCACCAAAGGCGCAGGGCCACAATGGCCTCGTGGCGGAATGGCAGACGCGTCGGTCTTAGGAGCCGATGCCCGACAGGGCGTGGGAGTTCGAGTCTCCCCGAGGCCACTTGCTCGCAAGCCCGTAAAACTTCAGACATCTTAATGGCGCCCGTGCGCAAGGGAAACCGTTTGACAGCAGCCCTGGCCGCGGTACCATAAAGGTGTTGAACCTGCCCCGCGTCGTCCCTGTCGAGACGCTCAGGCCCTGGTTGGCGTCGATCTGTCGGCCCATCCTCCGCTTATGGCTGAGATCGTCGTGTTTCTCCCCCCTGGGCCGTCATCCAGGCGCCCGCTCGTGCCGGCTCGGCTGCATGGCCTGATCCCGGCCCTGGAGCAGCTTCCCCATGCTCGGCCTGAAGGAGCTCGCGCTCATCGCCGCGGTGGTCTTCGTTCTTTACGGGCGATCAGGCGTGTTCAAGGATCCGCGCTTCCAGCGGATTCAACCCTACCTGAGCCCCGTTCGGCGCGGACCTTCCCGGCCCCCCACACGCAAGACATGGCTGACAGGCAGCCGCATTTACTGGTTCCTAACCATCCTGGCCGCAACCGCCATCGCCGCCTGGATCATCGGCCGAGCCTTGATTCTGCGAGGCCCGTCCTGACTCACTGACTCGCCATAAACCCCAGACCTGAAACGCTTTCACTTTCTCTCCCAGGAGCGCCTCGATCATGAACACGCTTGCTTTCCTCCCCAGCGTCGGCGGAACGGAACTCTTCGTCATCGCCTTCGTCGCACTGCTGATCTTCGGCAACAGGCTCCCGAGCGTGATGCGCTCGCTCGGTAAGAGCGTCACCGAGTTCAAGAAGGGCGTCGCCGGGATCGAGGATGAAATCGATCAGGCCGTGACGGCGGACAAGAAGTCGACCCCGCCCAGCCCTTGATCGCGGACGCGGGTCGTCGTACTTACCTGTTCGCCTTAACCCTGGGAGACTTCCCCATGTTCGGTCTTGGCCCGATCGAAATGGTCATCGTGATGGGAATTGCCGTGATGCTCTTTGGCAAGCGCCTGCCTGAGGTCGGACGCTCGCTGGGGCGTGGCATTATTGAGTTCAAGAAGGGGCTCAATGGCGCAATCGACGACGTCGACCTGACCACGGGCGCTCGTCACAATGGTTACCGCGATCCTTCATGGCACTCGAGCGAAAGCGAGACCACGAGCGAGTCCGCCTACTCGAGCACGAGCGCGCCGAAATTCGAGCTTCCTCCCGCACCGTCGGAGAAATCGCCTGAAACGGCGGGCCAGACCGTTCCCCGAGACTAATTTTCAGCGTCGCCCGGGCCTTGCGCGGATGATTTCATGATCGAATCCGACCTCCTTGAGATCGTCGACCGCGCACTCCTGGCGGCAGGCGCGATTCTCGAGGAGGGTGAAGCCTTCTCAACCCCTCGGCTTGAGATCGTGCGTTACTACCGCAAGCCCGAACGTCTGAGCCCGATCCCGATCGTGGGCCGTGCACTCCAGGTGGTCGCCGTCGTGCGTCAACCAGGCGACCTCGTGGGTGATCGAGGGGGCCTGCGGACCTTGCTCGGCCGGCTGGCGATGGCTGTCAACGGCCGCTATCCACCACGCGCAGCATGGGTCGTCGGCCTCTTGCCGCTCTTCCTTACGGCGGAGCCGATCACACCCGAGGATGACGCGCTTACGCGAGACTCGACCGCAATCACGCTTCCGCCCCGGCGCGTGCTACTCACCGGCCTGTTCCGCCTGAATCTCGGCCAGGAGGCGATGTCCTTCGCTGTCACCAGGGGAGACGACAATCCCTTTGCCCTGGCCGAGACAATCGCCGACGCCCTGGCTCCCAACCTGCGCCGATTCGTCCCGCTCGTGGAAGGATGAACGATCACGCGCCCGGCGGTGCAAATCCGCGCACACCTTGCGGCAGGCATTCCTAGGAGCTGTTCGCGCCCTTGAAATCCCAGTCAAAGCTCACATCAAAGGGAGCCCACCAGGGAGCAACGCCGGTTGCCGCGTCGGAATGCCGGCCGGCGGCAGGAGGTTCAAAATGATACGTCAGGCGATAACGGCCGGGGCCGGGCATCAGGATCGTCGCGCCATAGTGCCAGCCATCGCGCGCAACCATCGGCATCAGCTCGCCGTGCATCGGTTCGACCCCCTGGGCGGTTGGAGAATCCCCGATCGCAGCGATGGTGTAAGTCACGGGTAAGTACGGCACGAACTCATCGCGCGGAAAGCCGTTGGGATTACCCTCGGCGGCATGAACGTCCGCCTCGAGGTGAACGCGATTGGCGGCGTCCGCCGCGGATGTGGGATCGCCAGCCATTTGAACCATTGCCAACCAGACAGCGCCGATGCGCATGCCGTTGCGCTCGACATCATCGCCGATCTGATGCTCGCGAAAACCCGCGGGCCGGGCTCCCGACGGCGCGGTGGACTCGAGCGGCTTGAGACCGCCGGTGGGCGCGACCGCGGGATTAACCCCGGATGGAGCCTTCCCCGAATCGCTCAGGTTCAAGTTCAGACCAAGGACGACAACCACGCCGAGCAGGATAAGCCCGATCACGGCTGGACCCGACCATCGACCACGCACGCTCAGGACCCCCCACTCGGGCTTTCAAACGCCGGCTCTGGCTGCCTGACCGGGTCCGCTGCTCGGCGCATCGGCACGCAACATCAGCCAGGCCGCGATCGCACCCAGGAGCATGAGCCCCTGCACCGACGCCACCTGCACATTCGGGTACAGGCCCGCCCACGGAATTCCCGACCCCAGCCAACGCAAAGCCGTGGTCTTGAGTAGCCCAGCGTTCTGAAGGGCGAAAACGGCGTCCCCCGCGAACACGATCGCCATCGCGAATAAAAACAGCCCACTCACCGTGAAGAACGCCCGGATCGGAAGGCGAACGCTCGTGACGCGAATCACAAATGCCACAGCCGCCAGGACCACAAGTCCAACCAGAAGCCCCACGCCGATCCCAAACGCGCCTTCGCTCGTGCGACCTTCGCTCCCAAGCAGGGCCTGATACATGAGCGCTGTCTCCGCGCCTTCCCGATAGACCGCCAGGAACGCCGTGAGCGCCAATGTGCCACGCCCGGAAAGCTCAAGCCCACGCTTCGCATGCGCTTTCAGATACTCCATCCAGCGCCTGGCTTCAACCTGAGAGACCAGCCAGTAACTCACATAGAAGAGTACAAATGAGGCAGCGAGCATCACACCGCCTTCGAAAAGCTCACGCGTCCGCCCCTGGGCGGAGGCGACGATCCGATTGAGCAGCGCTGCCGTACCCAGGCTCAGAACAATCGCCAGGCCGACTCCACTCCAGACCGAACGAATACCCTGCCGCCGCGAACGCTCGCGAACCCTCGCCTCCTCATCCGACGTCACGCCCGTGCCACCCTGGGCCGCGCGGGACACAAGCGCTAGCAGCATCGCCACAACCAGAATCACCTCGACGCCTTCACGCACAATCGTGATCAAGGACGCCGTAAAGGCCGAGCCAAAACCCACCGCACCGCGCGATTCCAGCTTGCCCAGACGGCTCTCGACCTCCGCCTGAAGCGCAAGCAGACGAGCTTCCAGTTCAGGACCCTTGAGCCCCGACGCCACCTCGCCACGCAAGTTGCTAAAGCGAATCTCAAGTGGCCGGATCGCCTGCGGCTCACGCCCCATCAGGTAGCGTTCAATCGGCTCGAAATCGGTCATGTAGACGGTGGTCAGCTCAGCCGCGGCGCGATCCCCACCGGCGCGATCGGATTCCTCGGCCACGCGCCTGAGCCCACGCTTAAGCCCCTGCAACAGCAGCGCGGGATCCTGTTCGCTCGTGCTCGATGCGAACTCCGCGGGCGCTGTTCCCACCCCCACGGCAACGGTTACCTTGCTCGAATCCGTGATGCCCTTCGCATTCAACTCCTGCGCAGCACCCACCAGGTCGAGCAGAAGGGTGTGAATCAGCTCCTGAGCACGGTCGGGCGACGAACGCTTATCCGCAACCTCGCCGATCGCCGAGCGAATCGCACGAAACTGTCGCTCGATCGAACCAGCCCGGGAGAATCCCTGATACTTGAGAATCGCAGTCTCAAAATCCGATGCCTCGAGCTCGGCCCAGTACGCATCGTCCGCAAGCCGCCGAGCCTTGTTCAGCCCCCCCGGTTGCCGGGCGGCGTCCACGCTCGCGGCCAACGTCACGCTGATCCGGTCCAGCACCTCCGACCAGGGTCGCGGCTGCGCGACCGCCCCAGGTGCGATTTGAGCTGCGCTCGCCGTCACCGCCAGCGAAATCTCCGCGGTATCTCCCGAGCCAACCTCAATCTCCCGGGTCGCAGGATCACCCATCTCATGCCACACGTGCAGAACGTAGCGCCCCGCGGGAACATCACGCAGCCGAAACCGGCCTTCACGATTACAAACCGCGGCCCACGCCGTCGGCGAAACCACAACAAATCCACGCATGTGCAAATGTATGTCGCACGCCAGTTGAACAACGCCAGCGTGGTCAGGCACAAAGTCCTGTGTCTGCCCTGGGGCCATCGACTGGTTAAACGTAAAGCCGCGGGACACGACGTGCACGTTGTGCGTCTCAGAATCCTGATTGCCAAATCGAATCCGCCCGCCCAACGGCAAGACCTGAACGCGGGGGCTGAACGCCAGATTCCTCTGATTCACAAGCACGACTTCAGCAAGACTCGAACCAGCCCGGCTCGTCGCGTCTTTTGAGACTGACTCTCGCTTCGCAGGCTCAAGATAGACCACGGCAGGGCTGATGGACGGCGAGCAAATCTCGGGCATCTGAATCTGCCCCTTGACCTCGCCCGTGCCTGCGCTTGCAGTTCCAACACACGCCACAACCCCAATCACAGCAAGACACAACGCAAATCCTACGGATCGCGGCGGGAGCGCGCGAAACGCACGATCAAGGGAAAACAGTCGGAGGGAGGTCACGGCAGGCGGGGCTCCGAGGAGCAATTGAGACTCAGTGTCAACGAGTCGGATTATAGTCGGATTCGACTGGCTGCGTCAATGAGTCGAAACCGAAACCGGCTCCAGGTTGTACGCGGGAATCGCTACGGTGGGACGGGGTAAGGAGCAGGACTGCGTGGGAACGTGGTGGGTAACGGATGAAGACGAACTATCAAGGGCCGATCGAGGTGGAGGAGGTCAAGGTTGGGCCGGTTGTAATCCGCCAGGTGCGCCCGGCTGATCCCGACCAGCTACTCGACGATCCGTGGGTTGAGGCATGGAATCGGCGTGACGGTTACATGCCATACTGGGCGTATGCCTGGCCCAGCGCGTTGGTGCTGGCGGAGGAATGTCTGCGGCGGGAGACGATCCTTGCGGCGGCGGACACTGAAGTGCTCGAGATCGGCTGCGGACTCGGCCTGCCGGGACTTGTCTCACTGAAGCTCGGAGCCAGGGTGGTCTTCAGCGACGTGGACGCGGAGTCGTTCCGATTCGTCGCACGTTCGATCGCCGAGAACGGCCTCGACGCGACCCGCGCTGAGTTTCTCACCCTCGATTGGAGGCAACCGCCTCCGCGTCCATTTCCTTTCATTCTTGGGTCAGACTTGCTTTATGAACCCGCGCTCTGCTGCGTCCTGGCAAGATTCCTCCAGCTCGCCCTTGCTCCCGCCGGCCAGGCGCTCATCGCCACGCCACCCAGGACCGCGGCGGAGGGATTCCCGGCGGTTGTAAAAAGCCATGGTCTCTTGTGTCGGATCCATGAAGACGCCTCGAACGCCGCAAGCCCCACAAGTTCCAATGGCTGTTTTATTTACGAAATCACTCGGCCTCCCAAGAGCGACGCTCAGAAAGCACTAGACGGAACGATTCCATTCGGAAACGGAACGCGTCATCTGCCCTCGCCGAGCGGCCCATCACTGAAACTTCACAAAAGTCACACTGAATCCTCCCCTGGGCACAATGAAATCTAAATATGAACCGAGAGAATTCGGTAGTCGTTTGTCGGCGGCGTTGGGTCGGCCGCTGGCGATGTGATGCCTGGGGCAAAACGCCCTGGGCGACGAAGACTGAATATCTTTCGAGGCACCTGTGAAACGAGAGTTTCTGGTTGGAAATCGCGGCCGATCGGGCTTTACCCTCATCGAGCTGCTGGTCGTCATTGCGATCATCGCCGTTTTGATCGCGCTTCTGTTGCCCGCTGTCCAGAGCGCCCGCGAAGCTGCTCGGCGCATTCAGTGCACGAACAATCTGAAGCAGCTCGGCCTGGCGATGCACAACTACGAGAGCTCGAACGGCGCGTTCCCCCCATCGGGCGCGTACTCTTTCTTTGGGGGCGCGATCTTCCAGGGCAACCAGTTCAGCCCGATGGCGCGGGTCATGCCCTACTCTGAGCAGGGCGCGATGTACAACTCCATGAACTTCAGCCTGGAATACAGTGCTCCGGCGAATTTCACGGTGATGGGGACGCGTGCTCCGTTCACGATCTGCCCGAGCGAAACCAATCCCCAGGAAGGGATCACGGGTGACGGCCCGTTCTATCCCACCAACTACGGCTTCTGCATGGGAGACTGGTTTGTCTGGGGCGGCATTCCGGGCCTCTCTGGCACGATCAACTCGACCACGCGCAGCATGTTTTCGATCAATCTCTCGCGCCGATTCTCTTCGATTGTTGACGGCACGAGCAACACGATCCTGGGTGCCGAGGTCAAGGCAAACTGCCCCCAGCTTCGCCACTGCTATCCGGCCGGCACAATGCCTCCTGGGCTCGCTTACAACTCGTTCCCGATGACCACTCAGGCCGGCATCGCCTATATCCAGCAAAACTCCTCGTCTTGCAAGCAGCAGGATGTGGGCCACTTGCGTTGGAATGACGGCGCTGGGCCGTATGCGGGAATGACCACCGCGCTGACGCCGAACGCGCATACGGGCATCCTGGCGACCAACATCACCCTGAATCCCGCCGGCACCAACTACACGGCCGGTTACCTCGATTTCGACTGGTACTCGACGGACGAGAACGACGGCGGACCGAGCTTCGGCGCCATCACCGCTCGTAGCTTCCACCCCGGCGGCGTGAACGTGCTGTTCGTTGACGGCAGCGTGCACTTCATCAAGGACTCGATCGGCTGGTACACGTGGTACGGCCTTGGGACCATTGCTGGCGGCGAGGTCATCTCGAGCGACCAGTACTGAGATCCCCGTTCCATCGCATCCCGCGGCTTTCCCACCTGAATCGCGCGATCGGGTGCGAAAGCCGCTTTTTTTCAAGTTCGGACAGCAACCTCAATCCGAGGATTCTCTCCACCATGATCATGAATCGGAAACACGTACTCCTCGCAAGCATCTACACTGCGTTCGCCATGCTGGGTCTCGCCAGCACGGGATGCAGCTCCAGCACATCCGCCGGCAGCGGAGTCGCCATCGCCAGGCCGGAGCTCGAGAACAGCGATTCGATCACGGCCTGTCTCCCCGCGGGCGTCACGCTGGACTCGAAGACGACCGACAAGGAAGGCGACAGCGAGACCGTGAAGGATACGCTCGCCCGGCTGAAGGCCACGGTCAAAGGGGGCAAGCTCTACGATCTCAACAAGCGTGAGATCCACTTCTACACGCCCACAACCAAGGGGCTCGAGATCCTGCGCGAGCCGGAATATCGGAAGCTGAGCAAGAAATATAGCCTGGTCCTGCTCGGCTCCTAGAACGCTTCGAGACCGCGTTCAAGAGAAGCGCCACGCCGTTCAAACTGGGCCACGGTTTGAGCGTAACGTGCCTATCATGGATCGCACGCTGGCGACGCCCGTGTTCGCCAGCGTCGACCCAATCTCGGCCACCAGTCGTCCCGCGGCGCCGGGGTCGAAGAACGTCGTCGTGCCCACCTGCACTGCGCTTGCGCCCGCGACGAGAAACTCCAGCACGTCGTCGACCGTGGCAATTCCCCCCACGCCGATAATCGCCAGACCTGGCAAGGCACGCGCGGTTTCCCAAACCATGCGCAGGGCGATCGGCTTGATCGCGGGCCCTGACAGCCCGCCGTAGTCATAAGCCAGGATCGGCCTGCGCTTCCGCCAGTCCAGGGCGAGTCCGCGCAGGGTGTTGATGAGGCTCACGGCGTCCGCGCCTCCGTCGGCCGCCGCGCGTGCGATTGCCACCACGTCGGTCACGTTCGGTGTCAGCTTGGCAATGATCGGCAGCGCGCAACGCGCTCGCACCTGGCTGACCACTTCCCGCACAGCCGCCGGATCAATGCCCAGGTCGAGCCCGTGACTCACGTTCGGGCATGAGATGTTCAGCTCCACGGCCGCCAGGCCGGGCTCGCTCGCCAGCCGTTCCGCCATCTGGGCGAATTGCTCGATGCTCTCGCCGGCGATGTTGGCGATGATCGCCGTCCCGACTGTGCGCAAATAGGGCAAATGATGGGTGCAAAAGTGTTCGAGGCCGTCGTTGTCGAGCCCAATCGCGTTGAGCATTCCCGCGGCCGTTTCCACGGTACGCGGAGTGGGATTCCCCGCGCGCGGGCGCAGGGTCACCGTCTTGGGAATCACGCCGCCGAGACTCGCCAGCTCGACAAATCCCGCCATCTCACGCACGTACCCAAACGTTCCCGAGGCTGTCAGCACGGGATTCTTGAGCCGCAGCCGTCCCAGGTTTACCTCGAGATCCACCGTCGCCACGCGCGTGTGCTCCCCTTGTCGCCATCTTGATCGTTCGTCTAGGCTAATGAAACGCATGAAAGACGTCGATCCTCCTGAGCGATCGCGCTCGACTCCAGAGACCATGAACTTGCCGATGACGAGCCACGCCGACCTTGCCCGCGACCTGGACTTTGTGAAAGAGCTCGCACGCGAGTGCGCCGAGATCGCGATTGCCCGGCGCGGGCGTGTTTTGCCCTCCGAAAAAGCGAATCTGAGCTTTGTGACCGATCTCGACACCGACCTCGAACGCCTGATTCGAGGGCGGCTCAAGCAGCGCTTTCCCGACGATCAGATCACCGGCGAGGAGTACGACTCCGAAGGCGGCGACGGGCCGAGACGCTGGTCGATCGATCCCATCGACGGCACCGGCAACCTGGTGCACGGCCTGCCGCTCTGGGCGGTCAGCATCGGCCTCATCGACGACGGCCAACCGGTGCTCGGCGTGATTGCGATCCCGCCCCTCGGCGAGCTTTACTGGGCCACGCATGGCTCGGGCGCCTGGCGCGATGGCGAACGACTGCACGCGCTCGATGCCGATTTTATTCACGATCAGGACAACATTTGCGTGGGCACCAATGCCCTTCGGGCCGTCGATCCGCGGAGTTTGAAAGGCCGGTTGCGCGACCTGGGAAGCGCCTGCTGCGAGCAGGCGTTCGTGGCGTCAAACCGGCTCCAGGCGTCAATTCTGCTGGGCGAGCACGCGCACGATGTGGCCGCCGGGGTAGTGCTTGCCACCGAAGCCGGCTGCCACTACGCCGCGATCACCGGCGAACGACTCTCGCCGGCTGAGGTCGTGCGCTCTACGCCGATCTCCCGGCCCGTGTTGCTCGCGCCTCCACAAAGGCTCGAAATCTTGCTTGGAATGGCCCGCCAGTACTCTTCGTGAAATACGCACGTTTGGATCTAACATGGGAAGCTGGGGCGTCAAAAGCTACGAAAACGACGAGGCAGCCGACGCGATCGACGCCGGCTATGATCAGGTCCATGGCGCAGAATATGAGGCGCTTATGGATGATCGGAATCCCCTCTCGTTCGATGAGGTCCAGAAGCGGCTCGCGAGTCCCGAGACCCTGAGCGCTGCGATCGACGCCCTCGTGGAATCGCTGCCGCCCGGTCTTGAGCCCGAGTTGTGGGACGCCCATGCTCGGCTGGCCTTTGTGGGAATTGTGGTGCGCCACGCCGAGTTCCGCGTGCCGATCCCTCCCGCGCTTGGCATACGCGCGCTCGAGTGGCTCGAGCAGGAAACCCTGGACTGGGACGAGGCCACTCTACGCAGGCTGGCGCGGGAGCGAGAAATCAAGCTTCTGAGGCGAATCCTCGCTCGAGATCAAACCAGCCCGGACCTGGGACCCATCACGGAGCAGACGTAGCCGGCCGCGCCTCGGTGAATTCCTGACGAAGCGTGGCCGCCATGCGTTCGAAGACGCCAGCCCAGTCGCCTGGCCCTGTCTGACGGAAGAGCCTGAGCGTGGGATACCACGGCGAATCTTCGCGATCACTCTGCCAGCGCCAGTCGGCTGCATGGGCGAGGGCGACCCAGGTACGCACGCCCGTCGCACCCGCGAGATGCACGATCGCGGTGTCAGGCGCGATGACCAGGTCAAGGCTTTGCATCGCGGCGGCCGTGTCGGCCAGATCGGCGAATTCCGGACCCAGCTCGAGCAGCTTGATCCGATCGCGCAGCGGCGAGGCTTGCTCGCTGCCGGCCCCTTTTTGCAGGCTCACGAGCGAAATATTCGGGATCCGCGCGATGGGTTCGAGCTGTTCGAGCCGAAACGAACGCTGGGTGTCTCGCACGAAGGCTGGGTTGCCTTGCCAGACAACGCCGACTCGAAGCCCAGGCAACGCCAAAAGCCGCGCGCGATGGCGGAGCACAGCCTCGCGATCAGGGTGGAGATAAGGCACGCACGCTCGCTCGGGGATCTGAGTTTCACCGAGAATCCGGGGCATGCTCATGAGCGGGGCATGCACGTCGAGGGCGGGAAGATTTTCACCCTCGCCTACAACAGTGTCGAGCCCAGGCGCGCTCGCCGCCAGCCGCACGAGCGGTTGCCGGCAAGCCAGGATCACCCGCCCACCACGTCCGGCCGCCTGTTTGGCGTAACGTAGAAACTGAATTCCATCGCCAAGCCCCGAATCGGCGTAGAGCAGGATTGTGCGACCCTCCAGGAGCGATCCATCCCAGAGGAGACCAGGCAGGGCTGGGATGGCGTGCTCCGGGCACTTGAGGCGCCATTCGTACTCCGGCCAGCCGCGCGTGAAGTCTCCCATCTGAAGCCACGCAAGCGCTCGCGCCAGCCGAATCCTGGGATCGTCAGGCGCAAGAGCGAGCGCGCGTTCATAGGTCGCCACGGCGTCCGCGAGTCGACCCAGAGAGCGTTCTGCGTTGCCCAGATTATGGATGGCGTCAACGAATCCCGGCCGGAGCTCGATCGCGCGTTGGTAGCAGGCAGTGGCTTCGCCTGGACGACCCTGCCTCTGCCGCACATTCCCCAGATTATTGAGGCCGTCGGGATAGTCCGGGCGTAGACCGAGCACACCTTCGAGCGCCGCCGCGGCCTCGTCGACACGCCCCACCGCGCAAAGCGCAGCGCCCAGGTTATTCCGTGCTTCGAGATACGCCGGAGCGAGCGCAAGCGAGCTTTCGTAGGCGGTGATCGCGTCCGATGGGCGGCCCTGGATTTGTTGTGCGGCGCCGAGCAAAAACCAGAGCTCGGGTGATCGCGGGTACTCGGTGACGCCCCGGCGGCAGACAGACTCCGCGAGCACGAACTGCCGTGATTCCAGTAATTGCGTGGCCAGCCGCACTGCCTCCCGTAAAAGATCCATGCAAAACGTCCTTGACGGGCGTGCCAGCCGATCAGTGAATGCCGCGCAAGCCAAGTGCAACGGCCTCAGCATTCGTCGCCAGACGCAACGCCTCGGTTCCTGAGATCTCCTTGCTCTTGTAGAGATCGAGCAGATGTTGATCAAACCTCTGCATGCCGCGCTCGCGCCCGGCCATGTAGTCAGCGAGCTCTCCCAGGCGATTCTCCAAAATGTACTTCGACGTGACAGCGCCTCCGCGGAGGACCTCCATCGCCGCTCGCATGCCCCCCTGTTGCGCAACCGCCAGGCGCTGGGAGATGATCGCCTCAAGCGATGTTGCAAGCTGTGAAGTCGCGATCGAACGCTCCTCGGGCGGAATCATGGCCAGGATTCGCTCGATCGTCTGTGACGCGTTCGTGCTGTGCACCGTCGCAAATACCTGGTGCCCCGTGTCGGCAGCTCGGAGCGCCATTCGCATTGTCTCGCTGTCGCGGAGCTCGCCGACAAGAATCACGTCGGGATCTTGCCGCAGCGACTGACGCAGGCCGTGTTCGAACGAAGGCGTGTCACGCCCGAGCTCAAGATGCGCGATCAGAGCCCTGTCGTTCGTGTGCATGTATTCGACCGGGTCCTCGATGGTGATGATCTTGCAGCGGTGGGTGTGATTGATCAGATCGACCATCGCCGCAAGCGTCGTGCTCTTGCCGCTGCCCGTCGTGCCGGTGAGCAGAATCAAACCCCGCTGCGCGAGCGCAATGTCGTGCAGTACCGGCGGGAGCTTGAGCTCCTCGATCGATCGAACCTTGAGCTTGATCACACGCATCACAAGCGCTGGCCGGCTGTTCTGGCTGTAGATATTGCAACGAAACCGCGACAGGCCCGGAATCTCATAGGAAAAGTCGAGCCCGTTGTAGAGCGCCTGCGCGAGCTCCTCGGCCTTCAGCGCGGGGCGCAGCGAGAGAATGAAGCGGCGGAGCTCGGCCTCGTCAACGGCGGGTGCGTCAACCGCGCGGATCTGGCCGTTGATCCGCAAAAGCGGCATCGCCGCGGTCTGGAGATGAACGTCCGACGCCCCCTGCTCCACAGCGAAGCGAACAAGTTGATCGAAGCTCATAACCATCCCTCGAAATGCGCGGCTGTCGCTCGATGACGTTCGGCGGGCGAATTTGTATCCTAGCACACCCACAGGCGCTCCTGAATCCCCGGGAAGCATGAGCTCGCCTGAGCTGGATCCGCTCTTTTGGGAACGAATTATCATGAACACAATTCCAGGCGCCAAGCTGGAAACAAACTCCCAGACGCTCGCGGCTCGCGTCGACCGCCTGTTCGACTTCTCTGCCGGTCAGGTTGAGCGCCTGATTGCGAATCATCCCGGACTGTTTCCGATCTACACCCAAAACGGCCGCTGGGCCCACAAGGGCGAGGGCTGGACCGAATGGTGCGGCGGCTTCCTGGCGGGCATGGCCTGGTTGATTGCAAATCGAACCGGGTCCGCAGACTGGCGCAATCGCGCAATCGCGCTTTCAAGCCAGCTTGAGCCCCGCAAGC
The DNA here is from genome assembly GCA_027451885.1 of Planctomycetales bacterium. GTDB lineage: Bacteria > Planctomycetota > Planctomycetia > Isosphaerales > Isosphaeraceae > JAKBAP01. The sequence continues at coordinate 42,867 of DAIDHX010000179.1, forward strand.
TCGATCGCGACGTCCACGACCTCGGGTTCATCTTTCTGAATTCGTACCGGCCCTGGTATCAGACAACCGGAGATCCCGCGCCAGGCGAAGTGCTGATCACAGCCGGGCGCACGCTCGCGCTCCGCTTCAATGAACGCGGGCGCTTCTTGCGTTCGTTCCTGGCTCCAGAGAGCCTGTTCATCGATATCATGATGAATGTGCCGATCATCTTTCTGGCGGCGCGGGCAAGCGGCGATCAATCGCTTTTTGAGATCGCTTCGGCCCATTGCCGAACCACCGAACGCACGCTCATCCGCGAGGATGGTTCCACCGCACACGAGGGGATCTTCGACCTGGCAACCGGCCGTTTCCTTCGCCAGAGCACCCAGCAAGGCGTCGCCGCGGAATCGACCTGGAGCCGAGGGCTCGCCTGGTCCCTTTATGGTTTCTGCCAGGTTTATGCGTTTACGCAAGATCGGGCCGACCTCGAGGTTTCGTGGCGCAACGCCGACTGTTTTCTCCGCAGACTGGGTGCGGATCGCATCCCGCCGTGGGACTTCGACGCCCCAGCCGGCGCCCGGCACGACGACAGCTCGGCCGGGGCAATCGCGGCGTCCGGGCTGTTCGAGCTCGCGCGCGCCACAGCCGCGATCGATCAGGCGCGCGCAACCCGTTACGAAGCAGCAGCGACCGAGTTGCTCTCCGCCCTGCTCTGCGATCACTACATCGCCTGGAACACCCCCGCCTGGGAGGGTGTGCTCAAGCACGGAATCTATCATTTTCACAAACGCCTTGGCGTTGATGAATCGGTCATGTGGGGTGATTTTTTTGTGCTCGAGGCGGCGGCAAAACTGCTCCAGGCGCAGGCTTCGCCACGGTCCTGGCCTGCGCAGTCCCATGCACGCGATTGAGGTGCGCGGTATGCTCAATTGAAGCGCACCGGCGCCCGGCGCGTTTCCTGTGCCTCTCCACCGGGAGTCCGACCATGCGTCCTGAAAGCAATTCGGGCGAACACGTACCGTTCGACCAGGATCCAGACCGCGAGCCGATGGCTGGCTTCTTCGATCGAGACCAGCTTCGGCCTCTGGACGAGGATGCCTCGTTCCCGGAAGACGAATCCGAACTCGACCAGCTCGACTCGCTGCCGCGGGTGGTGCTGATCACAGGCGCGTCGGGCAACATTGGACGCAAGCTCCGAGCTGCCTGGGCCGACGAGTACGAACTCGTGCTCCTCGACAAGGACAACCAGAATGACCCGGACATCATCCGGGCCGATCTTTCCGTCATGGACGACGAGTGGCTTACGCATTTCCACGGTGTCGACGCCGTCGTGCATCTGGCGGCCAATCCCAACGAGTTTTCCCCCTGGGACGAGCTCATCGGCCCCAATCTCGACACCCAGGCCAACGTGTTCAACGCGGCTGCGCTCGCCGGCGTGGAACGCATCGTCTTCGCGAGCTCGAACCATGTCATGGGCCTCTACGAGAAAATCGGCACTGCGCCCATCACGGTCGAATTACCGCCGCGGCCAGACTCGCCTTACGGCATTACCAAGCTGGTCGGCGAACGGCTGGGCAAGAGTCTCTCACGCGCGTTCGATCTCACATTCATTGCGCTCCGGCTGGGCTGGATTCAACCAGGGCGGAATCGGCCCGAGACCCTGCCGCACGAGTGGGCGCGCAAGATGTGGCTCTCAAACGCCGACCTGGTTCACCTGTTCGATTGCGCCATCGAGGCCGAGATCGAGGATCGCTCATTCGTGCTGGCAAACGGCATGTCCAGGAATCACGGCATGCGTTGGGATCTTTCCGTCACGGCCGAGCTGCTCGGCTTTTTGCCCAAGGACGACGCCTACGCCGAACCACCCCATGCACCGGCGCACGAAGCATCAAGCTGATCGCGGCTTCCTGGCTCCTCTGACAACTCGCGAAAAGCGTTCTAGGGTGCTAGAGCGAATCCAGATGGCCTGCCGTGCGTGACGGGTGCGCCTGGCGGCCTTCCCGGCCGGAGCTTGATGCGATGAATCCGCGCGCCTACCTGGCGTTGATCGTCATTGTGATCATGATCGTCCCGGCGTGGACGAACCTGGTTGCTTGAAGACGCCGCCTTGACCGCTTATGACTCGGGTGCGGTTTGTTTGAGCCTGCGCTCGTGCAAACCGCGGTAGAAACTCAACTCAGCACGATTGCTCACGAGCGCGCCACGCGCCTCCAGGGCGAGATTCAAGCTGGCGGCGAGCAACAGGCATACGCCTGCAACGGCGAGAAGCTCGGGCAGAACCGCGAGCCAGTTCGAGAGCAGGGTGTCGATGGCAAGCGCCAGGCTCGTGCCCACGAAGAGAACGAACGCCAGGTAGAGCGCCCCCAGTGCGCTCCGGATGCGGTCGGCGCGCGTTTGCAGAAGGTCGAGCTGTTCGTGCACGTGGCCGATACGCTCCTCTTGAAAGTCGACGTCGAGCGCACTCCGGCTGAGCTGGTCGCCCAGCTCATCGAGCACGCGGATGCGATCCACGATCCGCGCCATCCGGTTCGAGGTCGAAATCAGAAGCGACGCATTCGCGGTCATGAAGATGGCCGGCGTGATCATGGCCGAGAGCGCGGCGTAAGTGCTCGACTCGACCGAACCTGGCATGGGCATGGTAACTCTCTCGCTGGGAAAACCGCCTGAAAAGCCAGCCTGCGAACCAACGGCTCGGATGGTCTTCATCTTAGTTTGGCGCCGGCTTCGGCCAAAGCCTCTGGTCTGGCAAGCCAGAGACCCACTAGGATGGGCGGGAATGGAGAGACTTGCGACACGGATAGGACCAATTTCATGCCTGCGCCTCGCTTTAAGCTGCTTGCCCTCGACGTCGACGGAACTCTGCTCGACTCCGAGGGGTTGCTGCGGCCGCGAACGCGTGCGGCCGTGGCCCGGGCTCGCAGCGCGGGGATGCTCGTGATCCTCTGCACGGGGCGCCGCTACCGCCGAGCTCGACCTATTGCCGATGAGCTCTTGCTCGACTCCCCGCTCGTTTGTAACTCAGGCGCGATTATCAAGGATCCGCGTGATCATTCGACCCGCTGGCGCGCGGATTTCGAGCCCATCCTCGCCAGCCAGATCCATGAGCTGTTCCAGGAGCACCGAGAGCCCATCGTCGTTTATCGCGATCACGCGCCCGACGAGCACGACTTCGTAGTCTCGCGATTCCCCACCGAGTGTGCCTACTTCAATCACTATGTCGAGCGCAACCAGGAGCATATCCGCGTCGATCCCGAGATCCACGCCTCGACCGACGAGATTTTCCACGTCTGCGCGGTCGGCACCGTGCCGGAGATGACACGCTTCGAGCAGCTCGTTCACGAACGCCTGAACGGGTCCGCGACCACGTGCGTTCAGCGCGGTCCTCGATACCGCTGGACCATGTGCGAGATCCTCCGCCACGATGCAAATAAGTGGACTGCGCTCGAGCAGATCGCGCGGGAGCGTGGGATCGCGAAAGAGGCAATTTGCGCCATCGGCGACGACGCCAACGACCTGGCCATGATCCAGGGCGCGGGCCTGGGCGTGGCCATGGCGCACGCGCCCAGCGACATCCGCGCCCATGCGGATCATGTGGCCGAATCCCACGAAGACGCCCTGGCGGAGTTCATTGAGAATCAATTACTTGCCTGAAACCTTGTTGCAAAGGCCGATTCTGCGCTCGATCAAGGCGCGGTCAAAGCGTGACCTTGCCCTGGCGTACGCGGACTCAAAACACCCCCGCGCGCGGTCGAGATCCCCCGCCCGGCGGTAAAGCTCGCCGCGGGCGGAATCATACAGGTGATACTCGCGGAGCAACGGATCGGATCCCGCTTCCTCGAGCGCAGCGAGAGCAGCCCGAGGCCCTTCCAGCTCCGCGAGCACGATCGCTCGATTGAGCAGATAAACAGGTGATCCATGCATCGCCACGAGCGCATCATAAAGCCGCAGAATTGATCGCCAGTCTGTGTCGGCGTAGCTCTTCGCGCTACAGTGATAGAATGCAATTCCTGCCTCGAGATGATAAGGTGAGACGTTCATTCCGCGGGCGGATTGATCGAGAAAGTCCTGGGCGCGGCGGATCAGCCGCTGATCCCAGCGCGAGCGGTCTTGCTCCTCCATGAAAAGCAGGGCGCCTCCCTGATCGAGCCGCGCAAAAAGGCGGGCGGCGTGAAACAGCATGAGCGCGAGCAAGGCCAACGTGGCCGGCGTGCTCGTGCATTCGTGACTGACAAGAAGATGGCAAAGTCGAGCGGCCTCTTCGCACAAATCTTCCCGCACAGCGCGGTCGCTGTCGGTGGCATGAAACCCCTCGTTGAACAGCAAATAAAGCACACGATGCACCGACTCGAGCCGGGCGCCTGGCTCCAGTGCGGCGGGTAAATCGAACGTAACTCGAGCGTCCGCAAGCGCACGCGTCGCACGCTGGAGACGCTTCTTGATCGTCTCGTCCTTCACCAGCAAGGCTCGGCCGATTTCCGGAATGCTGAAGCCGCAAAGGCTCTTGAGCGTGAGCGCGATCTGCATCTCGGGTGCAAGCCGGGGATGGCAGCACGCGAACATCATCCGGAGCTGGCTGTCCGCAAACCCTGAATCGCAAAAGAGTTCATCGATCTGTTCAACGCCAGTGTGACGATTCGCCCATTGCTCGAGCGCCTTTTGCTTGAACTTCTCACGCCTCAGGGCGTCGAGAATCCTGTTCCGCGCGCAGCGATGAACCCAGGCCGAAGGGTTTTCAGGCAGATGGATTCGCCACGCCTGAAGCGCATCGACCAGGGTGGCCTGAACCATGTCCTCCACCAGGTCGAAATGGCGCCAACCGAAGATCCGGGTCAGCACTGATGTCAGCCGCCCCGCCTCGTAGCGGAAGAAATGCTCCACGAGCGGGGCCGCCTGTTCGCCTTGCTCAGCCAGCATGGCGCGCACTCCAGCCGTTACTTCTTGCGTCTCAGCATGATCGTCTCTTCCCGCGCGGGCTTGCCGTTGTCGTAGAGCACCCATCTCGCCTGCATCGTATCTTTATCTATGAATGTAAATGTGGCGTCATGCATATGCATTGCCTTTTCCGACTTCAGGTTCGTGACGCGGACGAACTTGAAGGCGACGGACTTACCGTCGCCAGCAGTGCTGGCTCGCATCTGGGGCTGGTTGCCCAGCATACAGTAATGCGTCAGGACGAGGTCCTCGCCGTCTGGATGGATGACCGTGACCATCTCGTGCGCGGTTCCCACGCCTGTGGTCTCCACCACTGCACTGCCGCCGGCGGTCACATGGTATTTGACGTGAGCCATGTGGTTCTCGCCCCCCTTGACCTCGCCCTCCCATTCGCCCGCGAGCGCCTTGAAGTTCTCGAATGCAGGGCTCTTGAGTGCGTTGCCGCTCGCATGATGCGCATCATCTCCCAGAACAGGAATGGCGGCGAATGCAATCACAAATCCGGCCGATAGAATCATACGCGAACACATACTGAATTCTCCTCATGATGGGCAACGAATCTCATCGCAAGAAAGCGCTGATCCTACATCCATCAGCGATTCTGGTTTTCCATCACGCAGGCGAGCCTGCGCACCTCCACCGCCCCACCGACGAGCAATCCAGGGCACGATTCGGCCAGCCTGGCGGCGGCGGCGAGGTCGCCCGCCTCGACAATCGAAAAGCCACCGACGATTTCTTTCGATTCCACAAACGGGCCGTCCGTCACAACATTGGTACGAACCGTGCAGCCTTCTTCGGTCAGGGCGTCGCCAGGATCCTTCATCCATCCTTCCTGCATCGCTCGACCGATCCACTCGCCCCAGCGGGCCATGTGCTGCTGAATCTCCTCCGGTGACAGTCTGGCCATCTCGTCGGTTGGCCCCCGGTAGACAAACAGAAACTTCGCCATTGGATTCTCCCAGTTGGTTTGAGCATCGACTCGCGCTGCGAGACCACTCCCAGCGCGTTCTGGTACTGTGACGAACGAGATCTGGGCGCGGGGACAGGAATTGCAGAATATGCTCGTGACCGACCTCATGCAATCGATGCATGAACCTCGGCATCAGCAAGAGGAACAAGTGAGTACTCGTCTAAACGGTTATCCAAGGGCTCGAACGCATGTCGCAACGCGCAGGCAAGGAAGATGTTCTGTCATCGTGGGAGCGTCCAGAGGACGGCATCCCAGGCGAGCTCGTTTACGGCTGCTGGCTGTTTCAATTGCGCAAGGAGCGTTATCGCTCGCGTGTCTCGGGCCGGAGTCATGATTTTTTTGTGGTCGACCTGGCTGATGGCGTTCACGTGATCGCGGTAACCCCGGATGACCAGATCGTTTGTGTGCGGCAATTCCGAGCGGGGTCGGGACTCGACAGCCTGGAAACGCCCGGTGGTCTGCTCGAGCCTGAGGAGGATCCAATCACGGCGGGCGCCCGAGAGCTTTATGAGGAAACGGGTTACGCCGGCGATCCGGGAAAGCTGATCGGTGTTTTGCGTCCGAACCCAGCCCTGCTGACCATGAAGATCAGCACGGTGGTGATCGAGAACGCGCGAAGAGTTGGCGAGCCGGAGCCTGATCCTGGCGAGGAACTCACGCTTGAGCTGATCCAGGCGGGCGACGTTGAGCGATTGATCGAGGAGGGGCGGATCGACCATGCCGTGTGTGCGGCGGGGTTGCTCCAGTGGCTGGGCACTCGGCGTCGAGCCCGGGACTGAATGATCGCATTGAGGTCTTGATCTCGGCGGGCCTGGGATTGGGGGTCGTGGAGTAGCCGCACGACTCGAGCGCGAGCACGGCATAGGCGCTGCCAGCGCGGGAGATGTAGTGCTCGCCATCGCGGTTGAGCGACGGTGTGAACCAGAGCCCTGACGAGCGCTGATTTGCCAGCAGCCAGCCAACGCCGCGGACAATCGCCGGATCGCTGGCGGGAACTCCTGCCTGCCGGAGCGTGTAAATAACGAGCCCTGTCGCGTAACCATCGCTGGGCGCGTCGGGGGGGTTGAGTGAGCCATCCCGCCGCTTCCAGGATCCCAGTGAGGCGAGCGTCCAGCCGCCGCCGGGGCGTTCGAGCGCGCGGACCTGGGCGATGATCCGTGACCGGTCATCGTCGCTGATCAATTTGCCGACACGAGTCGATGCCCAGAGCAAGACGAGTCCGTGGTGCAGGTCAGGCGCCTGGTTTTTTGCGAAGTAGCGCTTGAGGCGCTCGATGCCCGCGCGTGCGAGTGGAGTATGAGCGTAGTCGCCGGGCGCGTGCCCCACAGCGAGCGCGGCGACAATGGCTCCCAGGTAGTCGTCGTGTTCGAGCGGGGGCCAGCCGCACTTGAGCCAGGTAAATCCGCCGTCTGCCTTTTGAAGCGTCCACATCCGATCGAGCGCCCGCCGCGTGGTCTCGTGCAGGCCCGCGCCGAGCGCCAGGTCGCTGCGGGCAAGCGCATCGGCCGTGGCGATTACCTCCGCATCCCAACGCGGACGTGCGCCTGCCTGCGCGTCATCCCAGTGCGCCACGCGATCCTCGAAGAACGCGCGGACCTGCGCGTAAGAATCGCTGAGGTTGCCCAGCTTCGCCCTCGCGGCCAGATAGGGATAATTCGTATGGCAGGTACCGCATTTCCGCTCGCTGGTCCAGGCCACGGCCACCCGGTCAAGCGCACGGGCCGCCTTCTCAAGCGACGGAACCGCGGCAAACGGCTCCTCAGCCAGGCTGGACTCGGCTTCAACCGCACTCTGAAATGCCTGGGCCGACTCGATCAAGGCCAGGTTTATCGCGGCGATCAGCATGCCGAATCGGAGAATCGTGCGATTCGATCGAAGCATGGTGCACGGCTCCTGCAAATCGAATTAGCGAGCGAGCGGTTCGACGCCCAGATCGCGAATGGTGAGCAGCGACTGAAACGGGAGACCCCGTTCCGAGAACGCGGCCGACGCGCCTTCAAGCCGATCCAGCACAGCGATCACGACCGCGACCCGGCACCCCATCGCCTGGACGGCATCGACCGCCTGGAGCGAGGATCCCCCTGTCGTGGCCACGTCATCCACGATTGCCACGGTCGCTCCCGGCTCGAGCGGACCCTCGACGCGGGAGCCGGTGCCGTGCGCCTTGGCTTCCTTGCGCACCAGGAACCCCTTGAGCCCCGCGCGGCCGCCAGGCGCGGCTCTGCCAAGCACAGCGCCGACGATCGGATCAGCGCCCATGGTCAGACCCCCAATCGCTTCAACTTCAGGATAATGCGCCAGGATCTCAAGCACGCCATCCGCAATCACCGCCGCGCCTGATGCGCTGAGTGTCACCCGCCGGCCATCCACGTAGTAATGTGAGCTCCGGCCGCTCGCCAGTGTAAATGAACCCACCTTGAGCGCATCCCGCTTGAGCACCTCGATCAACCGCTCACGATCGTACCCTGCCGGCACCACGCTCATCCCATTTACCCTTTCCTGCAACGCCTGAGCCCAGCATCTTCCCTGCACATCTCGTAAACCCGCGACCGCCAGTATAGGTGCGTTCCCAGTCTGACGTTAGCTCCTTGCGATTCTACGCCCGCAACACCGCCCCCCAGTCCAGGGCAAAAACGTCCAGACCACCCCACCAAAACGACCAAATCGTTCACACGAATCGCACAGCACACCCAGGCACATCCATGCTAACAACTCGCCTCCATGGCGCTAATATATGGAAAATTCGAGACAAAACGACTTCACCCCTTTTCCAGGGCGGCTGATGCGGATACCATGAAATCGTCCAATTCGTCCAAGAGGTCCATCGATGTCTGTCGCTGAATCGTATTTGAAGACGCAGAGAGTCGCCGACGCCCTCGGCGTGAGCGTCAGCACGGTCAAGCGCTGGGTCGATTCTGGGATGATTCGTGCTGCAAGGACGCAGGGTCGGCACCGCTTGATCCCGATGTCCGAGGCGATTCGTCTGGCGCAGGAGCAAGGACTCAAGATCGCCCCCGCGGAAGTCATGGCCGCGATCGGTCCGGTTCCTGTGAAGCGGGCGCCGTCCGAGTTGCTTTACATGCTCGAGGATTCGCTCCGGTCGGGGCGTACTGAAGAAGCGCAGCGGCTCGTGCTTGCCTTGTATGCATCGGGATGCAGCGCGGTCGAGCTGGCGGATGGTGTCATACGCGTGGTGATGGGGCGAATCGGCCATGCCTGGCAGGTGGGCTCGATCGACGTATTCAACGAGCATCAGGCCACGCGGACGCTTGAATCCGCGCTCATGGAACTGAATCAACGGGTTCGATCTCGGCAGGATGCATCAGGCCCGCTGGCGATTGGAGCTGCGCCGGCGGGTGATCCGTACACGCTGCCCGCGCTTCTTGGCGAGCTTGTTTTACGCGAGGAAGGCTATCGGGTTCGCAATCTCGGGGTGAACTTGCCGCTGCGGTCGCTTGCTCAGGCCGTGTTGGAGTATCGCCCCAGCTTGATTTTTCTCTCGGTGAGCCATCTCGAAGATCCCGAGCGTTTCGTCGAGGAATTTGCTGATCTCGAGCGTGCGGTCGAGCAGACCAGAAGCGCCCTCATCGTCGGCGGCCGTGCCCTGGGCGAGGAGCTTCGGGCGCGTCTGGTCTTCACTGCGCACGGTGATTCGATGGCACATCTGGCGCAATTTGCCCGCGGTTTCGCGCGGCTCTCGGCGCCCGCGACCAATCCGACCGCTCATTCCGGTGAGTCTTCTACCCAGTGATGTTTTTTTCAACGATCGCCGACCGAGAAAGGATCGACCATGTCATCGCGGAGGCCTGGACTGGATACGCCGCGGTACCGGTATCTGAATGTGGCGGACGATGCTGCTGAAGTCCTCTCGCCGGAAAACGAACGGCGGCTGCTCCACGAGCTTGCGGAATGCAAGCAAAAGCTGGGCGAGGCACTTGTCACGCTCCGGGGCGTGCAGGCCAATTCCGCTCCGTCCGATCCCCGAGCACTCGCTGAGTTCATTGCTGCATCCTATGTCGATTCTGGGCCGGATCAGGCCCGGCTGGGTGCGGTCTACCGCAAATACTGCACGGTTCGCGACAAGCTCGCCCTTGCCAACTTGAAGCTCGTCGCTCATGTCGCCAAGCGGTTTCGTGACCGTGGCGTGCCACTTTCCGACCTGATGCAGGACGGTTTTTGCGGACTCCTGGAAGCCATTGATCGCTTCGATCTCAATCATGAAACGAAGCTTGCCACTTATGCGACATGGTGGATTCGCCAGTCGATGCAGCGGTCTGTTGCGTCGGGGGCTTACCCGGTTCGGCTGACGCCCCGTCACCTGCGCCAGCTTGCCCAGAATCAGGAGCAGCAGGGCGATTCCGCCTCGATTTCTCCCGCTCATTCGAGTCACGGTCATGGCGGGGGCGACCTGATCGATCGAATTCAAACCGCTGTCCGCCCGACGATCTCGCTCGACGCCGCGCTTTCCAGGAATTCCGAGCTCACTCTCATTCAGACGATGAGCGATCCTGACGGAGACCGGACGACCGACGTGGATGACGACGAGACGATCGAGAAGATGCTTGAGACGCTCCGGCCCCGCGAGCAACAGGTCTTGCGGCTCCGTTTCGGGCTCGGTGGCCAGGAACGGCTCTCGCTGACCCAGGTTGGGAAGATGCTGGAAGTCTCGAAGGAACGGGTGCGGCAGATCGAGGAACGGGCACTCAGCAAGCTCCGGGCGTCGGTCGCATGCCCGCTTTCGCCGAATTGACCGTTCTTGACGACGCCGGACGCGAACTCTGACTCGAGATGGAGGGGAAATGCGGTCGATTTTAGAAGCAGGATCATGAAAACCCGCTGCGAGCTGGAAGATTCAAATGCCAACGCGTTCAGCCCGGGCCGAGGATGGGCGCGAGTCGATTGGTGCGTTCCTGCACTATCTGATGGCGGAATGTGGCGCCTCGTCCCACACGCTTGCCGCCTACCGGTCGGATGCCATGAAGTTCATCCGCTGGCGTTCCTCGGCCTTTCCGGGGCGGAAGCCGGAAATCAATCTGGCCATGCTGGTCCAGTATGTTGACTGGCTGAAGGGACGCGGTCTCGCCCCAGCATCGATCGGGCGCCATATCGCTAGCCTGTCGACCTACCTTCGCTTTCTGGTCATTGAGGGTTTGCTCGACGAGAATCCGGCCCGATTGCTGCGTGCCCCCGCGGTGTGGGATCGGTTGCCCACTGTGCTTGGTCCCGCCGCGGTCGAGCGACTGCTCGAAGCTCCAGGCGAGAGCACCAGGCTTGGGCGTCGAGATCGAGCATTGCTCGAGACCCTGTATGCCACCGGCTGCCGCGCGTCCGAAGTCGTGGGGTTGCGTCCTCAGGATGTGGACCTTGTCAGCCGCACGGCCCGGTGTGTCGGCAAGGGAGACAAGGAGCGCATCGTGCCGCTTGGCTCGCGTGCCATCGCCGCAATTTCTCGTTATCTCAACGAGGATCGGCCTGCGCTCACCGCCGGTCGACAGCTTGCCGAAACCATCTTCGTCTCGAGATCGGGCCGCTCGCTTTCACGTACTGCCCTCTGGTCCATCGTACGCAAATACGCACTCCAGGCGGGTATCACATCAAACGTCAGTCCGCACACGCTACGACATAGTTTTGCCACTCACCTCCTTGCAGGAGGCGCGGATCTCCGCGCTGTGCAGGAATTACTAGGCCACGCCTCGATCTCGACAACGCAGATTTACACACGTGTTGAGTTGTCACGGCTCCGCCAGGTGCACTCGCAATTCCATCCCCGCTCCAGACCGCAGGATTCGGACTAAGACTCAGCCGGCCGAATCCGCCGCACGCGCGCCCTCGCTCCCGAATCGCTCGGTGAGCTTGTTCTGAATGACCGATCGGTAACCAGCGGGGTCAGTCCCCTTGGGGCTCGCCACGCCGATCCCAGTGCATTCGTGCACAGGCATGATTCGCACGATCTTGCGGTCCTGATCGGCCAGAAGCGCGACTCGCACCGAGCCGACGAGCGCTGTCTCGTCCCAGTGGCAACGACTCGCTGAGCCGTCCGCCAGATACAGCATCACTTCCGGCATGCCGGCGTCCTTCATACCGGCCCAGATCTGCGAGATGAGGTCGTTCATGGGCATTCGCTCGTCGAAAGGTCGTTCATGGGCATTCGCTCGTCGAACCTGCAAAACCAATCCCACACTTCTCCAGCATAGAACGAGAACAGCCCGACTGGTTCCACGTCAGCCTCTTGAGGATCTCTGTCGCGAATCTGGATAGCGGACGTCGACTGGTGAAGGCACAACCCCACGTCACGAACCGCTCAACCGGAAACGTGCACCTTCTCAGCACAACCCGCCTTGCCCGATACCGAAGGCACGATCAAGCGACCGCCGTATCCGAAATCTCACCGTCAGATCCCGCGCGGGCGTGGCGGCTTCGTTTCGGCTCCCGGCGCGTTGGCTTCGTTCTGCGCGTGTAGTAAACTCCGCTCCAAGCAAGTGATTCGGTTCGCTCCGCGAGCGCGTTGGCTTCGGTTCGCGCCAGGCCGTTGGCTGCGGTTTTTCGGCGCGTTGGCTTCGCTTCGCGCGGGCACAATGGCTTCGCTTCGCGCGGGCACAATGGCTTCGCTTCGCGCGGGCACAATGGCTTCGCTTCGCGCGGGCGCAATGGGTTCGGTTCGCAGTCGACGGTTCTCCTGTGATGGCTTCATGTTCTGGCGAGCCGGAACTCGGATTTGCGCAGCGGTTGTGGCACCAATTTCTGACACGCTTTGGCTTCACTTTCTGACACGCCTGGGTTCGCTTCGTCGGGGCGGAAACAACACCCTCGACCGCGTCTCCGATACGAGCACGTAGCGCGCGCTCGTGTGTGCATTTGTGCCAGGTCCGCCCCTCAACGCCGGCGCCCAGCCGGTCACAAAACGAACACGAATCGCGGGCGAGGTGCTCACACCCGCCCCGCATCAGCCTTACGGATTCATCGACTCGGGAATCGCCGAGGTGCTTTGCGTGAGTCGTGGAAGGTGGAGGACGGAAGGCTCGGACGCCGTTCCAGGTTCTTCTCACCCTGAATCTAACGCCCGTTGGCGCGACTCGAATGAAGAAGCTTCCATTTTCTGCACGACCTGGTTGGCCTGCGCAAGGAGTGAGGATTCTCACGATAATCCCCATCGTGACGCCCCTGGCCGCGCCCCAGGACTGGGCGTTGCCACCGCGGGCAGCGGCGTCCATTTCCATCGTCCCAGCGCCCGCGTGTGGGACGGCCTCTCGAGGCACCAGGCGGCCGCGGTCGGCCAGCCGATCGGTAGGTTCTCCGCCCTGATGTTTTGGAGGGTGGCGCGAGGAACGCAATCGCTGGCGCCCCGCCAGGCCGAGCGCCGTCGTGGCCGGAGAGAAACACGCGGAGAGTCTGCCCGCTGAGTTAGAGCTCGGTGGCCGCGGCGGACTGAATCGACGCGCCGTCCAGATTGCGTTCTCCCAGCTTTTTGAGATCCGCGTCGAGGCGATTGCAGACCTCTCGCTGGTACTTCCGGTCAAATCCCAGGACCCGGGCTCGGTCCTGGAATTTACGCCGGATGGCGTGGGCGCGGACGAGATGGCGCTCGGCGTCTTCTGGGCGATTGAGCTCGAGCTCAACCTCGCCCAGTGTCACGAGTGTGCGCAGGGTGTCGCGCCAGAGATAGAACTCCTTGCGCTGCGGGTCGTTGAAATTCCAGATTTCAAAAAACGCCTTGCAGCGCTCGAGGTCGTCCTCCGCGCGGGTCATGAGCGCGAGTGCGTCCTGGGCGGACAGGCTGGCGTCTTTCTCGGCATGGTCAACATAGGTCGTGGCGGCCCAGGCTCTCATGAGCTGAGCGTAGTAGATCTCCTGATAGGCACCAACCTGGGTATCCGGCAGTTTGAGTTTTTCGATCACGGCCGAGAGCCGATCGAGAGCCGAGGTGTAGAATCCGAGCAAGGTCTCGACACGCGCGATCCTGCGCTGAATCACGAACGAGCCGGGATTGAGCTTCTCGGCGATGCGCAGCCCTTCGAGTGCCAGTTGATAGAAGGGAATGCGCGTGGATTCGGAGGAGAAGGCATCATCGTCGGGATAGGCGAGATCGAACCGGCTGGCGGCGAATTCCTCAAGTTTGAGCGCGACCTCGGGGTGGAGCCTGGCGAAGGGGACAAGCGCGGTCTCCACGTCCGAAAGCTTGAGCGCGGCTCGGAACCGGCTCTCTGCATCGTACGTTTGCTTGCCGGCATCAAGCGCGAGCGCGAGGCAGAGCTTGACGACCGAGGACGCGGGATAGCGTGACTCGAGATCGATGAGGGCGGGGATCGCTGCCGCGCCCTGGCCGCGTTCGATGGTTGCGGCGGCCTCGTGCAACGCCGGGAGCGAGGCGATGTTTGGCTTGATGCTGTCGGAGACGGGGCGGTAGAGCAGCGTTCCCGCGACCATGAGGGCAGCGGCTGTAACGAACAGCCGCCTGCGCCGCCTGACGCACCAGTTGGCGATGGCCTCGGCCTGAGATGTATTGCGCGTGTGTCGAAGCGGCTTGCGCTCCAGGAAACAGTCGAGATCCTCGGCGAGGTCGAGGGCGGTTGGATAACGATCGGCTGGGGCGAACGCGAGCGCCCTGGCCACAATGGCGTCGAGCGCGTGGGGCACGTTGGGATTGAGCTTGCGCACCGACGTCTCAAGCGATGAGCGGCGATCCAGCAGCTCGATCATGGCGAGCGCGGCGATCGAACGTGAAGGCGGCAGCGTGGGCGTCTGCCCCGTCAGCAGCTCGCGCAACACCAGTCCGAGCGAGTACACATCGGCCGATGCGCTCACCCGGCCCCAGAGCTCGGGGTTCAAAAATGCCTGGAGCTGCTCGGGCGCCATGTACGGCGGCGTCCCGCCTCGCAGCACGCTTTGGGCGCGATCGGCCGAATAAGGAGACTCAGCGAGATTGAAGTCAAGAAGCTGTGGACCGCGGGTGAGTGTCACGAGCACGTTGCCGGGCTTGACGTCGCGGTGGTACGTTTCCATCGAGTGGGCGTAGTCGAGTGCTTCCGCCAGAATCTTGCCGATCCAGGCGACGCCGCGGGCGTAGCTGCTCTTCATGGGGAAGCCGCGCCAGCCGTCGCCGCCTGGCCCTGTACGCAGCAGCTCTTCACGCAAAAGCGCGGCCTTGCGGCCCGTCGATCCGGCCACCAGTCCGGTGGCCGAGCCCTCCACCAGCACCCGCCACAGATCGCTCGCCTTGCGCGGGCGCGACTGCGGGTTCAGACGCGTGAGAATCACATCCAGCGGCAAGCCCGGCTCGAGCGGCATCGCCAACCCGACCATGCGCTTGTCGGACGCGATCGCCACGCCATTCACCGGGACGATGTGGGGATGGTCCAACCGCCCCTGAGCCTTGGCTTCGTCACCCCGGTTGAGCGAAATCTTGAGCACGACCTGCTTGCCGCCGAGTCGTTCGTCACGCGCCACAAACACGCGTGAGGCTCCCCCTTCGCCCACAAGCGCGCTGAGCTCGTAATGCTCGAACGTCTCACCCACACGGGGAAATCGCGGCGGCGGCGGCGGCCCCACGTTCGCCTGACTGAAGAGACGGTGGTATTCAAGCTGCGAAAGCAGCGAATCTTTCCAGTCGGGATAACGGTCGCAGAAGGAGTCGAGATCCGGCCTCGCGCCGAGCTCCTCGCGCAGGCAAAACTCCTCATAAATCAGACTGACGACACGCTCTTTCTCAAGGCAAAGCTGGGGAAATCGCTCGAGGTAATCGGCGACTTCGGGCGTTTCCCCCGAATCGAAGCGGCGTCTCAGGTCGGCCTTGACGAGCGCGGGCAGCAGTTCCGCCGCCTCACCAACTTCGCCCAGATCCGAACCCTGGGTGCGGGCAAGAATCCGTCCTAGATCGACCGTGCCGTAGCGCCTTCGCTCGTCATCGAGCAGCCGAACGGCCTGGTCCACGCCGTCCGATCCGCTCTCGTCGCGGACCGAAGCGAGGAGGGATTTCATTCTCAATCTCCTGAGACAGTCAGCGCGTGGCGAAGCTCCTGAAAGAATCGTTGAACGGTCCGCAGGGTCCATCCTGTCCGCTCGGCGATGTCCTGATTCGTGTAGCCCATCGTCCGAAGCTCGAACGCCTGCCGCCCAGTCTCATCAAGTGCGGCCATGATACGCTCCTGCTCCTCGACCGCCACCGCGAACTTGCTCGCAGTCGGCGAATCCGACGCTACCTGAATCATTCCATTATTCTCTTCATTACCAGTCGAAAGCGAGCAGACCTGGTCGCTCTTTCGCTTCGCCGCCTGCTGGCGGCGGTGCTCGTCAATCACCTTCTGCCTGGCAACCTTCGCCAGGAACGCAACCAGCGATCCCTCCGTCGGAAAGTCCAGTTGATGAAGATGTGCAGCGAGTTCATTCATCGCTTCGTTGGCGAAATCGGTCGAGTCAAAAATCGTTCGCATCGATCGATCCATCCGGCGGCGGACCACTCGGCGAACCTTGGGATAACAATCCTGGAAAAGCTTCATCCAGGCTTGCTGGTTTCCATTCCGCGCTTCGAGCAATAAACTCGTGAGATCCTCCTCGATCTCGATTTGAGGCGTCGGTGTCATCGAAAACCCCTCCGCTAGGAACAGGCGCCGATCTGAACGTGACTGGATCGCCATTGGCCAAGCGACGGAAATCGGAACCTTCTTGCCCCCCAATTCTAAACTCATCCATTTTTAGATTCGAGTGCGGAATCTCTAAAAATGGCAGTCGCGACTGAGAAAATAGCGTAACAATAGGAAGTATGCGAAGTCTACGCTGAATATCTGGGCGTTTTGTGGAAAAGCGGCCGTCGAAGTGAAGCCATGAAGGCTTGAGCCGGCTTAAAAATGAAAACGTCCCGCGAGGGCACTCGCGGGACGAAGGCGAACCTGGAGTTCGGTTTTGAGTGGCAGAGTTATGGAGAATTCGTGAACAACCTCCCCGACGGCAACCGCGAGCCAGTTGGCCAGTTTCGGCCGGACGCTTTAGCAAGGGAGGGTTGTGGGCGGTCCGGGCGGGATCGGCGAAATGATGATCGGTCCACTGGTACCCGAGTCTTCGCCAGGCTCGGTGGAGTTATCGAGCGGTGACGCCGTGATGACCTGCGGCGTTGCCACGAGAGCGTGTGCAGCAATGGCGATTCCGGCGGTCGTGGGCGCGATCCGATAAGGCATGGCGTCGAGCGTCGGGACGAACTGAAAACGGGTACGCATGGAAGACGACTCCTTAATCATGAAGGAAAGTAATAAGGACGGAAGTCATCGAATCGAGGGGAATCGCCGCCCGGAGTCCGCGCGCAGGCGCAGACGTGAGCAGCCCGCACCGCGCCGAGACGCGGCGGTCTAAAACGGGAACAGCGCTGCCCTGCGCTCGAAAGCAAGGACGTGCGCAACCACGCCCCAGATTCCGTGGGTCAACGAAGCGGCGAGCGGAGGAATCGAGGTCGGACTTCGACCTCACCCTTCTGTTCGGCACGCTCAACGGGCGAACGCGACAGATTTTCGTGTCAAAAGCCGCTATTCGCTTAGTTTAGCGAAAGAGCGGCAAAATTCATCCGAGGCACAAACTCGGTGCGACGCATGGGATCGCCAAGCTCGATTGGATAAAGTTCACCTGGAATCAAGGTCGCGGCGGCAATACGATACAGCGGGCACGAATCGTGCTGACACCTGGCCGGGGCAGCGAATCGAGCCGCCAGTTCGGGGAGGTCGCGGCGAACCGCCGCGATGTAACATCCCAGCGGAGAGAAGCGTTCGTCTCCCGACAGTCGTTCTTCCGCATCCTTGGCGGTGCAGAGCCGTTCGGCCCGCTTCACTTCCAGCCGGAGTTCGCGTGACAGACTTCGAACGATGCGGCGAACCTGGCCACGAAACCGCCTGGCTGCTGCCGGGCAGGCCAGTTCGGACCAGGGATCTCGGAATCCTTCGTCCCGCGGCTGGCTCGCCACATAGAGCTCCGGATCGAGCGGGATCATGGCGGGGTCACTGGCGTGTATCCGCCAGAGCTGGAACGCGGCTTCTTGCCACACACGCGATGTCGAACATCCCCGCCGCCACTCGGTTCCACGCAGGTAGTAAGCGGACTCGATGCGGCCGGCTAGGTCGTCGATCTGTCGTAGGCTTGGCAACACGGGCTCGACCTCGTTAAGCGACTCTGCTTGGATTCATGGCTTCGTCGTCTACTGGGCCTGTCTTCAACGCCCGGGAGTTGGGAACGGATTTCTGAGCGCGACACGACACGGACTTGAGAAAAAATCTTTTTTTTTCGGACGGAGGGTGCTTGGATGCGGGGGCTTTGCTCGATCTTGCGCGTCTAGGGTCGTCTTGCGTTCGGGTTCGAAACCCACGCGAACGATCCCCTACAAGAACCCTAGAACACGAATGCTTCCGGCGTGCGACGCAGCACGCCCCAGCGAGCGTGCTGATCAGGCTTCTCGGCCTGCCAGTGCGTGGCAATCCCGAGACATCTTGCAATTCGGCTTCCAAATGATCTGGAATTCACTTGCGCGAGCGCTGATAATCCGCCTCTGTGACCAGGTCATCAATGACTGCTCGACGGCGAGCAAAGTTGGACATGCCCACAGATGGAAAAACCACACCCCGAATCGGACTGGCGGGCTGTGAAGAGCGACCTTTCAAGGCGCCTGCGTGAAATCCGGGTCGCGATCTACGGCGAGCATGGCGGGCCGATCCTGGCGAAGGAGCTCGGGATTCCGTATCGCACCTTGCACAATTACGAGACGGGTTGCACGATCCCAGCGCATGCGATCCTGCGATTTATCGAGGTCACGGGGGCGCACCCGCACTGGCTGCTCACGGGGGAGGGTGAGCGGTTTGCGGAGAGCGATTCCTTGCTGAGCTAAGGGAGCCCGAGCGCCCGGTCATGGCCAGGCGCCCGGCCGGTCACGCGGCGGCCGGATTCATGGCCCTGCGCGCCTGGCAGCGGGTTCACGCGGATCCACGCCCAGGCTCTCGGGCAGCGGCTCGCGGGTGTGGATCTCAAGGCTGGGATCGATCGGTAGCTCGCCCGACTCCGCGCCATGGACGCAAAGCCCGCCCACATGCTCTGCACCCGCGGGGATCGACAACCGGAACACAAGCGGCTCACCTGCTTCCAGAAGCTGGCGATCGGCGTCCGTGAGCCGGATCAAACCATCAACCAGCTCACCGTGGCTCCCATGGTCGACTCGCCTGAGATGCGACAGCACTCCACGCGCATCCGCCGGATCGTCAGGCAAGGTGATCCGCTCGGCTTCCCGCCCATTCAAGAACACAGCCAGGGTTGACGGCCAGGTTCGCGCGGCGTCGGTTTGGGGATTGTCTTGCTTGCTGACGCGCTCAGGCCAGTCGACACGCTCGCGCCTGGCCTTCGAACTCGCCTCGAACAGGTAGTAAATGGATTCAGGGTGGGCCTTCACCACGCTCTCAGGCACATGAATGCGGTACTCGAAAAATCCCTTGCCGTAGCCGTACACCTTCCCCGGCTGCTGAGGCCCCTGTTCTTGCCAGCTCGCGCGTGAGAAATCGCCAGGTGCGAACCGGATCACCACATCTTGTTTGCCGCGCTTTTCGACCCGCGGCAGGGGCGACTCCGGCTTCACAACCAGATTCACAAAGTTGGACGCGAAGCGGCGATTCTCGGGATCTCGCAGCGTGATCAGCACCGCTCCCGTGAAGGGATACCGGGGCGCCACGATCTCGAGCGGTTCAAGTTGCACGACATCGTATTGCTTCCACGTGATCGGGATGCTTTTCGGCTGCACCACCATGCGGATATCGGCACGATCGTCGTAGCCGCTCACCCAGTACCGCAGCTTGACAGGGTGGTTTCGGTCGGAAAAATGACTCACGAAAATGGGAATGCGCACCCGCTCCCCGGGTTTGGCCACGATCGCGGGGGGGGCGTCGTAGCCCACGAAATCGGCCCCAAAAAGCTCGCTCGGGCGCATGTCCGGCAGCCAGGCGTCATAGCCAAACAGCTTGGGCGTCCGGTCGTAGTTCACAAGACCGTTGTGCTCCCACTCGATGTCGGAGAGCTCGGTGTAAACAAAGCCCTGGATCTTGGCATGGCGGCGGATCTGGGTGGTCAGGTCGCGTAGACCCCACGAGATGTCCCGATCGCCGCCCCCCGCCGAAACCGCGCCATATTCCGAATTGATGAGCGGCAACGCCGTCTGCTTCTGCCCCGGGCAGTAATTGAAGCCCTCGCCAGGCTGAGTACGATCGACCACCGACTGAATATGTTTCCGCGCCTGGTCATGATCATCAATATAAAAGTGCCAGCTATTGATGTCGGAGCCGGCGACGTGGTCGTAATTGCAGGGAGAATTGTCCTCGACCAGCCGTTTGCCATGGTCGAGCTGGCGGATTTCTTGCACCATTCTCGTGACCCAGGCCTGGGTATCGTGGTCTTTCTTGTAGTCTTCGGGCCGGCCCAGGCCCCAGGTTTCATTGAAGGCGATCCAGGCGATGATCGCCGGGTGATTCTGGTCGCGGGCCACGATCTCGCGCATGGTGGATTCCCACGCTCTGCGCGCGCGGGGCGATTGCCGCCAGGTATTGGGCATATCTTCAAGAATGAGAACGCCAATGCGATCGGCCCAGTAAAGCCTGCGCGGTTCGTCCGGTTTGATGTGGATCCGCAGCCCGTTCAGGCCCATCTCCCTGGCGATGATCATGTCGCGTTTGAGAAAATCGTCGTCTGGGGCGGTGTAAATTCCCCTGGGGTTGAACGACTGATCGAGGGCGGTGCGGAGGTAAAGGGGCTTGCCATTGAGGAGAATTCGTTCGTACGGCGCGCCTGGGTACACGCCGCGTGAAATGGTCCGCAGTCCGAAATAGGTATCGAGGGAGTCGATGATCTTGCCCGCGGCATTCTTGAGCTCGAGCGTGGTCTCATAGAGCTCGGGGGTTTCGGGGGTCCAGAGCCTGGGTTCGCTGACCTTGCAAAGGAGCTCCGCGGTTGTTTGCCCGGCGGGAATGGCCGCCGGCTCGCAGGTCGCCGTGCGGTCGTGAGTGCGGGCCACGACGCGGAAAGCGGTTCCATCGGCGCCCGCGATTTCCACATGGATCCGCGCCTCGGCGGGTGCGATTGAGGTCTCGATGCGAAATCGAGCGATGTGAGCGCCCGGGCGTGACTCAAGCCAGACCGTCTGCCAGATGCCGGAGGTCGTTGTGTACCAGCCGATTTGCTTGCCGGTCGGCAGTTCGGGATCGGTGGGGTCGAATGCGCGAACCACGAGCGTGTTCTCGCCGCCGCGATCAAGCGCGTCGGTCACGTCTGCTTCGAACGGTGAGTAACCCCCTTCGTGTTCCGCCACTTTTTTACCGTTCAGCCAGACATCGGCTCGCCAGTCGACGGCTTCGAAGCGCAGCCAAACATGGTGGTCGGCGGGAAAGTCGGCCGGCACTCGGAACCGGCGGCGATACCAGCCCACCTTTGGGGCGTTCTTGACCTGGTGCACGCCCGAGAGTTCGCTTTCCCAGGGGAACGGCACGGTGATGGTCCGGTCGAAGCCCGCCGCGCCTGGCTTTTCCCAGCCTTGTTTGGCGCCGTCATCGTTCGCATCAAAGCGGAATTCCCATGGACCGTTGAGGTTTGACCAGTGGGGCCGAACCGCGTCGGGCCGGGGATGTTCGGGTCTTGGAGTTTCCGCGCGCGAAAGGGGAGAGACAGCGACAACGAACGCCAGCACGATCGGCCATCGACAACCCGTCATTTCAAGGCTCTCCATCCCGACACGAGAGAGGAATCGAACAACTCAGGCTAGTCGATCGGAGTCGCGCTTGCGAGCCCCCAGCCCGTGTGGCGACGCGGGAGCTAGAAATCCTTGAGGCCGAAGAACT
Source organism: Planctomycetales bacterium (assembly GCA_027451885.1). GTDB lineage: Bacteria > Planctomycetota > Planctomycetia > Isosphaerales > Isosphaeraceae > JAKBAP01. The sequence continues at coordinate 64,587 of DAIDHX010000179.1, forward strand.
TGGCGTAAACGCTCAGCTTCTCTCCGAGTCCCGGCCGCCGCGAGGGTGATCCCGTATGGTGCAGCACGACCAGGGTTACGTCGTCATCGGCGGGTTGATCGGCCCTGTACTGGGCGACGGCTTCGAGCAGCCGCTGGCCGAGATCGGCGGGCGACTGCCCAGGGCTCGTGACCTGCAAAGCCCGATCGCGTAAACCCTCGGAACCGAGCATCGTGCCCGCGGCATCCGCGGCCTCCGAGAGCGCATCGGTGTAAAAGATCAAGCGATCCCCCACGTCGAGCAGGATCTTCTCGGATCGGTACGACGTTTCCTCGTCGAGCCCGAGCGGCAAGTCGACCAGGCCCTCGCTGGGAGCGGAGGATTCCACGACAAGCTCCCATGCGCCTGTGGCCGCCCGGTACAACAAGGGACGGGGATGGCCGGCGTTGCAAATCGCGATCTGGTCGGTGGAAGCCAGGTAGGTCGCGACGACCGCGGTGGCGAAGCGTCTCAGTTCCGCCATTTCCGCGAACTGGCGATTAAGCTGCGCGACCAGTCGGTCCTGACTCTTCTGATTGATCGCCTTGCGGACCATCGATCGGAGTGACTTTGAAAAATCAGACACAACCGCGCCATGGCCCGAGACGTCGGCCACCACAACCCGGGTGATCAGACCGCCTCCGCAGAGGGTGACGTAATACACATCGCCTCCCTGCTCATCCCCCTGGTACGGCTGGCTGTGCACCCAGATATCCAGCCCCGGTGTGCGGACTGCGCGTTCGAGCGGCTCGACGCCGCCCCAGATTTCCATGCACTGGAGCTCGACTGGGTCCAGCATGCTCGAAGTTGCCACTGCTTCGCCCCCATGATGCCACAAATCGAGAAGCAGACAGCGTAGCCAGGCGAATCGGGAGTGGCCAGAGCTCGCATGAACTCGCGCTGGGGGCGAGATCAAGAGCCCTGTCGCAAGCGAAGCGGATGTCGCGTGGGAATTGCAACAGCGGTCCACGCCTGCCGCCCGCCCCAGGGCCAATCCACCTCGAGCCGATCGATGCGAGACGCCAGGCCCACACCGAGGAAGAGCCACGACTGCGAGGCCGAGAGGTAGCTGCCCCCCGCCGTGGCAGAGTGGCTCGAGGTCCAGCCGCCGACAGTCATGCGCACGCGCGCTCCCACGGCCGGCCGCCCCGCGCGGTCGCGCAGATCGAGCGCCACCCAGCCGCCCCCATCGGACTCGTTGTGCAAGATTGCAGGAGGGCGGTCGAGTCGTGCCTCGACGAGGTCAGGGCGGCCGTCGCCGTCCAAATCGGCGACCGCGAGACCGCGCCCAAGCGCAGGCTCGTTGCACCAGGCGCGCGCAGCGGCGGATCGGTCAAGAAACCGCGCCCCCGCCACGCCAAGAAGTGTTGGCGCCATGGCAAACGGCGTTCCCAGCCGGGATCGGTCGAGCACATGGCCATTGGCCTGCGCGAGCTCAAGCTGGCCGTCGCCGTCCAGGTCCAGAAGCACGAGCCCAAATCCAAGGACGTGTCGCGTTCGCGCTTTCAGCAGCGAAACGCCCGAAAGATCATGATAGAGCGGGTCCGCGGCAGCATCCGGCTGAAAGAGCACAGTGCCTCGATCGTGGAAGTTCACCACGACAAGCGCGGGTCGGCCTTGACCGAGCACGTCTCCAACGGCGACGCCCATTCCGGCAAGAACCTCGCCGCGGCCGTCGAGCGCAACGCCTGACTCGAGTCCGCGCTCGCGAAACTTGAGTCCGCCCTGGTTCTCATAGAGACGGCAGCGGGTACCGTCCTCGGCCACGTAGAGATCAGGCTGGGAGTCGCCCGTGAGCTCGGCCACGATCACGCCTAACCCCCGGCCCGGCGGCTGATCGATCCCCGCGTCCAGGGCAACATCGGTGAACGTGCCATCGCCGTTGTTGCGATAAAGCCAGTCCGGCTCAGCGCTGAAGTCCTCTGGACCGCAGTAATCACGCTTACCATCGGGTGCCGCGCAGTAAGGCGCAAGCGCGGGATCATACTGGAGATACGTGGCGACGTAGAGGTCAAGATCGCCATCGCCATCGAGGTCTGCGAACGCGGCCGAGGTGCCCCATCGGGAGGATTCGAGCCCTGCGCTTCGGGTGACGTCCTCGAAGCCCTGGCCTGCTCGATTGCGATACAGCTTCTGTCCGCGCCAGCCACTGACGAAGAGATCGTCCCAGCCGTCGCCATTGTAGTCGCCGACCGCTGCGCCCATGGCGTAGCTCGGCCCGGGAGCGCCTGCGCGGGCCGTCACATCCTCGAACTGCATCCGACCCAGGTTGCGATACAGCCGGCAGGGAGGGTCGATGTGGTCCGTTTCAGGATCGATCGGGCCGCCGTCGCAGAAGAAAACGTCGACCTTCCCGTCCCGATCATAGTCGATGAGCGCGACTCCGCCGGCCATGACTTCCGGCAAGTCATGCTTGCCCCGCGACCCAGCATGGAAGCGAAAGTGCACCCCCGCCTGCGCCGCGATGTCTCGCAGCACAAGCCTCGCGCTGCGCGGCGAATCCTCTGCCCCCGCGCATGCGCCCAGGAGAGCCCAGATCCAGCCCGCGCAAAACGCGTGCAAGCCCCACCGCGCGCGCCTGCCCGACTGAGTCATACGCAAGCCTCAGAGCGTGCGGTCAACCGCGTGAGCGATCCTGCGGCACTCATCCATCACCTGCTTGAAGACCGCCGGCGTGATCGTCTGCGAGCCGTCGCTCACCGCATGCTCGGGATCGTCGTGCACCTCGAGCATAAGCGCGTCCGCCCCCGCGGCAATCGCGGCCCGGGCCATCGCCGGAACCAGACGAGCCTTGCCCGTCCCGTGCGACGGGTCGACCACGACCGGCAGATGGCTCTTTTCGTTCAGGTAAGGCACGGTCGCAAGCGGCAAGGTGAACCGCGTATGGTCCTCGAAGGTGCGAATTCCACGCTCGCAGAGCATCACATTGGGATTCCCGCGATCGAGGATGTATTCCGCAGCGAGCAAGAACTCCTCGATCGTCGCACTCATGCCCCGCTTCAAAAGCGCAGGCTTGCCACTGTCGCCCACCGCTTGCAGGAGCTGGTAGTTTTGCATGTTCCGCGCGCCAATCTGAAGCACGTCGGCATACTCGGCCATCATGGGCACATGCTCGGGCGCCATGACCTCCGTCACGATCGCGAGCCCCGTCTCCGCGCGAGCAGTCGCGAGCATCTTGAGCCCCAGCTCCTTGTGCCCCTGGAAACTATAAGGGCTCGTTCGCGGCTTGAAAGCACCCCCACGCAGACCCGTCGCGCCCAGCCCCTTGAGCGTCTTCGCCAGGCTGACAATCTGCTCCTCGCTCTCGACCGAGCATGGCCCGGCGATCATCGCCACCTTCACGCCGCCCACAATCAGCCCCCGCGCCTGCACGACCGTCCGCTCACGCTTGAGCTCCGACGACGCCCGCTTGTAGGGCGCCATGATCGGCAACACCTTCTCCACGCCATCGCCCGGCTCGAGCGCCTCGATCAATCCCGGACGCTCCTCGCCAAGAGCGGCGATGACCGTCTGATGCGTCCCCTGGATCACCTGCGGCGAAAGCCCCAGTGAGACAATATGCGCTGACATATGCTCAATCTGCGCGGGCGTGGCGTCGGGTTTCATAACAACGATCACGGTTGACCGTCCTCCCAGCGAGGAGCCTTCGGCACGCCCCTCTTGTGCACTCGTTCCTCAGGTCTCGACCTACCCGGAAGCCGGGAAGGTCACGCTCAAACGACAAAAAAACCCCAGAACCGTACGACAGGTTCCGGGGCCATGGTGGATTCGGTGTACTCTTGAGCTTGGAGCTGCTAGGGCGCTCGTCGCTCGGCCCGGGGACCTGTCGTGTGCCTGGTAAACGCCCAGGACCACCACCAGCCTCGGTCGAGTTTCATGCCGCGATACGCGACCAGCGACGACGTCACGCGAAAAACCACTCCAACAAAAGCAAGTCTTGATTCGTGTTCACGGACCGGTCTCACGAGGTTACCCCCGTGAGACCGGCGGATCCAGCCGTGAAACTGGGATCGAGAAAGTGCGGCTGCCCGACGGGCAACCCGTCGGCTGCCGTTAGGCGAGCCGCCCCTGGTTCTCACTACACACGCGATCACCTCCTTTCGTTCTAGCCTCCCTGGCCCTGCTGGAGACCAGCCTCGAGCCGAGCCAGGCTCTAGTCCATCGCGCCACGGTCGCGCGATACGAAAGTCGGTCGCCGGTGCGTGCCTTCTCGACCGACAATTGAAATGTAACCACTCCTGGTCCTGCAATCAACGGGGGTAATCCGGAAAGTCATTCCCTGGCGACTCATTCCCAGGAGACGCTGAGGTTTTCTGTGACTCCCCAGGGTTCCCATCCTCCGAGCCGGCGTGCGTTTCGATCGGCTCGATCGCGAGGAATTCTCACCGCCCCTTCCGCGCCGCCGCGGCCTTTTTGAGCATCTCCAGCCGGTTCTCAACCGGCGGCGCCTGATTACCAAGATGCTCGCTGTCCCGCGTGTAATGCAGGAAACCGATGCACATTTCGTCGGTGGTTTGCTCACCCCAGGTCACGAGCTTCGGGGGGTTCGACGGGTTGTTGGGGTTCGCCCTGGAATTGTCAAAGTGGGCCACCATTTCGATTTTGGTACCGCGGGGGATCGCCACGGGCGTGTCGTAATCGTAAGAGTCCTGCCAGTTGAAATCCCAGCGATCGACCTTGATCAGTGTGCGCTTCACGCCGTCGGGATAAACCGCCGTGAGCAGGAAGTCCTTGCCGAGCCAGTGCATGTGCGGCACCACCGCCTGGAGGTGGATATCCGCCCGCGCGGTCCACTCGCCGGTGACCTCGTGATTGGCGTCTCCAGCGGGTATGCGCAAAACCGGTCGGGAAAACAGGCCTGGACGTGGCGGAGTGACCAGAGCTCCGCGCACCAGCTTGTCGACGGGCGTCCTGGAGAAATACAGGCCGATTGTTGAGGCGTCGGTCTCGACCTTGCCGTCCCTGTGGTAATGCACTTGCAAGAGCACGTCCGCCTTGGCGGGGAGAAAGCGTCCGACCCCCTCGCGCATCACGATCGGATTCTTGCCGGGCGCCCAGCCTCCGAGCGAACCTTGCGGGAAGAACGGAAAGCCATTCTTGAGCCGGCCGTAACCGCCGAAGGTGGCATAGCCTGGGCTGGGATCCTCGGCATCGAGCTCGCGTGCGCGCCCGGTGATGTCATACCCGCTCAGGATGTGGTGCACGATCCGAGGATTCCCCGGCCGGAAGTCGATGGCACGGATCCAGCGCCCCTCTGTGAGTCCCGCGGGAATCACAAAGACGCGGAGCTCGTCAGGTCCCGCTGCGCCCAGCGTGTACGCTTCCTTGACCTTGAGCTCGAGATCGGGCTTCCCGAGCGCCCAGTCCGAGCTCCAGACGCGCGCGGGGGGCGCGTCCCTGGGTTCGCCCGCGGGGCAATCCGCCTCAACCCAATCCGCGAGCAGCTTGATCTCGGCATCGGAGAGCACGCGGGCGTCGCGGAACGGTCCGCCTTCCTTCGACGACGCATGCCAGGGCGGCATCAGCCGGCTCTCAGTCACAGTCTGGAGATCCGACGCCCGCTTGCGTGCCTGTTCATAGGTAAGTAACGAGAACGGCGCAACCTGCCCCGGACGATGGCAGTCCTGGCAGTGCTTTTGCAACAGAGGTTCCACGTCGCGATGGTAGGTCGGGGTGCCAGCCCAGGCATGCGTGCCCAGCATCCCTCCCGCCGTCAAAGCACCGAGCAAGACCAATCGATCCCAGATAGGCCGACGCATCGCGATCCCCCCGACGTCTCGAAAGTGAGCCAGGCTGTGAACGCAAAGCCCAGCCTCTGCCTCGCACCGATCATACTCGTTAAGCTAAGCACAGGATTCGGGCAGTCGATGCTTTTCGAACCTTAACCATCCCGGAGCGCATCCTCGACGGTCGGCCGGACGACCTCGGGAAAGAGCGTGGCCAGCCGGGTGCAATCGAGGGAAACATCCGCGGGTCGGGGTTCGGGAAAGGTCATGCTTGAGAGCGCATTTCCCAGAACCAGGCGGGCATCGATTCCGAGCACGGCGGCAGCTCTGCGCATCAGCTCGAAGCGGCTCAGGCGTTCCGGTCCGCCCAGGTGGAAGACGCCGTCGTGGTCCGAGCAGGCGATCGCAAGCACACCCCGCGCGGCGGAGCGGTAATCGAGGGGCGTGCGATATTCATCGACGAAAAACGATTTCGCCGCTCCGCGCCTGAGCGCGGCGATCGACGTATCAAAAAAACCAGGCCGGCCGTTGGGTGCTGGGCCATACAAAAGTGCAATGCGCACGACCACGCAGCCTGGATTGCCAGCGAGCTCGAGCTCGGCAGCGCGTTTGGTTCGGCCGTACTCGAGCAGGGGACAGGGCTCGTCCTCCTCGCGTGAAAACGCGCGGGAGCCGTCGAAGACGAGATCCGTTGAGGTAAAGACGAGCCTGCGGCGCTCACGCACACACCAGGCAGCAATCCGAGCGGTGGCCTCGACATTCACTCTGCGCGCATGCACAGGGTCGCGGAGCACGGCCTCCGCCGTGCTGACCGCCGCGGCGTGAATCACGATCCCGGGATCGTCGAGTGCAAGCGCCTGGTCGATCGCGTTGAGATCCGTGAGATCAACAGGTCGAAGCGCAGGGTCCGCTCGACCCGCGGGGCCTTGCCAGCCATGCGCGCTCAGCCCCGCTAGATTCGCTTGCTCGAGCATACCCGCGCCAAGCCGTCCGCTCGCGCCCGTCACCAAAACCCGTCTGCACGGCACGTCCCGTCCCCCACCCACGTTTTTTCTCAACCTGGGATGCAAGCGCCAGGCCCACTACGCCGATCGTTGATTCACAGAGTCGATCCCAAACATCTTCAGCTCTCCCATGTCGCGCTGACAACCTGGGGAACACCGCGATGAAGATTCGTGAAATCCCGCTCGACGATCTCGTGATCGAGCCCAGCCTCAACCTCCGGGACCGCCTCGACGATTTCACGGTCGAGCGGTACGCCGATTCGTGGGAACGACTCCCACCCATTACCATCTATGAAGTCGAAAAGCGCTATCTGATCGCCGACGGCTTCCACCGCCACGCGGCTGCCGTGATGCTCGGCAAGCGCTCGATCAAGGCCGAGATCATCCAGGGAACGATGACCGAGGCGCTCGACTTCGTCGCGAGCGTGAACCTGTTCCACGGCCTGCCGCTCACGCGGGCCGAGCGCAGGCGTGCGGTCGAGGTCAAGCTCAAGCTGCACCACGACTGGTCGGACAGGCGCATGGCGGAGGAGCTCGCGGTCAGCCGGGAGCTCGTGGCGAAGATTCGCCGCCAGCTCATTGAGGGACGGCAGATCCCGAACTTGCCAGGGCGTGTGGGTGCTGACGGCAAGCTCTACACCTCGGCCGGCCTGCCCCGCGACGCGAACGAACGACTCCCCAAGGGTCCCGCCGAACCGGATGACGTGACGACCCACGAAGGCTCGCGCGGAATGCCAGGCGCAGCGGCTGTCGCCGAACCCCCTGCTTCCAAGGCGACCACACGCACAGCCGACACGAGCTCCTTTTCCGAGTTCCCGGTCGACCCCCGGGCCATTGCGGAGTCCGGACCTGTGGCGGTCACAAGCGCCACGATCGACGAGATGCTCGAGCTCATGTCCAAGCAGATCATGCAGATCATCGCCTGGACACAAGCGGAAGGGTTTGTGGAAGCCTATCGCGCGGCCCGGCCCAATGCCCGCGGCCTGTTCCACACCGCCGCGATCAAACTTGCCGCCCGGGCGGACCAGCTCCGCCGCGGTTGATCCTGAAACTGATGAGCCGGACCGATCGCTGCATCCCCCAGGGACGCGGCGGCGTCCGGCCCAAACCTCCGTGCGCTAGACCATTTCTCGCAGGACGAGGTCGGCCAGGAACACGCCTTCGGCCGAAAGCCGAACTCTGCGCCCGTCGTCCTCCAGCAGCCCCCGCGCTGTGAATCGCGCAATCACCTCGCCCAGGAGCGCGTCGAGCTCAAAACCCGTCCGCTCGAGGAACTCACCGCGTTCGATCCCCAGACTGGTGCGCCTGGTCATCAGCATTGCGGTCTCACGCGCTCGCTCCTCGGGTCCAAGCCGCTCGGTCGCGGTCACGGCGGATTCCCCAGCCTCAACCCGCTTGAGATACGCCGATAGCTCCCGCGTGTTCACCGAGCGGACGCCCTCGACATAGCGCGCAGCCCCCAGGCCAAAGCCGTGATAGGCGTCATTCGCCCAGTAGACAAGATTGTGGCGGCACTCGTGGCCAGGGCAGGCGAAGTTGGAGATCTCATACTGCGCGAGCCCAGCGTACCTCAGGCGATCGATCGTCACTTCTTGCATCTCGCGCTCAAGCGACTCCTCGACCGGTACCACCTTTTGCTCCCGGAGCGCCCGGTGCAGCTCGGTCCCCTTCTCGTACACAAGCCCATAACACGAGAGATGCTCAGGCTGCGAACGAAGCGCACGGTCGAGGTCATCTTGCCATTGCTCGATGCTCGCGCCCGGCACGCCGAAGATCAGGTCCATCGACCACCGGCCAAAGCGCGGCCGGACGATCTCAAGAGCGCGGTCGACATCGTCGCCGCCGTGTTCGCGCTCGAGCGTCTGCAAAAGCCCAGGCTGATACGACTGCGCGCCCAGGCTGATACGATTGACCCCGGATTCAAGCAGCACGTCTGCCTTGGCGGCGTCAAGCGTCCCCGGATTCGCCTCGACCGTCCATTCTCCCCCAGGCGTGAGGATGAACCGATCCCTGATGATCCCAGTCAGGCGCGCAAGTTGATCAGGGGTGAGCCGGGTCGGAGTTCCGCCGCCGACGAAAATTGAGTCAACCTGGCACGGTTCAGCAAGTTGATCGCGGATTTCACGCGCGAGTGCCGCAAGATAGCGATCGGCCTGATGGTCCTGGCCGGCGAGCGAGGCAAAATCGCAGTAGCCGCACTTATGCTTGCAGAAGGGAACGTGAATATAAGCCGCCCGAGGCGAGAGCCACGGGGGTGACTGGACCACGCGATCGATCACGGCACGGCCTCGATAAAGCGGATCTCGGGCAGCCGTTCCTTGACGATCGTTTCGATGCGTAGAACCAGGGCCGGCACAGCGGATGCGCACGCACCACAGGCGCCGAGCAGCCGCACCTGCGCGATCCGATCGAGGTCGATCCCGACCAGCAGGAGATCGCCCCCCTCGGCACGCAAAATCGGCCTGACCTCAGACTCGAGCACGTGTTCGAGCCGAGCCGTGAGGTCGCCGTAGGTGAGTTCCGAGGGAGTCACGAAATCTGGGAAGAGAAGACCCCTGGGCGATCTGGAGATCGCTCGCGAAGGCGAACCGGCGGAGCTCAATAATCGCCGTATCCGCCGCCACCACGATAACCACCGCCGCCACCGCCGCCACCGCCGCCGCGATAGCCGCCGCCACCGCCACCGCCGCCACCACCAGGCGTGCGCGGGCGCGCTTCATTCACGGTGAGCCGCCGGCCGTCGTGATCGCGCCCGTCTAGATTCTCGATCGCCGAGAGCGCCTCCTCGTCGTTAGCCATCTCGACGAAGCCGAAACCCCGGCTTCGCCCAGTCTCGCGATCGCTTAAGACCTGGGCCGAGGTCACCGCGCCGAATTGCTCGAACAACTCCTGAAGGTGATCCGACGTTACCGTGTACTTCAAATTGCCAACATAGAGTCGCTTCGCCATCGCAATCGCCGGAAGGCTCTCCAACTTGCCCAGGATCGACTTGCAATCACCACGCCCAGGGTCCAAGATGTCCCGGACTCAAGCGATCACCGACCTTAACAATTCAGCCCTCGCCGCACGCGAAAGTCGCCTGGTATCACAACATCATAAGGCTAGCTCCTAACGCATTCAACGATAAAATCCCGCCAGGACGAAATCTTTCGGTTCAGCCGCGGGCGACCCGCCCAGCTTTCGGGAACGAGACCGACTTCTCTCAGCACTCCAGGAGATCCGCCATGACCAGACCGTCGAGATACATTACTGTCTTCATGTGTGCATTACTTGGAGGTCTGGCGCGGGGCGAGGACACGATCCGACTCCGCTTCAGCGGCGGCGCGGAGCACAGGTCGATCGCCCCGCTTGTGGTCGCGGCGCCTGAGTCGCTTGAGCCGGGGAGTTACGAGATCGTTCCCGCGGCGGGCGAGAGCGCGCGTGCGGCCCAGGTTTTCGAGGACGGCGGCCGCAAGCTGGCGATCTTGCTCAGCAAGCCCAAAAGCGAGCCGGTGTTCGTGATTCTGCGCAAGACGGCCTCGCTCGGCGCGGGGGGAATTGCCTTCGAAGAAAGCGGCAAGAACCTGCGTGTGCTCGTGGATCACGAACCATTCACAGAGCATGTCGTGGGCGTGGGCCACAAGCCGTTTCTTTATCCGCTCGTGGGTCCGGCGGGATCTGGCTATACCCGCGCTTACCCCATGCGCCAGGTCGAGGGGGAGGATCACGACCATCCCCATCAGCGCTCGTTCTGGTTCACGCACGGCGACGTCGATGGCATCGACTTCTGGAGCGAGACGCCGCGGGCCGGATCGATTCGCGAGGTTGAGCGCAAGCTGATCACGGCTGGCCCCGTGCTCGGCCGCTTCCGTAGCCGCAATGAATGGATCGCCCCCGGGGGCAAGCTCGTCTGCGAGGACGAACGCACATTCACATTTTTCAGTGTCTCCACGACTCGTGTGATCGACCTTGAAGTGGTGGTGAAGGCCGCGCGCGGCGCGGTGACCTTTGGCGATACCAAGGAAGGGACCTTCGGGTTGCGGGTGGCGTCGTCGATGGATGTTTCACGCAAGCGAGGGGGGCGGATCCTGAACGCCGAGGGGCAGAAGGATGACGCCGCCTGGGGCAAACCTTCGGCCTGGGTGGATTACACGGGGCCGGTTGCGGGGCAGACGCTCGGCATCACCGTGTTTGATCATCCGGAGAGTTTTCGACACCCCACGACCTGGCACGTGCGAACCTATGGGCTTTTCGCCGCCAACCCCTTTGGTTATCACGATTTTGGCCGCAAGGAGCGCGGCGACCATACCATTCCCGCGGGCGAATCGATCCGCTTCCGATACCGGGTGATCCTGCACCCAGGCGTTGTGGAAGCGAGCCGCATCGACGAGGACTATAGCGCCTTTGCAAAGCCGCCGACGGTCGCCGTTGAGCGAGACTAGGGTGAAGGAGGCAAGCGCAGGCGCGTGCCGGGGAACGACCCGCTGGAGGATGTCACGCCGCTGAGCGGCTGATCGTGCGGTTCACGCGGCAATCTCCCCGTGCGCTGAATGTCAAAGCAGAGCGCCCAGACGACCGCCTCCGGAGCGAGCCGCGGCAGCAGCCGATCGTAATAGCCCGCGCCTCGCCCCAGGCGGTAGCCATCGGCATCAAAGGCAAGACCAGGAGCGAGCAGCCAGTCCACGGCCGCGGGGTCGACGGGGTCCAGAGTCGGCAGAGGCTCCAGGATCCCGAGCGCGCCAGGGGCGAGATCGCGATCGAGATCCGACACGGCGAACAACCGCAGGCAACGCGCCTTGCGGTCGACTCGCGGACAGACCAGCCGCTTGCCGTCCGCAAGCACACGCGAGAGCAAAGGCCGGGTGTCGATTTCAACGTCGAAGGCGGAGACATAGAGGCACGGAACCTGAGCCGCGGCATACCCAGGCAGCCCTGGAAATTGTGCCTCGAGCATCGCCTGCTCACGCGCCCTTGTTGCCGCGGAGAGCGAGCGCACGGCGTCAGAGAACTGGCGCCTGAAGTCCGTTTTTCGAGCCCTGAGATCGCGATCGAGAGTCACGACAGGCACGCGATCGGAAAGAAAAAAACCGCCTCCACCGTAGCCGTTAGGGTGCTTTTGAGAACCCGCAGTTCAAGGGGGAGCCTGAGTCACACGGGGAAACGAGTTCCGAGGAGACGAGATCGGCGCCCGACGGGTTTAATGTTGGTTCGCCAAAAGGACCACCCCTCACGCACATGGCAGAGGCGAGTCTGAGGACATCAGACAAGTTGAATGTAGCTGCGCCTGGATCGGGGGGCAAGAGCCGGCTCTGGAAAAGCTGCCGGACATAAACATCACGGTGCGGACGACCCTGCGGAATCCGCACCCCTGAGCTTTTTGATCAGGTCGCGAAGCCGGGCGGCCTCCTCATATTGCTCGAGCTTGATCGAAAGCGTGAGCTGCTCCTCGAGCCGCTCGAGCGGCCCCTGCTTGCGGTCGCGTTCAACTTCGCGGCGATATCGCCTCAGAAAGCGCAGCTCCGAACAATCCTGCTCCCGACCGTCCTGGTGATACTCCGCGAGAAACGCGCGAATCGCCGCAATGCCGTCGTCAATCCGCTCGAGCGCCTCGGCGATCTCGCCAGACTCAAGGGCAAGCGCAGCCCGCGAACGAGTGCGCATCATGAGCACATAGGGCCGGTACTGGTCAAACTCGAGTTTCTCGCGCTCTCCAGCGGCGTGCTCGCACACAAACGCGAAGAGCCGCAGGTTGCGTTCCGTGTCGCGGACCACGATCTCGTGAAGATCGAGATGGAACGCGGCGAGATACCGGTGATAGTACTGTAGCCCCTCGCGCATGAGATGCGCGCTCGTCTCGGCGTCGAGCTGGAACGGCTCAGCGCCGGGTTTACTGGCACGTGCCTCCAGATAATCGAGCAACGACTCGAAGCCGTGGGGCTTATCGCCGTCGGGCCGGCCGTCCATCTCGAGCTGGATGACGCCCAGATCGATCCGCATCTGGATTTTGTCCAGGCCGTCATCGCCGCGGATCACACGTGCCTGGAGCTGGTCGGGCTCAAAATCCCAGTCGCCGATGATCGATCGAAGATCAAGACTCAAGCAAAGCACTCCCTGGGTCAAAAGGCGATCGATCGCGCTCAACCGGCCGCCCAGCGCACGAGGTCCGCGTGCGGAAGCGCGGGCCGTGGGCGGCGAAAACGCAATCGCCGCGGGCGCCTGCACAG
>DAIDHX010000180.1 GCA_027451885.1 Planctomycetales bacterium
CTTCAAGACGCGCAGGGCCTGGTTGCTGAGAGCGTCCATCGAGCGGAGCAGGGGGGTCTTCTTGTCGAGAGCTTCGCCGGTCCACGAGCAGAAGGCGGTCGGAATGCAGAGCGTGGTGCCGTTCGGGTTCTCGAGGATGAAGGCGGGGCTGGTCGGGTCCCACGCCGTGTAGCCACGCGCCTCGAACGTGGCGCGGATGCCGCCGGAGGGGAAGCTCGAGGCATCGGGCTCGCCGCGGACGAGCTCCTTGCCGCTGAACTCGGCGATGGCCGAGCCGGCCTCCGTGGGAGAGATGAACGAGTCGTGCTTCTCCGCCGTGAGCCCGGTCATCGGCTGGAACCAGTGCGTGTAGTGCGTGGCGCCATGCTCCATCGCCCATTCGCGCATGGTCGCGGCAACGACGTCGGCGATCGAGGCGTCCAGAGGCGCACCCTTCTTGATGGTGTTGCGCAGGACCTTGTACACATTTTCGGGGAGTCGCGCCTTCATCACTTCGTCGGAGAAGACGTTGACGCCGAAGAGGTTGCGGATTGAGGTCACCGGCCGGGGGGCTCGGCGCCCAGTGACGGGCCAGGAGGTGATCGCTTCAATCGCGGTTTCACGCGCGCGGGAGGGATTCATGAGAGCTCTCCAGGGCAAAGCGGGACTTGGGGGCGTTCGCGCGGTCAGAGATCCCAGGGACCGGACGACAGTGCCGATCGCTCATGGGAGTTTGGAACGTGGTCGCTCGCGGCGCAACATTCGCGCAGCAACGAGCGGCCTGGCGAGTTGGCGAAGGAGTCGCCTCGGCGACCGGAGGCCCGCCGCGGGGGAGACACGGCCAGGGCTTCAGATGGGGCTCGTGCGTTCGCGTACTCTGAATGCCACGCTCGATGAAACTTCATCGACTGCGAAGTATATCTAACTCACACACAACTCGCCAGTGGTTGAATCACGCGGTCAACGACTCAAACGCGGGCCACAGCGCCCGCGCAAGAGCTTCACTTCTTGTCGAGCTTGGCGATCACGGCCTTGGGGTCGGCCTTGACGTCGGCCTCGCAGCTCTTGCAACAAAGGAAAAACGTGCGGCCTTCCGCCGTAACCTTGATCGGAGCGCCCATCTCGCCAAGCGGTTCGCCGCTCACCGGGCAGACCTTCTGAGCCGTGGCCAGAGGCTGGTCGGCGGCAGGGAGCTTCTTGAGATTCGCCAGAACCTCATCCGATGGCCCGGTGTTCGCACCCGCGGGGCCTTCCATCTTGGGTCCTTCGCTGGGCCTGGCGGCCGGCGTGGCTGTGCTCGGCTTGGCCGCGGCGGGCGCCTTGGCCGCCGGACCACCGTTTGCCGGCGCAGGGGCAGGGGCATCCCCCTCACCCGCACAGCCGCACACCAGGAGAGCCGCCAACCCGAGCGCCGTCCCCGCTCCACGAATCCGCATCATCTGATTCTAATCCTCGCCGTGCGACTGCAAATGACCTTCAAACCCACACGGGCCTGATTGGTCTATCCTAACATCCTATCCGCCATCGTGACTCGAAGCCACCGCCTCCGCCGCCTGCCCGCCACCCCTTGAACCCTCCTCCTCAGCCCCGGAAGGCTCCGGCCCAACCCAGCCGCCGCGATACAGCACGCGGCCGTCCAGCGCATACACCTTCTCCGTGAAATCCCCCTCGCCCCGAGACTCCAGAAGCGCACGCGCGGCCGCGTTCATCTTCGCATCCAGGTCGTCAATGTACGACACCAGAAGCGCCTCGATCGTGGCCGGCAACACCGGCGAGCCAAATTCCCGCTTGCCATGATGCGCCAGGATCGCGTGCTCAAGCTGCAACAAGAGCTCCTCCGGAAAACCCTCGATCTCCCGGGCCACCGACCGCACCATGTCGCGCCCAATCACAATATGCCCCAGCAAAATCCCCGCCCGGGAATACGCCACCCCCGTCGGGCGCTGCTCCAGCTCCAGCAGCTTGCCCAGGTCGTGCACAATCGCCGCCGTTACCACAATGCTCACATTCAAAGGAGGCCGAAGGTCGTTGTAATAGCGGGCGTAATGCTCGCCTAGATAAACCGCGACCCGTGTCATGCTCCAGACGTGCTCGAGCAGGCCACGCGCATAGGCATGATGCATCCGCTGCGCGGCGGGCATCACATCAAGAACGCTGCCATGGCGCTCGAAGAGCATCGCCACCAGCCGCGCCAGGTGAGGGTCGGTGATGCCCCGGGCGATGAGCTGATCGATCCGCTCATGGAGCGAGTGCGCGGAGAAGCGGCTGCTTTCCACAAAGTCCTCGGCCCGGGGTGCGTCGGGAATGCTGATGCTGGCGGGCTCGATGTCGTGGATCTCAAGCTTGCGCCCGTACTTGGGGTCGGTGCGGGTGCGGGCGCGGAGGTGATAGACCTCGCCAATTTTCCAGGTTTCGACCTCGTTCGCGAACGCGTGGTTGGGCCAGATCACCGCCTCGAGCTCAAGCCCCTTGTCCCGGAACCGGCAGCGATGATACGTCGAGCCGTCCTTCTTGCTGGCGACGGACCGCTCGGTCAAAACCGCAAGGCAGTCGGCATCAGCGCCGTCGACGAGTTCCGAAAGCTTGATCAATTCCATGGCGCGCCTCGCGAAAGTCGGTCCCCGCGGCAATGACTTCAGATTATCATGCAAGGACCACGACAACCATCGTGCGGATTTTCGCCTGAGCCCGGGAGTGTTCCGATGGAGCGTACGCGCAACGGTTTTCCCAGAACCGCAACCACCCTGGGCGTCTTGCCCGCCACGCACTCGATCGCAGAGCTGTCGCGCGCGCGCTGGGATGTCATCGTGGTCGGAGCAGGGCACAATGCCCTTGTTTGTGCGGCCTACCTGGCGCGGGCGGGCAAGCAAGTGCTCGTGCTCGAGGCACGCGAACGGGTCGGCGGCGCATGCACCATGCGGGAAGTCTGGCCCGGGTTTCGCATCTCCCCCTGCGCGTATCTCGTCGGCCTGCTCCATGACCGCGTGACCCGCGAGCTCGACCTCGCCGCCTACGGTTACGAATGGATCCCCGCCGAGTCCGGGCTCTTCATCCCCTTCGACGATGGCACGAGCATCCAGCTCTGGGAAGACGAGGCGAAGTGCGAGGACGAGGTGCGCAGGCTCGCCCCCGGCGATCTCAAGGGCTTCCGCGCGTTTTCCAGCACCAAGAGCCGGCTGCGAGACCGCCTCAGACCCGCCGGCGATGGCGATCTCTGGATCGGCGCTGCACCAACACATGAACAGATCCTCAGACGCCTGGGAGATGATCACGAAGCCCGCAAGATGCTCTTCGAGTGGTCGATGGTCGAGTGCCTGGAACATTACTTCCAGGACGAGCGGCTCCAGGCGGCGTACATGGGGCAGGGGGTGATCGGCACCAACGCCAGCCCCCACGATCCCGGCACGGCGTCGATCCATTTCCATCACCAGTCGGGCCGGCTCGGCGGTCAGCCCGGCATGTGGGGATATGTCAAAGGGGGCATGGGGATGGTCTCGTTCATCCTCTGCGATATCGCGCGCGACCTGGGTGCGACCGTGCTCACCTCAACGCCCGTCGCGCGCATCACCCCAGGCGCGTCGGTTGAGCTCGAGGGGGGCGAAGTCATTCACGCGCCCGTGATCGTCTCAGGCGCGGATCCACGCGTGACCCTCCGCTTGCTGGGCGATCACGCCGACTCCGGTTGGAAGGAGCGGGTGCTCGCCGTCCCCCAGGTGGGATGCACCGTCAAGCTCAATGTCGCACTCAAGGAGCTCCCCAGCTTCACCAGCCGGCCCGGCACGTTCATGCCGCATCACAAGGGGCAGGTCAACACGCCGCTCACAAAGGAGGAGTGGCTGTCCAGTCACCGCGTCTCCCAGACGGGCCGGCTGCCCGGCCGGCTCTGGACCGAGCTTTACTTCCACTCCGCGCACGATGCCACGATCGCACCCGCGGGCGTGCACACCATGAGCGTCTTCGCCCAGTACGTGCCCCACACCTTCGCCACGGGAACCTGGGACGATCATCGCGAAGAGGTCCGCTCGCTCGCGCTCGCCTCCATCGGCCGTTACTGTGACAATTTCCCAGGCGCTGTCATCGACTCCGAGGTGCTCGGCCCGCCCGACATCGAACGTGAGGTGGGGCTCACCGGCGGCCAGATCTTCCAGGGGGAGTGCCTGCCCGAATTCATGTGGGAACGCAGGCTCACGCCCCGCACGCCCATGCCCGGCCTCTACCTCTGTGGCGCAGCGACTTATCCCGGCGGCAGCGTCATCGGGATCAATGGCTTCAACGCGGCGATGGAAGTGCTCAGGCCCACAAAGTAGCCAGCGCGGAACAAATCGCGACCACGCCTTTTGATGGGCCTCGCGGCATGATTTCCCCAAGAACCCGCACGCACCGCGGGCGCACCCCCTCCTCGGCCCGCGGGCGCCAACCGCGGACCGCCGCCACCAACCGCCATATTGCCAAGGAGCACCCGCGGGATTCACCCGCTCACAACCAGACCGTCGACGACTGAGTCTCTGACCGCTGAGCAGCGCGGTTGAGCCTCTGACCGCCGAGCCGCACGGCTGATCCCCGCGACCGTTCACCGACTCACCACCGACGGTCTGCCCGACTCACCACCGACGGTCTGCCCGTCCCAATGCGAGCGGCCTTACCGACTCACCGCCGCCGGTCGACCCGACTCACCTCCATCGGTCTTAACGACTCAACGCCGACGGTTCTTCCGCCTGCTCTCTTTTTGACGCCGCCGTTCTTCCTTCCGCTTCTTCCGCTCCCTGGCCTCCGCCGAGTCGTCCCGCCGCTCCTGCGCCCGCCCAGCGTTCTCAGTACGCCTGGAGCCGGCCGGATTCGTGTCACTCACACTCGACACAAGCTCTTTCTCTGTAACGGCCTGCGACGCTTCCGCCGGCCCGTTGGGTTCGCTTTGCAAAACCGCGGTGGCTTCGCTTGGAACAGGCGCGGTGGCTTCGGTTTTTTCCAGCAACGCGTCGCCGGTCTGGAGGTCGAACCGATCGCGCTCCCCATACTGACTTTGCATGTCCAGGTTAGGGGGATTTGTGTTGTTCGATCTCGACGTAACGTCCTGCGGCGCATCATCCTGCGGCAGGTTTTCAGGGGCGTTGGGTTCGCTTCGCAAAAGCGCGTTGGGTTCGCTCGGAACAGGCGCGGTGGCTTCGGTTTTTTCCGGCGATGAGTCGCCGACAAACCCGACTACGTCGCCCGCGTCGGCCTTGTCCAGCTTGGCGTCGGCCTGGAGGTCCAACCGATCGCGCTCCCCATACTGACTTTGCATGTCCAGGTTAGGGGGATTTGTGTCGTTCGAACTCGACGTAACGTCCTGCAGCACATCATCCTGCGGCAGGTTTTCAGGGGCGTTGGGTTCGCTTC
>DAIDHX010000181.1 GCA_027451885.1 Planctomycetales bacterium
AGACGGTCTTCCGGCTCCAGCACGCCACCCGTAGCGGGCGGATGGAGATCTTTCGCGATTACACCCGGAAGGTCGACGACCAGGCGAAGCGCGCCTGCACGCTCCGCGGCCTGTTTCAGCTCAAGGTCGACCCCGCGCGCAGCATTCCGATCGAGGAGGTCGAGCCCGTCGAGGCGATCGTGCGCAGGTTCGCCACTGGCGCGATGAGCTTCGGCTCGATCTCGGCCGAGGCGCACGAGACGCTGGCGATCGCCATGAACCGGCTCGGCGGCAAGTCGAACACCGGCGAGGGGGGCGAGGATCCCGCGCGGTTCCGCATTCTGCCCAACGGCGACAGCAAGAATAGCGCGATCAAGCAGGTGGCCTCGGGCCGCTTCGGCGTGACCAGCGAGTACCTGGTGAACGCCCAGGAAATCCAGATCAAGATGGCGCAGGGGGCGAAGCCGGGTGAAGGCGGGCAGCTCCCGGGCCACAAGGTCTGGCCGTGGATCGCCAAGGTGCGGCACTCGACGCCGGGCGTGGGGCTCATCAGCCCGCCGCCGCACCACGATATCTACTCGATCGAAGACCTTGCCCAACTGATCCACGATCTCAAGAATGCGAATCCGCGGGCGCGAATCAGCGTGAAGCTGGTGGCGGAGGTCGGGGTGGGCACGGTGGCCGCGGGGGTTGCCAAGGCGCACAGCGACGTGATCCTGATCAGCGGCCACGACGGCGGCACCGGCGCAAGCCCGCTCACCTCGCTCAAGCACGCCGGCGCACCCTGGGAGCTCGGACTCGCGGAAACGCAGCAGACGCTCGTCTTGAACCGGCTCCGCGAACGCGTCGTGCTCCAGACCGACGGCCAGCTCAAGACCGGGCGCGACGTGGTGATCGCCGCGCTCCTGGGGGCGGAGGAGTTCGGCTTCTCCACCGCGCCCCTCGTGGTCATGGGCTGCGTCATGATGCGCGTCTGCCACCTTGACACCTGCCCCGTGGGCATCGCCACCCAGAACCCCAGGCTCCGCGAGAAATTCGAGGGCAGGGCGGAGCACGTCGTCAACTTCTTCCGGTTCGTCGCCGAGGAAGTTCGCGAGCACATGGCCGCGCTCGGCTTCCGCTCGATGGACGAGATGATCGGCCGCGCGGACCTGCTCGACGCCAACGAGGCCGTTGATTACTACAGGGCCCGCGGCCTTGACTTCTCCAAGATCTTCTACCAGCCCGAAGCCCCTCCCGAGGTCGCGCGGCGGTCGTGCGTGGCGCAGGACCACGAGCTCGAACGCTCGCTCGATCTGACAACCCTCGTCCCCGCCTGCCGCGAGGCGATCAGCATCGGCCGCCCGGTCCGGCTCGAGCTGCCGATCTACAACATCAACCGCACGGTGGGCACGATCCTGGGCAGCGAAATCAGCCGCGAGCACGGCGGCGCAGGCTTGCCAGACGGCACCATCCACCTGCGCTTCACAGGATCGGCAGGCCAGAGCCTGGGCGCATTCTTGCCCCGCGGCGTGACAATCGAGCTCGAGGGAGACGCCAACGACTACGTGGGCAAGGGACTTTCCGGCGGCCGGATCTCTGTCTTCCCGCACAGGCAGTCACGCTTCGTGGCCGAGGACAATATCCTGATCGGCAACGTGGCGCTCTATGGTGCAACGGCCGGCAAGGCGTTCTTCCGCGGCCGGGCCGGGGAGCGCTTCGCCGTGCGGAATTCAGGCGCCCACACCGTCGTCGAAGGCGTGGGCGATCACGCCTGCGAATACATGACCGGCGGCGTCGTCGTGATCATCGGACCCACCGGCCGCAACTTCGCCGCGGGCATGAGCGGCGGTGTGGCCTTCGTGCTCGATGAGGCCGGCGACTTCCGCTCCCGGCTCAATACCGAGATGGTCGACCTCGAGCTGCTCGAAGAATACGAGGACGTTGAGCTCGTGCGGGCGCTCATCGACGAGCATCGCATGAGCACCCAGAGCCTGCGTGCGACCAGGATTCTGGCGCACTGGGGCGACTCTTGCAGGCTCTTCAAGAAGGTGATGCCGCGCGACTACAAGCGCGTGCTCAGGGAGCAGAAGGCACGCGCGGCCGAACTGGCTCCGATCGAGGTCGTCGCGCCGGAATTTGCCATGGAGAACGCCCGTGGGTAAGCCATCTGGATTTCTCGAAATCGGCCGTGAAACCGCCCGCCGCCGCCCCGTCGATGAGCGCCTGCACGACTATCTCGAAGTCTATCAGCCGTTCCCCGCCGAGAAGCTCCGCGCCCAGGGCGCCCGCTGCATGGATTGCGGAATCCCGTTCTGCCATCAGGGGTGCCCACTCGGCAACCTGATCCCTGACTGGAACGACCTTGTCTACCGCGACCACTGGCAGGCCGCGATCGAGCGCCTGCACGCCACCAACAACTTCCCGGAATTCACCGGCAAGCTCTGCCCCGCGCCCTGCGAGGCCTCCTGCGTGCTCGGCATCAATGAAGACCCGGTCGCGATCAAGCAGATCGAGGCCAGCATCATCGACCGCGCCTGGGACGAGGGCTGGGTCCGGCCCGAGCCCGCACAGGTTAAAACGGGCAAGAAAGTGGCGGTCGTGGGCTCCGGACCCGCCGGACTCGCCTGCGCCCAGCAGCTCGCCCGCGCAGGGCATGACGTCGTCGTCTTCGAACGCGCGCCCAATCCCGGCGGGCTGCTGCGCTACGGCATTCCCGACTTCAAGATGGAGAAGCGCCATCTGGATCGCCGGCTCGACCAGCTTCACCAGGAGGGGGTCGAGTTCCGCTGCAATGCAAACATCGGCGTCAACATCGCGGCCGATGACCTGATCGCGCAATTCGACGCCATCTGTCTGTGCGCGGGGGCGACCATGGCGCGGGATCTGCCAATCCCCGGGCGCGAGCTCGGCGGCATCCACCTCGCCATGGACTATCTCACATTGCAAAACCGCATCGTCGCCGGCGAGCACGTGAACGGCCACGCCATTTCAGCTAGAGATCAGCATGTGATCATCCTTGGCGGTGGTGATACCGGGGCCGACTGCCTGGGCACTGCGCACCGCCAGGGGGCGCGCAGCATCCACCAGTTCGAGATCGTACCCCGCCCGCCCGATCACCGCGCGGAGTCGAATCCCTGGCCGCAATGGTCGAACGTCTTCCGCACCTCGTCCGCGCACGAGGAAGGCGGCATCCGCGAGTACTCCATTAGCACCGTCCGGTTCATTGGCAACGCGGGGCGGGTGACAGGCCTCGAGACCGTGCTCGTGCAAATGGTGAACGAGGAGGGCAGAACGCGCTTCGTGCCCGTTCCCGGCACCGAGAAAACCTATCCCGCCGACCTTGTGCTCCTCGCGCTTGGGTTTACGGGGCCGGAACGCGGCAAAATGATCGAGCAGTTCGGCGTCGAGCTCGACGCCCAGGGGAACGTGAAGTCCGACGCCGATCGCCGCACCTCGGTCACGCGGGTCTTCACCGCCGGCGACATGGCCCGCGGCCAGAGCCTGATCGTGTGGGCGATCGCCGAGGGGCGGCACGCCGCGGCCTCGATCGATCGCTACCTCATGGGCTCGAGCGACCTGCCGCGACCGCTCGACCATGGCGCGATCCAGCGGCCATTCGCCTGACAAACGCTCATGTGCTTATGTGTGGCTGGGGTCATCGGTGAAGATCCCAGCCACGCCAAGCGCATCGAGCTGGTCTTGCAGCCCGCCCGGCTCGCGGTCGTTCACGGTGTAAACCAGGATCGGCAGGCCGCTCGAGTGCAGCCGCATGATGATCGCGCGGGTCTCGGCCGTGGCGGTGAAGTTGCCTTCGTCTCGCCTGGCCAGGGCGAGCGCGCTTGTCCCCACGTGGATCGCCTGGGCTCCCACTGCGCGCGCCTGGGCGGCCAGTTCAGGCCCCGCGGTTTCCGATAGAAGCGCAACGGCATGGTCCCCCTCCGCCTGCCGCGCAGCAGCCACAAGCCCTTGATCAAATGAAGAAATGAGCACGCGACTGCCAATGCCCTGCGTTTGGATCGCGGCGGCCACCTTGCGCGCGGCCTCGTCGCCGACCTCCGGACCTCCCTTGATCTCCACATTGACAAGCCAGTCCAGGCGCTCTGTGAGCTCGAGCGCGTTTTCGAGCGTGGGAACGCGGATCATGCCTGAAGCGTATTGCGCCCGGGCCGCCGGCGCGATCAAATCGAGCGTGCCGAAGTCCCGGGCGGATCGAGCCCGCCCCGCGCTTGAGACAAACCAGGAACCCGCGTCGAGCGTCTCGATCTCTTCCCAGAGAAACGCGCTGGCCGGGTAGCCGTTCGCCCCGCGGGGATCGTCGCGGTAGCGCGCGCGGACGTTCGTGGTACGCTCGAGCGTGTCGTCGTGGAGCACGATCAGAACGCCGTCGCGCGTGGCCTGAACATCGAGCTCCCAGGCGAACGCGCCCGCCTGACGCCCCAGCTCCGCGGCCGCGAGCGTATTCTCGGGCGCCCGGAATGAATCCCCTCTGTGAGCGATGATTCGCAGCGGTAGGTCAGGTGTTTCGAAGCTCGCCAGCCAGCGGTTTCCGCGCCCGTTCATTCCATCGCTCGCAAGGGCCTGGTTTTCGTGCGGAAGTCAAAGCTCGATTGGAACTTCCGAATCATTAACAACTCCGGTGGTTAAGATCAAGGAATCGCGCGGGAGGCGCGGATCCCAAAAAATGGCGTGATCTGTGAAAGGAATTCAAGCACAGGGTGTATTCCCTGGTGTGAGGAGGTGCCATGTACGATTCGCCCGATACCCGAGCATCGCTGATCGTCAAGCTGCGCGACCCGGCCGACTCGGGCGCCTGGCGTGAATTCGTGGCACTCTACGAGCCCCTGATCGTGCGGCTCGCGCGCCGTAGAGGTTTGCAAGAGGCGGACGCCCACGATGTGTGCCAGGAGGTCCTGCGCGCTGTCTTGAGCGCGGTTGAGCGATATGACCCCGCGCGGGGGCGGTTTCGAAGCTGGCTGGCGCGGATCACGCACAACTTGCTTGTGAACTTCTTGAGCAGGCATAGGTTTCCCTTCCGGGGCAGTGGCTCGACGAGCATCCTGGAATTGCTTGAGTCCCAGGCTGAGCGCGATCCCGAAGCCACGGCGATCTTTGAGCTCGAGTATCGCAGGCGCGTTCTTGAGTGGGCGGCTGAGGAAATCAAGGACGAGTTCACTCCTACCACCTGGCAGGCGTTCTGGAGTACCGCGATCGAGGGTGCGCGGCCGTGCGACATCGCCGCTCGGCTGGGGATCTCCGTGGGTGCGGTTTATATCGCGCGATCCCGGGCACTCGCCCGCCTGAAACGCAAGGTTGAACAGTTTGGCGAAGGCTCACGCGAGCTTGGAAGCGGGGTGGACGATGCGGGCTCGAACTGAATCGTGCGACGCGGATCGGCTGACGCGGCTCATGCGCGACGAGCTCGGCCAGCGCGAGCTCAGGCTGCTTGAGCGCCATCTCGAGACCTGTGTGTCGTGCCGGGCGTCGCTCGACCGGCTGGTGGCGGATGACGCCTGGTCGAGCGCGGTGCAAAGCAACCTGAGCGGCGACGGGCTTGAGATCCACCCGGAACAGGCGCGGGAGTCGCTCGAGTTCCTCGCGGCTTCCGACTGGCCGGATTCGCTGGGCAGGCTGGGGACGTACGAGATCAAGGGCGTGCTGGGGCGCGGCGGCATGGGGGTGGTGCTCAAGGCGTTTGACCCCGCGCTCAATCGCAACGTGGCGATCAAGGTTCTCGCGGCCCAGTTTGCAAGCTGCGGGGCCGCGCGAAGGCGGTTCTTGCGCGAGGCACGCGCTGCCGCGGCCGTGGTGCACGAGCACGTGGTCGCGGTCCATGCCGTGGTTGAGACTGCGTCGCTCCCCTTTCTGGTGATGGAGTACGTGCCGGGTCGGACGCTGCAAGATCGGATCGACGCCACGGGCCCGCTCGCGCTGGCGGAGATCCTGCGGATCGGCATGCAGACGGCCGCGGGGCTGGCCGCCGCGCACGCCCAGGGGCTTGTCCACCGCGACGTCAAACCGGCGAATATCCTGCTGGAGAACAGCGTCGAACGCGTGCGGTTGACAGACTTCGGCCTGGCACGGGCGGCGGCCGACGCGGCGTCGACCTTGAGCGGCGCGATCGCGGGCACACCCAACTACATGGCCCCCGAACAGGCACGCG
This sequence comes from Planctomycetales bacterium, assembly GCA_027451885.1. Classification (GTDB taxonomy): domain Bacteria; phylum Planctomycetota; class Planctomycetia; order Isosphaerales; family Isosphaeraceae; genus JAKBAP01. The sequence continues at coordinate 6,122 of DAIDHX010000181.1, forward strand.
GCGAAACCGCCGACCACCGCGCTGACCTCTTCAGCCTGGGCAGCACCCTCTACACCATGTGCGTGGGCTTTCCCCCCTTTCGCGCTGAGTCCGCCGTCGCCGTGCTCAGGCGCGTCTCGGACGACGAGCCACGCCCCATCCGTGCGCTGAATCCCGAGATCCCCGCCTGGCTCGAAGCGATCATCGCAAGGCTCCAGGCCAAATCGCCCAGCGCTCGCATCCAGACCGCGGCGGAACTGGCCGACCTGCTCGGCCGCTGCCTGGCCCACGTGCAACAGCCGCTCGCGATCCCGTTGCCACACGACCTGCCGCGAGGCCCAATCGCCCCACGCTGGCGCAGGCCGCGGGCCCTGCTCGCCGCCGCCTGTGCGCTCGCCGCGCTCACCGTGGGCACGCTCGCCTTCACCGGAAACCCCCTGCGCCCAGCCGCCCCTTCCGGCAGCGGCGAGTCGCTCGCGGAGCTCAGCTCGGCACGGATCGCAAGCAACGCAAAAGCCTTGCAAGAGCAGATCTCCACGCTCGAGAACCAGCTTCATCACGCGGACGGGCCGGGCGCGGATCCCATCGAAGATCTCGTTCGCCGGTTCGCCAACGCCGCGCGCCGGCTCGAACGCGATCTCGACTTCCCAACGTCTCGATCTGACCCGTGATGTCACGCGACTCTTCTCGTTTTCAAGGAGTTTTCGATGCACAAGTGGATCGCCCTGTTCAGCCTCTGTGCCCTGCCGCTCGGTTGGTATGCCTTCGGCCAGGATGAATCCCGCACGACCGGCACGAGGAACACCGAGGCGGCGACTCAATCCGTCCGCGCTGTGCGGAATGGTGACGATACCGTGACGATCTACCGTCAAGACGAAGGAGCGCCTCGCGAAGCTCGAGTTGCGGTCCCGGCGCTTCCCACCTTTCCCGTCCCGCCTCAGCCTCCCGGAAGGAACTCGTATATCTCGAGATCCTACGCGACGGTGGACGTGAATGGTGAGGTTTCCGTCGTGTCTTACGCAAACGGAGGCATGCCGATCGAGCTTGTGAACGCGGTTAATGAGATCATTGGAAAGCTCGCCAGGGCCAGGGGCGCGGAGCGTGAAAAGCTCAAGGAGCAGCTTGTGCCCCTGCTCGAGAAGCAGTTCTCCCTCAAGCAGAAGCACCACGAAGAGGAGATCAACCGGCTTGCGGAACAGCTCGCGGAGCTGAAGGCGATGGTAAACAAGCGGCAGGAGCACCGCCGCGAGATCATCGCCAGGCGCCTTGAGCAGATCACGAAGGACGCCGACGGCCTGGGGTGGTAAAGATGTGTGATTGTTGAGTCAAGTATAACTATTTGCAAACCGCTCGCGTCGGGCGCACTGGCCGGGACGCGAGCGGTTTGTTGGCATCATAAGCACAAGGCTATGATAATGTGTTCGCGTGCAAGAGCACGAGCAATAAGTTATGTACGCATCGGATTCATGGATTATGTTAAGGAGCGAAAGTGAGTGCGCGTCCGGGCGAAGTGGGGCCGGCGTTGTTCGAAGCGTTCGAAGATGATGGGCCTGGGCTCGCGGGACCAGGAGATGCGCGTCATGGAGTTTGAAGCGTTCTCGGGCGTATGGATGCCGGCGGCCACGGCGGCCACGATGGCTGCGCCCAGTGCGCCCGGCTCGGCGGCCTCGGGCACTTCGATTTCGCGGCCGAAGACATCGGCCTGAAGCTGCACGAAGGCTGCGCTCTGCGCCACCCGCCCCACGGATCGTAGCCGTATGGCTCTGGCCGTTTGGGCTTCGAGATTTTCGAGCGCGGACCGCTGGGCGAGCACGATGGCCGAGAGGACGGCGTGCACGAGCCGTTCGGTGGAAACGGATGCGGCGAGCCGGGCGAGGTTGGCGCGGGTTTCGCGCTCGTCCCCCTCGAGCAGCGAGAACTCCCAGGGATCAAGCCAGCGCGAGGGGATGGTCTCGGCTGCCTTGCTGATCAGCCGGTCGAGGCAGCCGCGGGGTGCGACCAGCGCGGAGACGGTCTCGAGCAGCCGTCCCCCCACGCGTGCCTGGCGGCTCACGATGGGATGGCCTGCCCAGGAGGGGCAGGTGGTGAGACGAGGCGTGGTCAACAACGCCGCGACCGACGACGAGCCGGTCGACACGCACGCGTCTCCAGCCGCGCGGGCGCCGCTGCCGATCGACGCCGTGAATGTATCAACACCGCAGGCCACAACCGGGATTCCTTCGGGCAGGCCCAGCTCTGACGCCGCGTCCTCGCCGAGCTCACCCACGACCGACCCCGGCGGCGAGGCTTGCACCACGAGCGCTCCCTCAAGCCCGGCCAGCTCGAGAATCGCGCGATCAAGTGCGGAGGAGGACACGGCCTGGCCCACAAGCCGGGAGGCCAGGTAGTCGCTGCCCTGGAGCACGTGCCGCGCACGCTCGAGCGTTCCAGGCGCCTGCGCCCGCACGCAAAGCGCCCGCGCGGCCGTTTCCAGCGTCAAACGATCGCCCGCACGCGCGTCTCCCACACACTCGAGCAAGCGCGGCCAGTACCGTTTCGGCCGTGGATCGAACCAGGGCGCCACGCTCGCGACCGGTTCAAGATCGCCGTCCACAAACACAGGGCTGGGAGCGTGGCCTGCCAATCCGATCGCGACCACCCGCGCCCGCGCAGAGTCATCGACCACGCGCCCAATCCCCCGCGCCAGCGCACGCCACCAGTCGTGCGGGTCCTGCTCGCACCCGCCCCCCTCGACCGGGAGCGACGCGTATTCCACCCGCGCCTGGCCTCGCGACCGGCCCCCCGCGTCCACCAGCACGCACTTGAGCGCGCTACTGCCAAGATCCAGACCCAGTAACAGCGGTTCATGATGCACAACGGCCTCGTTTCCGTTTGGAGAGATGCAAGCAGATATGCCAGATCAGATTCGCTCGCTCCATCACACGGGCCAGCGCTCATCGTCGCCTCGACGCGCCGGCCGCAACCGATTCAGGCCCCAGGCGGATTCACGCGGCGGACCCGCTTGACATTCAAAATGCCGTTCGCCTCGACTGCTCCCACCCCCGCTGTGCCCGCGACAACCCGGCCCGAGAAACACTTAGGTCGAGAAGCACAAGTGCGGCGATGATCCGGTCGTGGAGCACGGCATCGATGTCATTACGCGCCCTGGCTTCACGCGTGTCAGAGTGTCGGCCCTGGGGTGTGGAGAAAGGTCGCCCGCGATCGGCGATGTTTCGGGAAGTGAACGCACAGGCCGAAAGACAGGCTCGGCCGCGCTCGTGGCTTGGAGAGCAAGACCGCTTCGAAGGGGAAATGTGCCGGGATCAGACTGCCCCGACTCGCGCGCCCGCGGTGGGCTGGAATCGAGGGTGTTGGGCGGTAACGGGGATCAGACCGCGGGAGGGCGAGCCGCTTGACCCGCCCTCCCAGCGCGTGCGTTGCGAAGGCTCACTTCAGGAAGAGCATTTCCTGGTAAGTGGGCAGAGGCCAGAGATCGTCCGCCACGAGCGTTTCCAGCTTGTCGCCGGCCGCGCGGACGGCGGTCATGGCGGGGATCATCGCGTCGCGTGCGTACTTGGCGTGCGCCAGCGAGTCCCCCTCGTGCCCTTCCTCGGTGACGGCCCCGAGCTTCTCGATCGCCGTCTGGAGCTGGTCGATCGCGGTCACAACCTCGGCCAGCAGATCGGTCTGGCTCCTGGGCGGCGTGGTGCCCGAGTTCTTCAAGCTGGCGATCGCCTGGGCGACCTCGCCCTGATACCGCAGCGCGGCCGGCAGAATCATCCGCTTGGCGATCTGGAGCGTGAGCTGCGACTCGATGTTGATCGTCTTGCGGTAGCTTTCCAGGAAGATCTCGTACCGCGAGTGGATCTCACGCTCGTTGAAGATGCCGTACTTCGAGAACAACTTGACCGACTTCGCGCTCACGAAGTCCGGCAGGCTGTCGATCGTGGTCCGGCGATTCGGCAAGCCCCTGCGCTCGGCCTCGGCATGCCAGGCTTCGCTGTAGTTGTCGCCGTTGAAGAGGACGTTCTTCGACTCCTTCACGGCCGCCTGGAGCAGGTTCTGAATCTCGCTATTGAGATCCTTCTTGGCGGCCACCGCGGCTTCGAGGTGGGTGGCGAACTCGTCGAGCGTCTCCGCGATGATCGCATTCATGACCACGATCGGCCCCGAGACCGACTGGCTCGAGCCCACGGCCCGGAACTCGAACTTGTTGCCGGTGAAGGCAAACGGGCTCGTGCGGTTGCGGTCGCCCGCGTCCCGCGGCAGCGTCGGCAGCACCGACACGCCGATCTTGAGCTCGCCGCCGGTCTTGGCCGAACGGGCGCCCCCCTTCTCAATCTGGTCCACGATGTCCTGAAGCATGTCCCCCAGGAAGACCGAGATGATCGCCGGCGGCGCCTCGTTCGCCCCCAGACGGTGGTCGTTGTGGGCGTTGGCCACCGAAACCCGCATCAGATCCCCATGCTTCCACACCGCCTTGATCACCGCGACCAGGAAGGTGAGGAACTGGGCGTTGTCGTGCGGCGTGTCGCCAGGCTTGAGCAGGTTATTCCCAAAGCTGTCCGCGAGCGACCAGTTGAGGTGCTTGCCCGAGCCGTTCACCCCGGCGAACGGCTTCTCGTGCAGCAGAAGCTGGAGCCCGTAACGATCCGCCACCCGCTTCATCGTCTCCATCACGAGCATGTTGTGATCGGTCGCCACGTTCGCGTTCTCGAACGTCACGGCGATCTCATACTGCGCGGGGGAGACCTCGTTATGCCGCGTCTTCACCGGCACGCCAAGCTTGTAGAGCTCGGTCTCGGTCTCGAGCATGCAGGCGAGCACCCGCTCCGGAATCGCGCCGAAGTAGTGGTCTTCCATTTCCTGCCCCTTGGGCGGCTTGGCGCCAAAGAGCGTGCGGCCGGCGTTGATCAGGTCCGGCCGGGAATAATAGAAGTGCTTGTCGATCAGGAAGTACTCCTGCTCGGGACCCGCGGTGCAGTACACGCTGGTCGCCTCGGATCCAAAGACCTTAAGAATCCGCACGGCATGCGTTGAAAGGGCTTCAACCGAACGCAAAAGCGGAGTCTTCTTGTCGAGCGCTTCCCCCGTCCAGGAGCAAAACGCGGTCGGGATGCAGAGCGTGGTGCCGTTGGGATTTTCGAGGATGAACGCCGGGCTGGTGGGGTCCCAGGCCGTGTAGCCGCGTGCCTCGAAG
>DAIDHX010000182.1 GCA_027451885.1 Planctomycetales bacterium
GACGCCCCGAGTCAACATCATCCGAGAGAACGGAACGGCCTGGACCGTCGCCGGCATCACGATTCCGTGGTTCAACAGTGGCCGCCTGGCAATGCTCAAGATTCGCCAGGACGGGGACAGGAAGCCTAAGTATGTGCAAGTCTTCTCGGACGGTCCGAGCCTCTATCCTGACCCGAATATCATCGAGCCCGGTTTGCCGCTGGTCGTTTGTGAAGGCGAGTTTGACGCACTCTTGCTCGGCCAGGAACTGGCCGGATTGGGTTCCGTCGTGACTCTCGGTTCCGCGTCGAGCCGGCCCGAGGGTGCAACGTTCCTGGCGATGCTGGCCAGCCCAGTCTGGATGCTGGCTCATGACTCCGACCCCGCCGGGGACCGAGCCGCCGAGGGATGGCCAGGCCGAGCGGTTCGTGTTCGGCCGCCCAAGGGGAAGGATTGGACCGACGCCCGCCAGGCCGGCATCGACCTCCGCCGATGGTGGATTGAGAACGAGCTGGCCGACGCCTTCGACCGAGAAGAACGGGCCGCCATCATCGAGTTCTGTGGGAACCTGCCCCGACAAGAGGCCGAACGGTTAGCTGGAACGTGTTGACGTAATGCCAGCGCTCGGATAGAATCAAGCCATGAAGACTTTCACCGAACAGCTACAAGACGCCGTCCGACGCTCCGGGGAATCGCAGCGTTCCTTGGCCGCGCGGACTGGAATCGACAAGGCCGTCATGTCGAAGTTTCTGAGCGGAGACCGTGGCTTGTCGATGGCTTCTATCGACGCTCTATTTCAGGCCCTTGGCTTGCGAATCGAATCGCCCAAGAAAGGGGGGAAGTGATGGCATCCTTGCGAAAGCGCGGTCGGACGTGGTTCTTTCGATTCGTCGACGCCGATGGGGTGAAGCGCGAGCGCCGGGGTTGCACTGACCGCCGCGCGACCGAGGACATGGCACGCGATGCCGAGTCGCAGGCCGCCAAGGTTCGAGCCGGACTGGTGGACGCCAGGGAGGTTGCGCGTCGCGACCATCACGCCCGCCCCCTGGCCGAGCACGTTACCGCCTGGCAAGAGAACCTGACCAGCCGGGGAGCGACGGCCAAACATGCCGAGCTGTCGGCCGGCCGCGTCCGTCGGGTTGTCGCCATCATCAAGGGTGCAAGGCTGGCCGACGTCGACCCGCCCCGCAACGCCACCCGCGAGCACCTCGCGAGAATCGAGAGCACAACCGCCGAGTACACCGCGACGGGACGCCTGGCCGACCTGACCGCCGAGCAAGTTCAAAAGGCGATTGGAACCCTCCGAGCGAATGGCCGCTCGCTTGGAACCTTGAACCACTACCGGACCGCCTGCCGAGCGTTCTCCCGATGGTGCGTCGCATCAGGACGCCTGGCGCACGACCCGCTTGCTGGGGTGACCGGGTATAACGCCGACGAAGACCGCAGGCATGACCGCCGTACCGTGTCTCTCGACGAATTGCGACGCCTTATCGCTGCCGCTGAACGTGGGAGTCGCTTTCGTCGCATGACCGGCCCCGCTCGAGCGCTCACCTATCGCCTGGCCGTAGCAAGCGGACTCCGATACGCAGAAATCGCCAGCATCAAGCCCGAGTCGTTCGACTGGCCAGCATCGACGGTCCGGGTTGAAGCCGGGTACACCAAGAATGGAGCGACCGCGGAGTTCTCGCTACCGGCGGACCTGGCCACCGACCTGCAACCTTTCGTGGCCGCCGTGGCACCCGGCCGCCCCGTGTTCGAGTTACCGCCGGACGAAGGGGCCGAGATGCTGCGGGTTGACTTGCCAGCCGCCGGCATCCCCTACCGCGACGCTTCGGGACGTGTCTTCGATTTCCACGCCCTGAGATGCGAGACCGCGACCCTGGCCGACGCCGCCGGGGTGAGCCCGGGAATCGTGCAACGCCTCATGAGGCATTCTGATTACAAGCTGACCGCCCGCTACACCCGCCCCCGGGCCGTGGATGTTGAGGCCGCCGCCCACCGCCTGCCGAGCCTTAAGCCGACCGAGGATCGGCCCGAGGCCCTGGCCGCAACGGGGACTGAACCCATAAGTAAACGCTTTGCCCACCATTTGCCCACCGCAGGGGACGTTTCCTGTCATTCCGAGTCGCATGCTGGCGTTCGGGCTCAAACCGAAGTTTCTCGGCCAGAAAACGAAAAACCCCCGGCAAGCCAGGGGTTTGACGCATCCCGTCGGATTGTGTCGCACGCTGTCGAAAATACCGGGGAACGGACTCGAACCGTTGACCTGCGGATTATGAGACCGCCGCTCTAACCAGCTGAGCTACCCCGGCCCTGTCATAAACTCAACCCAGCCAGCCAGGCGGATCAAGCTTGTCCACCTCTTTTTAGCAAACGCCCGTGCGAGCATCAAGCGGAACGCCGCGGCCGGCAGGCCGTACCATCGTTAGAATCGGTCCTCCCAGACGTGCGCTGGGAGCCCTTTTCATTCGAGCCATGTTTGATTCTACTCAATGGTTCAAGTCCAGGCGCGGGGGGCCAATCGCCCGCCGCCGCGCTGAGCGCGATTTCCCCCGGACCACGACCGAGATTCCACTCAAGCGAGAATCCATGCCTCCCCAGTACATTTTCACGATCGAGAATCTGTCCAAAGCGTACGCCAAGAAAGAGGTTCTCAAGAGTATCTGGCTCTCGTTCTACCCGGGGGCGAAGATTGGCGTGATCGGCGGCAATGGGTCGGGCAAGAGCACGCTGCTCAAGATCATGGCGGGTGTGGAGACCGACTTCATCGGCACCGCCCGCCCTGCGCCCGGGACCCGGATCGGATTGGTGCCGCAGGAGCCGACGCTCGACCCCACGCGCGACGTGCGGGGCAATGTTGAGCTTGCGGTGGCTGAGCTCCGCGCCCATCTGTCTCGGTTCGATGAGATCAACGCCCGGCTTGGCGAAGGGCCGGACGCGGACGAGATGGAGCAACTGCTCGAGGAGCAGGCGGCGGTGCAGGACGCCATCGAGGCGGCGGACGGCTGGGAGCTCGACCGGCGGATCGAGATCGCCATGGACGCCATGCGCCTGCCGCCCGGCGACGCCGACGTGTCGACCCTCTCCGGCGGCGAGCGCAGGCGCGTCGCACTTTGCAAGGTACTGCTCGAACGGCCGGATATTCTGCTCCTCGACGAGCCGACGAACCACCTGGACGCCGAGAGCGTGGCCTGGCTCGAGCGGCACCTGGAGACTTACCCTGGCACGGTGGTTCTCGTCACGCACGACCGCTATTTTCTCGATAACGTGGCGAAGTGGATTCTCGAGCTCGACCGCGGCCAGGGCATCCCCTGGGAGGGCAATTATTCGTCGTGGCTGGAGCAGAAGCAGGCCCGGCTGGCGCTTGAGGAGAAGCAGGAAAGCACGCGGAGGAAGCAGCTTGCGCGTGAGCTCGAATGGGTGCGGATGTCGCCGCGTGCGCGGGTGGCCAAGAACCGCGCGCGGCTCCAGCGCTACGAGCAGCTTGCCGCGCAGGAATCCGACCGGCGCGAGGAGGCCGTCGTGCTGCAAATCCCGCCCGGTCCGCACCTGGGCACACTGGTTGTCGAGGCCAAAAACCTGGGCAAGTCGTTCGACGACACGCTCCTCTTCGAGAACCTGGACTTCCGCCTGCCGCCCGGCGGCATTGTGGGGGTGATCGGGCCCAATGGCGCGGGCAAGACCACGCTGTTCCGCATGATTGTCGGCCAGGAGAAGCCCACGAGCGGCGAGCTCAGGATCGGCGACTCGGTGGTGCTTTCCTACGTTGATCAGAATCGCGACGCTCTCAACCCGGAAAACACGGTCTTCCAGGAGATCACCGGGGGAGTGGACACGATCACGCTCGGCAAGCGCAAGGTTCCCGCGCGGGCGTACACGGCCCAGTTCAATTTCAAGGGCCCGGACCAGGAAAAGAAGGTCGGCCAGCTTTCCGGCGGCGAGCGCAACCGCGTCCATCTGGCCAAGCTGCTCAAAAGCGGCGGGAATCTGCTGTTGCTCGATGAGCCGACGAACGACCTCGACGTCGAGATGCTCCGCGCGCTCGAGGAGGCGCTTCTGGACTTCGGCGGCTGCGCGGTTGTGGTGAGCCACGATCGCTGGTTCCTGGACCGGATCGCCACGCACATTCTGGCATTCGAGGGGGAGAGCACGGCCGTCTGGTGCGACTGCAATTACGAGACCTATGAAGCCCAGCGCAAGGAGCGGCTCGGCCTGGAAGCCGACCAGCCGCATCGCATCAAGTACAAGTCGCTCACGCGCTAGGGGAAAGGAAGCGTCCATGTCCGCCCTTGTGACCGAATCGAGCAGTGGCGGCATCATTCGCATCACGCTCAACAACCCCGCGCGGCGGAACGCGCTTTCGCTGGCGATGCTCGACGCGCTTGCCGCCGCGCTTGCGCGGGTCGAGACCGCGGCGGCTGCGCGCGTGGTTGTGCTGGCGGGCGCGGGGCCGGCGTTTTGCGCGGGCCACGACCTGGGCGAGATGCTCGGGCGCGACGAGTCGGAATATCAGCACCTCTTTACGCGATGTTCACAGGTGATGCTCGCGATCCGGGATTTGCCGGCGCCGGTGATCGCGCGGGTGCACGGGCCGGCGGTGGCCGCGGGTTGCCAGCTCGTGGCGGCGTGCGACCTGGCCGTGGCCTCCACGGGCGCTTCGTTCGCCACGCCTGGAGTCAAGATCGGGCTCTTCTGCACCACGCCGATGATCCCGATCCTGCGATCGATCCCAGACAAGGCCGCGCGTGAGATGCTCTTCACGGGCCGGCCGATCACCGCCGAGCGCGCCTGCGCGCTTGGGCTCGTAAACGCCGCCGTCCCCCTCGAAGCGCTCGACGCCGCGGTCGACGACCTCACGAGCGCGATCCTGGCGGGGAGCCCGTGCGCAGCGCGGCTGGGCAAGCACGCGCTCGCGCAAACCGCCGGCCTGAACGAGCGCGACGCATACGCATATGCCGCAACAATCATGACACGAAACGCCATGCTCCCCGACGCGCAGGAAGGCATGAGCGCGTTTCTGGAAAAGCGTGCCCCTGCCTGGAGCGATCTGTAAACCATGGCTCTGCCTGGCTTCGACGAACTGATCGCCCGGGCCGACCGCACGGCCGGGCGCGTGCGCGTGGCGGTCGCCGGCGGCCACGACGACACGGTGATACCGGCGGTGCTTGAGGCCACGCGGCGGGGCTGGATCGAGCCGATCCTGGTCGGCCCCCGCGGCCTCATTCAAGACGCGGCGGCGGCGAGCGGCTCTGCGCTCGGCGGGCTCGAGATCCTCGACTGCGACGAGGCGGAGACCGCGGCCCGGTGCGTTGCGCTTGTGCGTACAGGACGGGCGCGGCTGCTCATGAAGGGGCGCATCGCCACGCCGGACCTGATGCGTGCCGCGCTCGATCGCGAACAGGGCCTGCGCACCGAGCGGGTCGCGTGCCAGGTCGTGCTCATGGAGATCCCGCGCGACGGCCGCAGGTTCTTGCTGGCCGACACCGGGATCTCGATCAAGCCGCGGCTCGAGGAGCGCGTGGACATCATGAAAAGCGCGATCGCCGTGGCCCAGGCGCTCGGAGTGGATGCGCCTCGGGTCGCGATGATGGCCGCGACCGAGTCGGTGAAGGACGCGATGCCGGAGACCGTGGGCGCCCGCCACCTGGCGGAGCGCGGGCGCCGGGGTGAGTTCACTCCCGCGATCGTGGAAGGCCCGCTCTCGTTCGACATGGCCTACTCCCAGCACGCCATCACGCGAAAACACCTGGAATCAACCGCCCAGGGGGCGTCGGACATCATGATCTTCCCGGACCTGCTCTCGGCGAACCTGACGGTCAAGGCAATCATGTACACGGCCGATTGCCGGTTCGGCGGCGTGCTCATGGGTTTAGGCGCGACGGTCGTCTTCATGTCGCGGGCCGATGACGTGCCCACGCGCCTGCACTCGCTTGCTCTCGCGCTTGCGATCCCGCAGGATAAAGGCCTGCTCCCCACCGATTGAGATTTGCGATTCCCTCCGCTGGAGCCTCGACCATGATCGATCGATCACTCGCCTGGATGTTCGGCTGCGCGCTTGCGATCCTGATCCATGCCCCCGCCGCGGAGGCGCAGAGTGGCGGATCGGCGGGCGTTTACAACGTGCTCTCGCACGCGCAGGGGACACGCCCCTTGCGCCGGGACATGCTCGATCGCTACCTGCGCGGCGAGGCGGAGAAGCTCTTCCAGAAGCGCAAGGCGGAGGTCGCCGCGCTCAAGACGGCGGAGGAAATCCAGGCGCGGCAGCATCGGCTCAAGGACTTCTTCCTGGCGTCGCTGGGCGCCATGCCCGAGCGCACCCCCCTGAACCCAACGGTGGCGGGATCGATCGAGCGTGAGGGGTTTCGCATCGAGCGCGTGATCTTCGAGAGCCGGCCGCATCATCATATCACCGCCAATTTGTATGTGCCGGCGGGCGCGGGTCCGTTCCCGGGTGTGCTGGTACCCTGCGGGCATTCGGCCAACGGCAAGGCCGAGCCGACCTACCAGGCGATCTGCTCACTTCTGGCACGCGCGGGGTGCGTTGCGCTTTGCTACGACCCGATCGGGCAAGGGGAGCGTTTGCAAGCGCTCGACGCCGCGGGCAAGCCGCTGGTCGAGAACACGAACGAGCACACCATGGCGGACATCGCCGCGATCCTGATCGGGCGCCAGACCGCGAGCTATCGCATCTGGGACGGCATGCGCGCGCTCGATTACCTGGCGTCGCGACCCGAGGTCGATCCCGCGCGGATGGGCTGCACCGGCAACTCCGGCGGGGGCACGATGACGGCGTATCTTTCGACGCTCGACGATCGGATCCTTGCCGCCGCGCCGTCGTGCTACATCACGTCGCTCGAACGGCTCTTTGCCACGATCGGCCCGCAGGATGGCGAGCAGAACATCGTCGGCCAGGTGGCGGCCGGGCTCGATCACGCCGACTACCTGACAATCCGCGCGCCCAAACCGACGCTCGCGACCGTCGGCACGCGCGACTTCTTCGACATCGACGGGAGCTGGCAGAGCTTTCGCGAGGCCAAGCTGCTCTACGGCAAGCTGGGATTCGGCGAGCGCGTGGACCTGTTCGAATCCGACGAGCCGCACGGGTTCACGCGGCCCAGGCGGCTTGCCACCGCGCGCTTCATGAGGCGCTGGCTGCTCAAACAGGACGACGACTTCGCCGCTTCCGAGCCCGCGCCGCTCGGCGACTCAGCGCTCCAGTGCACCCAGAAAGGCCAGGTGGGGCTCGCGTACACGAACGAGGTCTCGGTATTCGGCCTCATCCACGAGACCGCCAACGCGCTTTGCGAGGCGCGGGCGAAACACCCGCTCAAGCCCGACGCGCTGCGCGTTGCCGCCAGGCGCAGGCTTGGGCTCGCGGATCGCGGCACACCCAGGATCAAGCCCCACTTGATCGCCGACAGGCGCGTGCGCGGGCTGACGATCGCCCTCTGGAGGTACGAGGTCGAGCCGGGCATCCTGCTGCCGGCAGTGACGATCGCCCGGAGCGAAGGCACACCGACGGCCACGCGCGTCATCGTGGGCGGTGACAAGGAGAAGGCAATCCCGGCCCTGACGCCGGAATCGATCGGCACGAAGCGCGTGATCTTCCTCGACCCGCGCGGCATGGGCGAGACCGCTCCCGAGCCCGATCGCGGCGCGGGCGCGCTCTTCGGCGACGACTGGAAGCTCGCGTTCCTGGCGCTTCATCTCAACCGCCCCTTGCTCGGCCAGCGCGTGCTTGACGTGCTGGCTGTTCTGAGCTCGATCGCGGCGGAGAGCCCGGCCTCAAAGCCAACCATCACGCTCGTGGGCCAGGGAGCGGGGGGGCCGATCGTGCTGCACGCCGCGCTGCTGGACGGCGGCAAGGCGGTCGCGGGGGTCGAGATCGAGAACAGTCTTGTGTCATGGACCAATGTGGCGGAGCACGGGCTTTCGCGCGGCCAGATCGGAAACGTGGCGCCGGGCGTGCTCTTCGATTACGACCTGCCGGAGCTTGCCCAGTCGCTCGCTCCGCTTCCGCTTGTGATCCGCTCGCCCCGGGACGCGATGGGCAGCGCACTCGAGAAGAACGCTTTCCAGGCCTATTCCACGGGTTTACGCCTGGCCTACGCGGGCAAGGGCGCGCTTACGATCGATCCCTAGGCGCGTCGCCGATGCGCTGGCGGAGCCGAACAAACTTTTCCTTGAGCCTGGGGCCGCCCAGCTCAGGGTGCAGAATGGCCGTGGCATCAATAAGCTGTGCAGATTCCTTCATACGTCCTGTGCGAAAATATGCAAGCGCAAGCGCATATCGAGCATCGAGCCATTCGCTCGAGCCAGGGGCGCTATTTTTGAGCCGCAGGCGCTCGACGTCGACGGCCATGGCGGGCGCTCCCAGCCGGCTGTACACTTCGCCCAGGTCGCGGAGCAGGGCGTCGGAGCTGGTGCTGGGGGGGACTTTCCAGTTGCGCATGGAGACGCGAGCACCTGCCTCGTCGCCGCAGTGCAGGCGGGCGCGGGTGTCGCGGAGGGCGAGCTCGGCTTTGTAAGCATCGGGGGTGTTGGCTGCGTGATCGAGCAAAGGTTCCACGAGCAGGCGCAGCGCGAGGCCGTGGCGGCGGACCTTGAGGTCAGTCTCCGCGGTTTCCGCTGCGCGGTCGAGCAGGCGAGCGAGGTCGAGCCGGTCTTCAAAGGCCTGTGCGGAGCGGGGCGCGCCCAGGTCCTGGATGGCACGTTCGGCGTCGACGTAGCGCCCGATGCCTTCGAGCGCGATGGCGCGGTAGAGGCGGGCGCGATCGAGGAGCGGAGCACTTGCCCCCTGAGCGAGCACCCGATCGCAGAGGTCACGCGCGCGCTTCGGCTCACCCACGTCGGGCTCGAGCGCGAGCCGGGCGAGCGCCAGCTCAAGCGCTGCGCGTGCCGGGGCAGGGGCTCTGGCGATGGCGGTGTCGAGAAGCTGGCGTGCGCGGCGATAGGCCTGCTCGCGCTCGGTATGCTCGGCATGGAGTCCAAGCCGGGCCAGTTCCTCGCGATCGAGCCGCGCGAGCGCGAGCCGCGACTCGAGCCAGTAAGGAGAAGCGATCGGGACCTCGGTATAGATCGCGCGCCCGCGCGCGATCTCGCCGGCTTCGATCTCGATCGAGGCCAGGAGCATGCGCGCCTGGTCGGTGGCGGGATCTCGGGGATAGTCATGGATCTGAGCTTCGAGCAGACCCTTGAGCGTGGCCGGGTTGGCGCCCGGCTGCCTGCGCGCGAGCCGGCGGCGATAGACAAGGGCGTGGAGCATCCCCGCGCGCGGGCGGAGCTCGGCTGCGGCGGGATCCTTTTCGACCTGGCCGAGCGCGCGCTCGGCGCGTTCGAGGGCGTCCGCCCTGTAAAACGAGGCACCCGCCCTGAGCAGGTGCTCGGCGGCCCTGCGCGGGTTGCCTGCGCCGCGGGCGCGGTCGGATGCGGCTTCAAGCGCGGTCCCGGCCTTCTCGAGCGCGCCTGTGAGCGTGTATGCCTCCGCGAGCGCCGCGCAAGCGGCTTCGTCAACGTCGCGGTCGATGACGACGTCGGACGCGGCCAGATCCCGCAGCGCCAGCGTGGTCTCGGCCGTGCGCGGGCTCTCGAGCAACTGTTTCATGGAGCGCCAGAGCTCCTGGCGATGGCCCTGGCGATCGACCTCGTTGCCGGGGGCGCGATACTGCGCCAGCCGGACGCGCACGGTTTCAAGCGCTTTGGCGCGAGGATCGAGCTTCGACGCCGCGATGGCCGCGGCCGCGTCATCAAACCGGCCGAGCGAGAGCAGCAGGGCCCGGTTGGTCTCCATCCAGTCGCGTTCGGCTGGAGGCGGCATCGCCGAGGCAGCGGCCCGGATCGCGCGCTCAGCCTCGGCGGGCTTCTGCATGCGGGTGTAGAGATCCGCCGCGAGCAGGTTCCAGTATCCCGCAAGGCCGGGATCCGAAGGCGGCGGATCGAGCAAACCAAGCGCCTCGGTCTGATCGCGGACCGCCGCCGCGGATTCGTCGTCCTCCCACCACGCCCGGTCGGCAAGCGCCTGCGCCAGGCGATAGCGGTATTCCTCCACGAGCGCCTGGTCGTTCCCCTTGCCGGAGATTCCTCGCATGCGGACCACGGCGTCATCGAGATCGGCGATGGCCTGCTGCTTGAAGTCGTCGCGCGGATCAAGCCGCCAGGCCTCGCGCCAGCTCCGCGCGCTCGCCCAGCGAAACACCCCCGCGCGGAGCCTGAGCACACGCTCCCGCGGTGCGTCGGTGACAAGCTTGAAAAAGTCGTCCACAACCGCGATGGCCGCGCCCCACCGGCGTTCACGCGTGGCGGCGTCCGTCGCCCGCAGGCTGGCGCGATCCAGCATGTTGATCGCTTCGAAGACAAGCTCCTCACGCCGGCCCAGCTCGAGCCTGGGATTCTCAATCTGAGCCCGCAGCGTCGTCAAATGCCGGGAAAGCTCGGCCTCATCGTCACTCGGATCGTCCCCCTGCGCAAGGCAGGGCGACAACCCCAGCCAGACCAGACCCAGCCACGCCGCATGCCTGCTAGTTGACAAAAACCGGCGTCTCCTCGGGCACGGGATCTGGACCCTTGGGATGGAACAAGGCAGCAAGCAGAAGCGCGGCCACAATCCCCAACCCCAGCGGAACCAGGAACAGCTTGTTGTAAAGGATCTCCTCGACCTGCTCGCCGTCGACGATCGTCTTCACCAAAAACGTCCGGCCCAGGAACCCCGACAGGAAGTTGCTCGCAAGCGGGCCGAATCCCAGGATCAACATGTTGAAGAGGCTCTGGGCGCTCGTGCGAATGTCCTTGGGGAAGTTCTCATCCACATAAATGTAAACCGTGGCAAAGAAGAACGCATAGGCAAAGCCGTGTACGACGTTGCTCAGGATCACGAGCCAGAGCAGGTCGCGATTGCCGATCGAGTAGATCGCGAAACGGACGACATGCCCCAGAACGCCAAGGATCATCGTGGTGCGCCAGCCGAGCCGCTTGAGCACGAGCCCGAGCATGGCCATCGTCACGATCTCGGCCACCTGGCCGATGCTCATGGCGGGGGCGATCCAGTTCGCGGGCAGGCCGATCGCGGTGAGATAGCGGCTCGACCAGAAGAAGTAGGTGTAATGCACAAGCGCGTCGAGGAGCGTTACCACGAAGAGCACGCTGATGCTCGGCACCAGGAGCAGCTTGAAGGCCTTCATGGGCGCGAAGGAGGAGGCTTGTTTGTTCGGAGGCGTATGCGGCAGCAAGAGGCAAAACGCCGCGAGCACGAGCGAGGCGATGCCCGCCACGGTGTACGTGCTGGCGAGCGCGGAGGCCATGGCGTCGCCGGTCTTCATGGTGCCGAGCGCCTTGCCAATCCAGGCGATCGTGCCGCCGGCATCGGCCACCGAGGGAACCCTGGCCCAGTCGATCGGAATGAAGATGAACGGCCACGACGCCGCGATCCAGCCGACCGTACCCCACACGCGAATGAAGCCGAAGTCCTTCTGGGCGTACTTGATGTTGGCGAAGGCGATGGCGTTCGTCACCGACATCGTGGGCACATAGAAGAAGCAATGCAAAAGCATGAGCAAGAAGAACGGCCAGAACTGCTGTTGATACGCGAGCGCGATCATGGCCAGGCCGCCGATCAGGTGGCTGAAGGCCAGGAATTTTTCCTGGGCGAAATAGCGGTCCGCGAGCTGGCCGCCGAAGAACATGCCCGTGAGCGCGGCGATCGCGAAGGCGTTGAAGACCCACGACTGCTGGTATTCGGTGAAGTTCAGGTAATCCTTGCCGATATAGAGCCCCATGAGCGGGAGCCACGCCCCGTAGATCACGTACTGTACGAACATCATGAAGGAGAGCTTGGCGCGGATCGCGGGATTCATCAGGGCGTCTCGGAGGGTCGGAGTGACTACAAGGATCAGTGTGCGGCAGGCAGGCGCGGCGGCAGAAACCGCGCGTGCGACCGCATGAATTTACCGAGCGGAAGAGTCGTGTGCCATCGGTTTCCCGCCGGGAGCAAGCGCGGGGGTTGCGGCTGGGACGACCGCGCAAGCCTGTTCAACCGCCGGCTCGAGCGCGCGCAACCTGTCCAGGATCCGCCCAGCGACCCGGCGGCAGGTATTCTCAAGCGCGTGGCGGTATCGCGCCTCGGCCCGGCCGTCGTCCGAGCCGCGCGCGAGGATGGAGGCCACGGCGTCGAGGAACTGCGCGTGCGTCTCGGCGACGTCGAAACGCTCGGCATGGAGCAAGCACTCAGGGATCGCGGTGGAGACGATCGGGCGCGTGGCGGCCATGGCGTCCATGATCTTGGTTGGGCAGCAGGCGCGGTTGAAGGGGTGGTCGATCAGGTAAGGGATGAGCGCGACGTCGAACGCCTGGGAGTACGCGGGGAGTTGATCCTGGCCGCGCCAGCCGATGGCGTGCACATTGGGGCGGGCGAGGAATCGCTCGCAGGCGCTGCGCCAGGACTCCGGGCCTGGCGGCGTGCGGCGGCCCAGAACCACGATCGAGGCCTGGGGGAACCGCAGGGCCAGGCGATCCATGAGCTCCCAGTCCACGCGGTCCTCGAGCGAGCCGATGTAGCCCAGAATCGGGCGCGGCAGGGAGGCGAGATCCCCGGGCGCAGCGGCGGGCGTGCCGAGCGGGCGAGCCGCGAGAAACGGCGTCGGCGCGCCATGCGGCTCGTGATGGATCCGGTCCGCGGCCTCGGGTACCGCGGCACGCAATTCGCTGGCCCGCAGGCGCGAGACGCAGAGGGTGAGGTCCGCCTCGCGAACGAGGGCGTGCTCGAGCGCGGTGATCCTGGCCGCCTGGCGCGGCCAGTAAAGCGTGTAGTCATCCACGTTATAATAGATCGACACGTCCGGGCGCAACTGTTCTTTCAGGTGGAGATAGTGCGGGTAGGTCATCACCAGGGCCAGCCGCCCGGGATCGGCAAGCTGGCCGCGCCAGCGCCTGATCGCGCGGGCGATCGGCCTCATGCCGATTCTGGGATACGACTTCATCCAGCCGGAAGGGAGCAGGAGCTGCCGCTCCCAAACGTTCTCGCCACGCCTGCGCAGGCGGCACGGGCTCGACCAGGGATAAAGACCCTTCCTGTGCCCGTTCAGATAGTCCAGGCACTTGAGCAAGAGCAGCGAGACCCCCGGGCGGTCGAGCTCGAGAAACAGGTTCTCGGTTGTGAACCAGCCGGCGTCGGCGACAGCAAGGGAGAAAATCGAGGATGATGCCAAGCCGCGGATGTCTCCTCTTACGCAAGCGCGACCGATCCGATCGCGCTTGCCCGGGCATTCCTGAGCCTTCTTACTGCGCGCCTGCCACGTTGGCGAAGGTCTTCAGGCGGGCGGCGGGCTCGTCCTTGAGATCGGTCGCCACATCGAGAGTCACATGCACAGGCCCTGGAGTCGCCGGGGCATGAAACGTGAGATTCACCGCGTGAAGCGGAGCGGAGCCCTCGTTGCCTTGCCTGGTTTCCAGCTCCTTGCCGCTTGCTTCCAGCTTCGTGATCGCAAAGGGCGAGGTCGACCGCACATGCACCACCTTCGTGATCGTCTGGCCCGGCTGCATGGTGCCAAAATTGATAATCGACGGCGTGATCGAAATCGCCCCCTGCACATTGGCCGCTACCGAGATCGGGAACTCGCGATTCCCCGGGTCGTTGCTCACGACCGTGATCTCGTCCTTGTAGAAGCCCGTGGGCCCCGCGGGATCGAACGTCGTCGTGATCTGCCACTGCACCCGGCCGTCCGCGGTCCGGCCCAGCTCCTTCGCCTCCGCCTTGATCCGGCCGGTCTGGGTCTTGAGCGCGGTGACCTCCCAGTCCCGGCGGCCCCCGGCGTAGGTCAAAACCAACGTCGATGTTGGCTTCTGCCCAGACCTGCGCACCACCCCAAAATCCACCTGACCAGGCGCCATCGTCAAATCACTACGAATAAAACACGTGAGATTCAGATCGATCTCATCCCACGCCGGCCGGTCGATCATCACCCGCAAGCCAGACGCCTTGTGCCCCTGGAACTTGGTCGTGTCGAGCGTTGCCTCGATCGTGGTCTGCGCGCCCGGCGGAATCACACGCGCCCCCACCTTCACGTCAGTGCAGCCGCATTTTGTCTTCCAGTCGACGATCCGGATCTCGGAATTCGTCCGATTCACAACGGGAAACGCATGCCGGATCCGCGAGCCTCGCGCCACGACCCCAAAGTCATACGCGCGCTCGGGAAAGACCGAGGCACGCCAGTCGCCGTCGTCGGCGATCGCACTCGACCCCGAAACCAAACCGCACAGGACCACCAGAACGACCGGACGCATCGAAATGCAACCCTCCATGCATGAGTACAGGGCGTCCGCGAAGCGAAGGCACCTCAATTTCTGAGATCGGCTGGCGAAAAGCGTGGGGAAGCGACGATCTCGGCAACTCCTGGGGTATGGATGGAGTCTTTTGCCGCCAATAGGAATTGTGCCGTTCCGGGAGGGGCTCGTCGAGGCGAATCATCAACGCGATCAGAAAACGACTTGCCTCGGATACTAGAATGAGTCGACGACTCCATCATCATGAATGGTCGCATGTGATCCTGTCTTTTCTGCGCGGGTTCGCGGTGTCTTCTTGAGGAATAACAGCTTTCTGTGGGTGGATGATGCTGAAGCCATCGGTTGAGGTCCATGATGTGGACGGTGTGCTGGTTGCGGAGTTCTGGGAATGTCTCCGCCTGGATCCCGCGCCTGTGAGCGAGCTGCGTGAGATTTACGATCGTCACGTCCAGCGTGGGGGCTTGCCCTCAGTGGCGGTGGATCTGAGCGGGGTGGGTTTTTCTGGCTCGGCTGCGCTGGGGCACCTGGTGGCCTTGCATCGCAAGGCGAGACAGAACGGGGGCCGGCTCGTGCTTTGCAACGTGGATCCGACGGTGCACGAGGTACTCCGCGCCAGCCAGCTCGGATCGCTGTTTGACATGGCGTCCAATCGCGAGGCTGCGCTCGCGGCGATCGCCAAACTGCAGGGGTCGGACAACGGCACGGCGGCTGATCTGGAAGCCGGTCTGCTGCCGCGCGAAAAGCCGAGCGCCGCCAGCGCCTCGGCGAGTGCACCTCTGCGCAGGCGCAGGGCCGGCGGCGCAAGCTGATTGATCGTGCGGCTGGGCTCCTCCAGCACGCTCGCACACATTGTCTTCGGTTTAACCTGGGTTGGTGAAGCGCATTGAATCCGAGTTCGCAAATGGGGATGATGAGATGAGCACTCGCGACAGGGTCGCCTGAGAGCGGCCTTCATCCGGGCCTCGATGCGATCGGACCGGGGCGACGAGCGCGTTTTTTGCGCGAGGACCCGAGGAATGACCACCAACACACGGATCGAGGTCATCGACACGGATGGTGTGAAGGTTGTCCGTTTCCACGATCGCGAGCTCTTCCATGAGCGCACGGTTCGTGAAGCCGCGGACCAGATCGCCGAGGCGCTGCCGAATGACGGCAGCCCGATCCGTCTCGTGCTCGATTTCGCGGACGTCAACCTGGTTTCGAGTACGCTGCTCAGCAAGCTCATCTTGCTGCAGCGGCGGGTTGACGGCACTCGGGGCAAGTTACGTTTGTGCGAGCTTTCGCCGGTGATCCAGCAAGTTTTTCGGACCTCGAACCTGGATCGCCTCTTCAAGATTGACCGCGATTTGAGGACCTCGCTCGAATCCTTCCAATGACTCGCTGATCGAGTCGTGGACCAGGTGAACGACGGGGGACGGCGGGATTCTGCAGGTCCGGGTGAGGCCGCGAGACGGAGCCATGAACCGCCGGATTCTCCTGGGCTTCACTTTGGTCGGCCTGCTTGCGGGGGCCGCGGCTGGTGGTTACTGGTGGCGGAGCGGGGCGGTGTTGAGCCCGCTTGAGCAGGGCGAGCAAGCTTATGCGCGGGGGGATTATCCCAGGGCGGAAGCCCAGGCCCGGTTGCGGCTCAAGGAAAACGGCGACGATCTGACCGCGCTCAGGCTTCTGGTACGTGCGCTTTATCGCCAGAATCGCGAACCGCAGGCCAATTCCTTCCGGGTGCGGCTGCCGGACTCGATGCTCGAGGCCGAGGATTTCTTCCTGCTTGGCCAGGCATATGTGCGCCAGGGCGATCCTCAAAGCGCGATCCTGATCTGGCGGCGCGCGCTCGGGAGAGATTCAAACAATTACGAGACCTTAAGCGCGCTTGAGCGCGCCATGACGCGGCTGGATTTGCTCAATGAGTCCGCGCGTGCATCGCGTGCGATCAGCAATTTGCCCGGCCGCCGCAGCCGGGGGCAGGTTCTTCTGGCCCGGAGTCTCGAGGAACAGGGAAATCCCGCGGGCGCGGCCGCGGCCTACGCGATCGCGCTTGAGAAGCCCGGCGAGTGGGCTGACCTGGCAGCCGTCGACCAGGTACGGAAGCGCTATGCCCGGGCGCTGCTCCAGACTGGCCAGGCCGAACAGGCGCGAAAGGCGTTGCTCGAGCTGCCCACCGCGCGGGAGGATCGCGAGGCCTGCTGGCTGCTGGCCCGCTGCGACCTGGCAACAGGCGCGACGACCGACCCGGCCATTCTGGCCGCGAGCCGCGCCTATCGCGAGCAGAACCCCACCGCGCACGAGCCCGCGCCCTTCGTGGGTGAGACGCGTTGCATCAAATGCCATGGCGAGATCTTCCGCAACCAGCATGCCAGCCGGCACGGGCGCACCTTTCCTCGCGGCGACGATCTGAAAACGCTCCCCCTGCCCAAGGCGCCCATCGCCGACCCTGGCAACACCCAGGTGCGGCACGAGTTCGAAAAACGCGATGGCAAGATCGTCGAGCGCACGACCGTGAAGGACAGGGTGCTCGAGACCGTCGTCGACTATGCCTTCGGATCCGGCGATCGGGGGTTGACCTTGGTTGGCCGCGACAAGGCGAATACATATTATGAAATGCGCATGTCTTACTATGCGGCGCCGACCGGCTGGGACGTGACATCCGGCCATCCCCAGCATCCCGGCCTGCCCGCGAATCTCTACCAGGGGATGGTGCTTACGGTCGATGCGGTAAGGCGCTGCCTGTTCTGCCACGCGACCCATCCCTACGCCGTGCTGGCGTCCGCCGGCCCGGAGGCGAACGATCGCGCGATCGGCTGCGAGCAATGCCACGGCCCCGGCAGCAACCACCTGATCGCCGTTGCCAACAAGGATTCTGACCTGGCGCTGGCGCGACTCACCGAGGCTCGTGGCGCGGCGATCGTCGGCCTCTGCGCCCGCTGCCACAGTCCGCGATCGGTTGATCTCAAGCTCTCGCCTGGAGCGCCTGACTCGATCCGATTCCAGGGAACCACCCTTACCTGGAGCCGATGTTACAGCGAAAGCGCGGGGATGCTCGACTGCGTGACGTGCCATGATCCCCACCAGGATGCCGAAACCCGGGCGTCGTGGTATGAGTCACGCTGCCTGGAGTGCCACGCGGCGGAGAAACTGGAAAAAAACCGGGCAAAGCCGGCGCAGGCATCCTTGAGCGCGCGTGCGGAGATCCATGCCTGCCCGGTCAATCCTCGCGGCCAGTGCGTCTCATGCCACATGCCCAAGGTCAAGACCACGATGTCGCATGCCGAGTTCACCGACCATTTCATCCGCGTTCATCCGCGGTCTGAAGTCGGGGGGCGCGGAGGCGAAAAAACCACGGCGTCGACCCAGGCCATGGCGGGTCGGCGGCCTTGAAGATTGAACGGCGGCCGAAGACAATCGTCAGAGAATCGAGATCAAGTCGAACTGGGTCCCGGTGGACGCTCCCAGGCGCTTGCGCGGGGAGGCGGAAGCCAGAGCGAGGTGAAGGTTGAAGTTCCTGGGGCGGGCCCGCAAATTCCTGAATGAGCTGGGGACGGAGTCGCCGTCGCGGGTCCAGTCTTACAGTGTGATGTGTCCCGCGGGCCACCGGCTGAAGGGAGAGCGGACGGAGGGCTACCAGGCGTTGCGTTGTCCTGCGTGCGGCGAGGGGGTGTTCGTTCTG
>DAIDHX010000183.1 GCA_027451885.1 Planctomycetales bacterium
CGCTAAATCAGACACACTCGCCGGCGCGTCGTGCTCGTATTGGTCGTGGTCGTATTGGCCGTGGTCGCGTGGAGCTTGCGAGGGCGAACACGGTGTCTGCGTTGGGACACGCGAGCGGACGCTTCGGGCTCGTAGTTACCAGTCCGAATGCGGGCACAAAGGGTCCCCTCGAGGGTCTTGCCCGCCTGGCCGTCCCGATCCGCCTCTCACCTGCAATCCGCCACGCTAAATCAGACACACTCGCTGGCGCGTCGTGCTCGTAGTTACCAGTGCCAATACGAGCCCGAAGCGCACGCGCTCGCGATTCGTGCCTGTATCGGCGGGGCGCAGGGCGCGCGGAGGTATCAGCGCACTCCCATGGCACAGGCGCATGCGGAACGGAAGTGTCGTGCGTCTGGAACGCGTGCAGGTGGGGGGATTAGGATTTGACCGTGGCCTTGCGGCCGGGACCCCTGCCGAAGACCCGAGGTGCGCGAGGCGTGGGCTCGACGACCGCGACAACCACCTCGGCCGCGTCGGCGTCGATCACCGGGGCATCCGCCGCGGCGGCCTCGGCGAGTGCGAGCTTCTTGCGTTCGGCGTGCGGCGGGTCCGATTGCCGAATGGCGCACTGAGGATGGATGCCGGCCGCGGAATAAACCGCATGGTTGCAAACCGGGCAGCGTTTGCGTGCGGAATCAAGGACAGGGACGTGGCGGTGGCTCGGGAGCATCAAAGTCTCGCTCTCCAGGGGTGGGGAAGGTCAGTACCTGGGTGCACATCCGTCCAATCCATGGAGTTGCCGCAACCGGCGCTTACCCCACGCGCAGAGACACTCCGGGACCCGCGCCCGAAGGCGTGAACGAGTCCCGAAAGTCTTGACATCAAGGGATCGACACTGGTTACGACGCCCGTTCGGGACGGCGACTTCAATGCCGCGTCCTGGACCGTGGGATCGGGGAGTGAGATTCACTCCCCGACGATGGCCACGGTGGGTGGACGCTCAATAGCGGCCGCCGCGGTATCCCCCCGAATCGCGGCCGCGACCGCCGCCGCCACCGCCGCCGTAGCCGCCGCCACCGCTACGCGGTTCGCGGGGCTTGGCCTCGTTGACAGTCAGGCGCCTGCCGCCCTGTTCCTGGTCGTGGAGCTCGTTAATGGCAGCCTGAGCTTGCGCTTCGGTCTCCATCTCAACGAACGCGAATCCCTTGCTCCGTCCGGTGTCACGATCTGTGATCACCTGGGCGCTCTGCACGGTTCCGAAGTGGCTGAACCACTCTTCCAGATCCGAGCTAGAAACGGAGTAGGTCAAATTGCCGACATACAGTTTCTTTCCCACTAGAATGCTCCCTGTGGCAAAGATGCGCCGACCCGCTCGTTACTTTCCGGGCCGGTAAGAAAGGGGCCCACACGGGAGCCCGAAAGGTGGGAGAGTCGAGAGGAAAAAGCAGTGGGCAAATCAAACCCGCAGCACTCGCTCAATCGTCGGTCCTACCATCCTCAGTATACCAGCCCCCGAAAAAAAAAAAATACCAATTCCTCCAACTCTTGCAAGCTTGTAGAAGGCGTGAACAATCCATGATCAAAATGAGAAAACATTCAGGGAATTGAAGGGTTCTGTTGCGCAGAGTTGGCGTTCTACCGCGTAGTGCGGCTGGGAGCTTGCGCGGGTCATGCCGGTTTCAAGCGGGGCGGGTTCTCTGGATCAGCGTGTTCGAGGGGAGGTGCGGGTTTTCGAACTTGCGCGTGGCCTCGACGCCGGCCACGGGGAGTCCGGCGGGGTCGAGCAGTCCAAGCTGCACGAGCACGGATGCCTGATCCCAGTAGATTCGCTCGCAGGAGATTTTGTCCCCCGAGAACTGCACGACCGCCACCATGGGTATTTCGACCTTGCGGTGGGTGGGGGCGACCCCTGGCAACATCCAATCCATCTCGATGTCATGGGTGAACGCGAAGACGAATTCATCGACCAGGCGGTCGCGTCCGACGGTTCTGGCGAGCAGGCGGAGGGAGGTATCGGCGGGCATCCTGGGGATGAAGTGTGTGCCGTAGAATGCGATCATCTCGTCATGGCCGCGACCGCCGGTCATGACGGGGATGTGGTTGACCGAGTTATCGGCGGTCATGGTTGCGACGGTTGCGGCGGCGTCCCTGGTGGTGAATTCCAGGTTGGTGTGGCGTTCCCAGAGTTGAACCAGTTCGTCCTCGGGTCGGTTCATGGAAGGGGTTGCTCCTCAACGAAACGTTTCCGGGTGGATTCAGGGTATGAGACGGGGGGTATCTGGGCCTGGAACGGCGGGGTTTGCCGCGGGCTGAGCCGCGCGCTGGGAATCGACCTTGTCGAAGCCCCCCTGCGCAGGCATCATGGGGATCAACATGCGATCGCGGTTGCGTCCGCCGCAAGAGGGCTCATGCGCAAACCGCGGTTTGCGACGTTTTCCGTCGTAGGCTTCCCGAGCGTTCGCGCGCGAAGCGTGGCGGCCCCATGCCAGCCGATCGACAGGTTTTGAAAGGATCGCGGCCATGCCGCCAACTCCGCTCGTTGACCCGTCCTCGATTGATTATTCGCGCGTCCTGTATGATCAGGAAGGCATTCGGGCTGTCAATCCCCAGCGTTTCGAGATGGAGCAGCTCACGGCGATTCTGGAATGCGACCTCGAAAACAAGCTTGTGATCGGCTACAAGGACGTTTTGCCCGATGAGTTCTGGGTGCGCGGGCACATGCCTGACTACCCGCTGTTGCCGGGCGTGCTCATGTGCGAGGCGGCTGCGCAGCTTGCCAGTTTTATCACGCACAAGCTGGGCTTGCTCGAGAACGGCTTCATGGCGTTCGGCGGGATGGAGGACGTGCGTTTTCGCGGCCAGGTTCGACCTGGGGATCGGTTGTTGCTGATCGCCCGGGGGATCCGGGTGAACCGCCGGCAGATTCTCTGCGAATGCCAGGGCTTTGTGGGAACGAACATGGTGTTCCACGGGCGCATGATCGGGGTTCCGATCATCTCGGGTGAGCGGAGCGAAGCCGCCGGGTCGGGCTGAACCACATAACCCCCGCGCAAGGATTCGCAGCCGTCATGTCGCGCAGACGCCCGGCCCTGGATTTTCAGCCTCGGTTTTTGTATGTCGACCCGCGTGCGCAGTTGGCCGAGCGGTGGGACTGGCTGGGGCTGTTTGGGAACGATCAACCCGTGGAGCTGGAGATTGGCTCGGGCAAGGGGCTGTTCCTGGCGAACGCGGCCGCGGACAACCCTCGCCACAACTTTCTGGGGATCGAGGTTTCGCGGAAGTATGCGGAGCTTGCCGCGGAGCGTCTGGTTCAGCATGGGCTCACGAACGCGCTTGTGATTCACGGCGAGGCGCGATCGATCGTGGAGCACGGGGTGGGGGCGGGAAGCCTGGCGGCCGTGCACGTGTATTTTCCGGATCCGTGGTGGAAGCAAAGGCACAGGAAAAGGCGGATTTTCGACGCCTGGCTGGTGGATCAGGTGGAGCGGATGCTTGTGCCCGGGGGGGAGCTTCGCTTCGCGTCGGACGTGGCGGATTATTTTGCGATCATGCGGCGGCTGGTGGATGCGCGGCCGGGTTTTGAGGGGCTGGAATGGTCGGCGGACCCTGAACATCGGCCGCTCACGAATTTTGAGCGGAAGTATCTGATTCAGGGGCGTGTGATCCAGCACGCGCGGTACCGCAAGCGGGGCTAGCGGATGCGGGGAGTCGAGCCCACGAGCTCATACGCCCGGCCCGCGGCCGCGGGGGCAGCGCCGGCGTTTTCGATCTGGTAAAGCTGCTGGCCGACATCGGTGGGATATTCCCCGGTGATGCAGGCGCGGCAGAGCTGCTCGGGGGCGAGGCTGACGGCGCGGGCGATGGCGTCGACGGGCAAGTAGCGCAGGCTGTCGGCGCCGAGCTGGCGAGCCATCTCGGCCTGCGCCTGGGGAGAGATCGCGCCGCCCGGCCCGTCGATGAAGGGCACGGCGAAGAGCTCGTCGCGGCGAGACATGTCGATGCCGTAATAGCACGGGGCGATGATGGGCGGGCAGGCCACGCGGAGATGGATCTCACGCGCGCCGCCGCGGTCGCGGATCTCGCGCACCAGGGCGCGCATGGTGGTTGAGCGCACAATGCTGTCCTCAACCAGAAGCACCCGCTTGCCGGCCAGAACCTCGCGCAAGGGGGTGTACTTGAGCCGGGCTTTCTCGGCGCGGTCGGCCGTTCCCTCGATGAAGGTGCGGCCCACGTAGCGGTTGCGCATCAGCCCCTCGACCGAGGGGACCTGAAGTGCGAAGGCCATGGCGTCGGCCGCGGCCTTGGCCGTGTCCGGCACCGGGACGACGATGGTGTCGCCGTCGTCGCGCGGCACGTCCTCCAGCCGCGCGAGCTCCTGCCCCAGCGAGGCCCGGCTCAAATAAACCGAGCGATCGTCGAGCGTGCTCGCCACGTTCGCGAAGTAGATCCACTCGAAGAAGCAATGCGCCTGCCGGGGCGAGGGGGCGAAGCGCTCCACCTTCACGCCCCGCGCGTTGGCGACGACGAGCGTGCCGGGCTCGAGCGAGTGAATGTTCTTGAAGCCCAGATTCGCCAGCGGGACGCTTTCGCTGGCGGCGGCGAGCAGGGGCCCATGCTCGGCGATGCAGAGGGGCCGGATTCCCAGCGGATCCCGCGCGATGACGAGCTCACCCCGCGCGGTCACCAGCACGATGTTGTAGGCCCCGTCGAACTTGGACGCCAGGCTGCCAAAGATGGCCACCCAGTCGGGCGATGGGTCCTCTTCCTGTTGCAGTTCGTAGGAGAGGGCGTGCATCAGGATCTCGGTATCGGTATCACGCTTGAGGTGATAGTCTCCCTTGGCCATGAGCTCCTGCTTGAGGGCCTTGTAATTTGCGAGCTGGCCGTTGAACGCGAAGGCGAACCACTTCGACTTGCGGGGATGGTCGCGTTCGAAGGGCTGGGCGTCGCTGCGGTCGTTGCCGCCGCAGGTGGCATAGCGCACGTGCCCGATGGCGATCGAGCCGTCGAGCTTGCCCATGATCGATTCGAATTCGGACTTGTGGTTGAGGCGAAACGCCTCGGCAACCGTGCCGATTTCTTTATGCGTGCGTATGATCACATTGCGATCGGAGCGATAGCTGGACATGCCTGCGGCGAGCTGGCCGCGGTTTTGCATGTCGAGGAGCATTCTGGGAACGAGCCTGGCTGCGCTATCGATCTGGCCAAGCTGGGGGAGGAGAGAGGACGAGCCGCGGCCAGCGGCGTGAAAGACGGCGGCGACGCCGCATTCATGGTGCAGTTCACCCATGTGATCGGTAGAACTCCGCCAGAGAGGCCTCGCTCGAGGCACGTGGTAGGACGCCGGACGTTCACGAGCCAAGCTTCACGGACACCGCATGACTTGGCATTATAGTGTCGTCGCGCCGCACCGACAACCTTCATCAATCATTCGCCGCTGCCTCTTAAGAAAATGGGAGGCTGGCGGCTGGGAGCCTTGCCTTGGTGGAGAAGGAGTTGCATCATCCGGGTGGTATCAGGGGAGCGGCGGCGAAATTATCGGCGCGGGATCTGGTGCGTGAGGAGGTCGTGCTTTCGGCGCCGATCTGGGTGGTGAAGGTTGGGACGCGTGTGCTGACGGACGACGAGGGGCGTCTCGACCATGGGCGGATTGCGCATCTGGCGCAGCAGCTTTGCGCGGTGATGGACAGGGGGCGGAAGGTTGCGCTTGTGAGTTCTGGGGCGGTGGCCGCGGGGATGGGTCGGCTGGGCTGGACGAAGCGGCCTGACAATTTGCCGGATTTGCAGGCGGCGGCGGCGGTGGGGCAAGCGTATTTGATTCGGGCTTATGACGAGGAGCTGCGGAAGCGTGGTCGGAACGCTGCGCAGATTTTGCTGACGCACGAGGACTTTGACAGCCGGCCGCGTTATTTGAACACGCGGAACACGTTGCATGCGCTTTTTGCGTGTGGTTCGCTGCCGATCATCAACGAGAACGACACGATATCGGTGGATGAGATCAAGTTTGGCGATAATGACCGGCTGGCGGCGATGGTGACGAATTTGCTGTCAGCGCCGTTGCTGGTGGTGCTATCGCTGGTGGATGGGCTGTATCGGGTGCGTCCGACGGCGGGTTCGGCGGGTGAGCGAGTGGAGCTTGTGCCGCGGATCGACGAGTCGGTGCTGGGGCTAGCGAGCGCGGAGACGAGCAATCTGGGAACGGGGGGGATGCGGAGCAAGCTGGAGTCGGCGAAGCTGGTGACGCAGGCGGGGGGTTCGGTGATTATCACGTCGGGGAGGCAGCCGGAGCCGCTGACGCGGATCCTCGCGGGCGAGAAGCTGGGGACGCTGTGCCTGGCGCATGGATCGACGCATGCCGCAAGAAAGCGTTGGATTGGCCTGACGGCGCGGCCGCGCGGGCATCTTGTGGTCGACGCGGGGGCTCGCAAGGCGGTCGAGAAGGGGGCGAGCCTGCTGGCGATCGGGGTGGTCGACGTGCTGGGGGGGTTTGAAAAGGGAGACGTGGTCGGCGTGCGCGACGCGCAGGGGAATGAATTCGCCCGCGGCCTGAGCAATTATTCGAGCCAGGATGCGCACCGGCTGCGGGGCATGCGCAGCCAGGAGGCCCGGGACGCGCTGGGGCCGATCCTGCACGACGAGATCATCCACCGCGGCAATCTTGTGCTCACGAACTAGCGGCGGTGTGGGCGCGCGGCGGGCGTGGTTCTTGCGCGGCCGCGATCACAAACCCGAGCGCTGCCAGCTCGATGGCGACGAGCGTCCAGGCCGCGGCCTTGACTTCCCCCGTGGCCGCGACGACGGCCGTTGGCAGCAGCACCCCCAGCGGGATCAAACGCCCCAGCCCCGCCGTGCCCGACCCGCGCGCGAGAACCATCAGCGCCGGCGGAATCAAAAGCGCTGCCCCATGGACGTGATTGTGGTATGCGGTGACAAGGGTCACGACCATGGTCGCGAGCATCTGGGCCGGGAACAGAGGCGAGTGCACATTCCAGCCGCCACGCCACACCAGCACCAGGCTGGCGATCACGGCCAGGGAGAGCGCCGCGGTGGCGATCGAGCCGGTGGTTTCATCGAGCCAGCCTGGCGGCAAGCCGAGCAGCAGGCCGCGGATGTTGATCATGTCCCAGGGATCGACGACGGCGGGCGTGTCGCGGAATCCGGAAAACGACCGCAGGATCGCCAGGCACTGCCTCACCCCCGCCATGCCGGCGAGCGCGAGCGTGGAGCCCGCCAGGAGCGCGCCCGCACTCCCCAGGCCGAGCAGGACGCGCCAGCGTCCCAGGGCGACCAGCACGATCAAGGGAGTGAGCGCGAACTGGGGCTTGATGAACAGAAACCCGAGCCAGAGGCCGGCGGCGAGCTCGCGATCGTCCTCGAGCGCGCGGAGGGCGCGGTCGAGCCCGAAGGCGATCGCGATGGCGAGCTGGCCCAGGATGAGGTTGTACGCGGCGGGAAAGAAGACCACGGCGGCGAGCAGCAAGCGGCCGCGCGGGGAGCGATCGGGGGGGCGGGCGGTCATTGCCGCGAGCAGAGCCGCGTTCAGCAGGGTCCAGAACAGGAATCCGCCCACATCCCCCAGCCGGTCGGCCGCCAGGAACGGGAGCAGAAACGCCACGGGGTAGGGGCTTGGACCTGGCCTGAGCGGGCCCGCGAGCGGCCCATAGTGCACGGTGAACGCCGCGGTTTCACGGGCGATGGCGTCGAGATCGTAAAACGACGCGAAGCCCTGTTTTTGCACGACCCGCGCTGTCGCGGCGTAGATGGCATAATCCTCGCCGATGTAGTCGAAGAGCCCGCGTTCGAGATAGGTCTCCGCGACGCGGCCTGCGAGCAGGAGAAAGAGGACGGCGAGTGCGAGGTCGAAGACCCAGGCCTCGCGAGGCCGAGCGGCCGCGGGGTGATCGAGCCGGGATGGAGGGATGGGCGTGGTCATGGCGGCGTCTCAGCGCGGGCGGCCGGGGCGCAGCGCGAGAGGCCGATCGGTTGCGGCGGCCGCGGCGAGACAGGGCCCGGTCGGCGCGCGGCCAGCATCAAGAAAGCCAGAATGGCCGCGATCACGTAAAACTTGATCGAGGGGGCTGCCAGCATGAAGCTGGGAGAATACGGCCCATCCCCGCCGCCAGCCCATTGCATGATCAGGCTCTGGGGAATCCAGGCGACGGCGAGCACAATCACGAGCGGCACGCGTAGCGCACGGCTGCCGCGGGTTTCGCGCAGCAGCAGGGCGACCGGGACCAGGAGCAGCGGCAGCGAAAAATCCCAGGTCACCGGCGACACGAGCAGCATCGCCGTCACCACCATGCCGAACGCCAGGTCGCGCGCGCGCTCGGAACGGGCGGCGTACACCGACTTCGCGACCACGAGCGTGACGCCCAGGTCGCAAACGAGCGTGAGCCCGCGCGCGGCGAACGGGCTCGAATAAAGCGGAATCACCCGCCCGGTCTCGGCCACGGGATCAAAGAGCTTGGCCCAGATCCCCGCGATCGAGAGATTGAAGCCGAAGCTGCGAAACCGCGTCTGGTCGGGGAGTACGACGGTGAGATAGTCGCGCCAGGCGTCCAGGCCAAGGACGAGCGCCGCGAGCGCGGCCAGGCCGCAGAAGGCGGCCGCGGCGGCCAGGATCGGCCGCGTGCGCAGGCGGGGCAGGTAAACCAGGCCAAGATACGCTGGGAAGAGCTTGATTGCGGCGGCCGCGCCCACGCAAAGGCCGGCGCGGGCCGCGCAGCCGCGGCGATCGAAGATCCATGCACCTGTGATCAATAAGACGAGCCAGAATGTGAGCTGAGCTTGATAGATATTGCCATAAACCGGGTGGCAGAGGATGAGGAGGGCGGCGGCGGGTGGAAGTGCGCGAGGGCCGGCGTCGAGCTCCCGGCCGATGAGCGCAAGCGCGAGGAGGAAGGCCGCGGCGGCGGCGAGATTCCAGGCGAGGACAGCGTCTGGGTAAGGCAAGCGTGCGAGCGGCAAGGCGAGGAGTATCGATGCGGGGGGATGGGCGTTGTAGGCGATCGAGGGGTTGGGGTTTGCGTCGAGCCCGAGATGAGCGCGCAGGCTTTCGGCGTGGGGTGTATAGACGGCCATGCCGGCGAGCAGGTTCCGGGCGGAGCCCCAGTCCTGGTAGAAGTCGTTGATCCTGCCGTCGCCGGGACGAAAGGCATCGAGCCAGATGGGTCCAAGCGCGGAGGCGGCGGCGAGGGCGAGCGTGCACCAGGCGGCGAGGCGAACGGCCTCGCCAGGCGGAATCGAGCGCCGCGCCCGGCCGGTTTGCGTCACATTTCGTCCCCTGGCTTCGCCCGTGATCGTGCACCCGGGAAGCCTAGGACACAATCGCCGAGGCGCGGGGCGGACTAGGGGAGGGGGATGTTGGAAAATTCGAACGGGACTGTGGCGCTGGCCTTGATCAGGCGGTAATAGCGGAGCTCGCGCGGGCGGGTTGCGCGGGGGTTGAAGAGGGTGATTGAGATCCGGCCGTTCTCGAGATCAAGCCCTGGCTGAGCCCAGGTGATGAGCTCGCCGCGTTCGTCCACGACCTCGATTTGCAGGCGGTGCAGGTCGCGCCTGGCTGCGCTCCGGGGCATTGAGAAGGGATCGGCGGGGGCGGGTTCATCCTCGCCGGCCGCGTTTCGAATCGAGAGCTCGATGGTGGTCTGCCGGCTGCTGCCGACGGAGCGGATTTCATGGATCGTGAGCGTGTCGTCGCCGTGGCCGAACGTCTTGCCGGCCGCTCCATCCAGCGGGGCGATGATCGGCTCCGGCCTGCGCGCCGAGACCAGCAAGGGAATCGAGCCTTTCATGATCTTGATCGTCTCGCCGGCGATGACGGGATGCTGCAAATTCGCCTGGATCTGGAACGACGACGCGGCGGCATAGCCCAGGAAGCCGGCATAGCGCTCGATGCCGGGGCTGGCGTTCGGCGGCGGCACGAGCGAGTGCCCCTGGTCGTCCACCACCTCCGCCCAGCGGATCGCACCGCTCTGGGTCACGGTGAGCCTGGGTTCGGCCGAGACCGTGAAGAGCACATGAAACCGCGAGCTCGCCAGGGGCGCGGGCTCGGTTCGCGCGCCTTCGACCAGCTTTGCGGGCTGAGCGGGCACGATGCGCCGCGCCGCCGCGGCGCCGAAGGTCACGTCGCGCTGGTAAAACAGCCCCAGCAAGCTCACGCGAAACGGGCCGTGATCGAAGTTGGGCGTCTCGCCCCGGTTCATCGCGGCGGTGAAGGTGAAGGTCGATTCGCGGTTGGTCGAGGGGGACGGCCCCTGGATATATTGCAGGCCCGCGGCCTCGCAAAGCTGGTCCACGGCGACCCAGAAGGGGACCGCGGCGGGGGCTTCGAGCGTGAGGCGAGGGAGCCGCCAGCGCGGGGAGTTCTCCGGCATCAGAGCCAGCCTGGAACCGGACTGGCGGGAGAGGTCGTCCACCACCGCCTGGATCGGCTGGTTGCGATACGCCAGATGAATGCGCGTGGCCTGGGTGAGCAGATCCCCCTCGATTCTGCGCACGAGACCGGCGGCGCGGGAGCGGATTTCTGGGTCACGGTCGGCACGGGCGCGCTCGAGATCGCCAAGCGCGGCCTTGCCAAGCCGGGCGAGCGATTCCGAGGCGGCCTCCCGATCGGCATATCGAGGCGAGCCCAGCCGCTCGATGCAAGCCCTGATCTCGGCCTGCGTTCCCGCTCGATCGGCGGCCGCGTCCGAGCCGGGAGCGAGCGCCAGTAACCCGATGAGCATCACGATCGCCATGCCGACCTCCCTCGCCGATGCCCCGCCTGCTGGATGCGTGAGGTTCCGCGCTCAAAAACAGGGTGAATCATAACTCAAAGCCGGACCGATTTCATCCCGGGGCGAAAAGATCGCGGCGCCGCGCCCGCGGGATCACACCAATTCGAAAAAGCAAGAGAGCAGCCAAGTCGGTTCTCGCTTTGGTCGATGTTATTGGTATACTCGTTACTTCGGAATGCATGAGCGGATTGATCCAGCCGGAACACTGGCAGACCTTGTCGGTCAGGGGGGCGGGAAGATGAGCCACGCACGAGGAATCCTCACGCGACTGGCCCCGATCGTGTCGGTTGCGGGGCTCATGGCAGCGGCGAGCGGCGACGCCTGGGCCCAGGGCTTCGGCCCAGATCCATTCCGGCCGTACAACAACCAGTTTGATCCCTATGTCTACCCGATCGGGCCTGGCGGTCCGGGCGCGGGGGGCAGCGCGGGGGCGAACACGCCCATGCGCGGCCAGAACCAGTACCAGGATTATCTGAACGAGATTTCGGGCGCGGGGCGGCAACGGAGCGAGCGTTACGGCATTGGCCTGCCGTATTACCGCTCGAGCGTGGATCCGCAATACCACCGCAATCGCAATCGCGACTATCAGCCCAATCGCCGCACCCAGGAATCCTTCGAGGTCGCCCAGCAGGTGATCGCGGACAAATACCTGGCCGCGATGTCCACCAAGGACCCGCAAAAACGGAAGGCGCTCTTCAAGGACTATGAGCGCGCCCGGCAGATTCAGATCCGGGCGATGTCCGCTCGCCGCGCCAGCCCGAGCCGGATTCTGGACCGCGCCCGGAAGCTCGAAAACGAGAGCCAGGACGGGGCGACCCCCGGCGTACGGGAAAAAGGGGCGGGCGGGCGTGAGAAGGGGGCAAGCGTGCGGGAGAAGGCGCAGCGCGGTCTGCGGGCGGGCGCGGGGAACAGCGACCTACCCGAGGCACTCGACGACCACAACGGCGCTGCCATCCCGCCCCCGCCGCCAATTTCCCGCGGCTTGCCGCGGCACAGCCCCAGCGCGAGCCCGCGGCGTTCACCCAGCGAGGTGCTCAAACGGGCACGGGCGATGGAGGCCGAAACCGCCTCGCCGGGCGATCCGCCCGCGTCCGGCAATCCCCGCCGCGACCGCGATCCGATCCAGCCCTGATCGCCTCCACCACGCGTTTTTCCCTGGCAAACAAGCCTCAAACGCGCTGCGCCAGGCCGTCCGCGGGGGCCGCACTCCGAGAGATTTCGGAAGAGAATCCAGTGGCTCGTTGACGGTCGATCACAAGGCATTACAATAGGGGCCGACCGCGACGACCGGCCGGGGCGTATTGGCCCGCCTCGGCGACCATGCGATGGGTCCTCGATCGGTGCCGGCGCGGGATCGTGAGGGGTTCGGTGTTTGATGGGCGGTGAGTTCACACCAATCTTTCTCTATGTGATCCTCGCCGCGGGCATCGCGGCGGGAATGATCCTCGGAAGCGCCCTTCTCGCCCCCAAGAAGAAGACGCGAGTCAAGGACATGCCCTACGAGTCGGGCATGGACCCCGTGGGCGACGCGCGGCAGCGATTCGACGTCCGGTTTTATCTGGTCGCGATCGTCTTCCTGCTCTTCGATGTCGAGCTGTTGTTTCTTTATCCCTGGGCGGTCGGGCAATGGAGCGAGACGGTCGCTGGTTCGCCGGCGGGCATTCCGGGCTCGTTTCATGCCCTCGTCTTCGGCGAGGTGACGGTCTTCCTGGTGATGCTCGGCGCGGCGTTCGCTTACGCCTGGAAAAAAGGGGTGTTCGAATGGCGTTAGAGCCGTCTGTGGCGAAGTCCGACTCGCGTGCGAGCGGCAGCGTGCTCAGTCTGAAGCCGGCGAGTTCGATCGAGGTCCCCGAGAACACGATTCTCACGACCATCAACTCGGTTGTGAACTGGTGCCGGAAATACAGCCTGTGGCCGATGCCGTTTGCCACGGCGTGCTGCGGCATCGAGCTCATGGCCGTGGGTGCGAGCCGGCACGACATCGCCCGCTTCGGGGCCGAGGTCATGCGGTTCAGCCCGCGGCAGTGCGACCTGATGATCGTCGCCGGCCGCGTGACGATGAAGATGATGCCGGTGCTCCAGCGGATCTGGCTGCAAATGCCGGAGCCCAAGTGGTGCATCAGCATGGGAGCATGCGCCTCGACCGGCGGCGTGTTCGACACGTATGCGGTGGTGCAGGGGGTCGATCGTTTCATTCCGATCGACGTTTACATTCCCGGTTGCCCGCCGCGTCCCGAGCAGATTCTCCGCGCCCTGATGGACATGCAGGACAAGATCCAGAAGGGGGGCGCGATCCAGGGCACGGCGTTGCCGGAGCTCATGACGAACGAGGCCCGGCGCGTTCAGATTGAATCGTCTCCCAGCCCGGCGCTGGCGCGGGAGCGCGGCGACGAGGATCGGTACGGCTATCGCATCCCCGGTGGTCCCGGCCAGGTCGGCGACCGCGAATCCCACTAATTTCAGATAATTTGACCCAGCCCCGCGGCCCGACCCGCCGGCCGCGATTCCCTGCGAGAGCGATGAATACAACTTCGGCGACCACGACGGACGAGCACCAGGCGACCTTGAAAACGCTGGCCCAGACGCTGGGCGAGGGGGTTTTCACGCAGTCGCGGTTTCGCGACAATCTGCGGCTCCATGTGCCGGCGTCCCGGCTCATCGACCTGCTCCGGGCGCTGCGCGACCAGTGCGGGTTCAAGCTGCTTTCGGAGGTTGGGGGCACGGATTATCTGGGTTATCCTGGGCGCACGGGCGCGCGGTTCGAGGTGCACTATGTGCTGCGGAACCTGGAGACATCCGAGTATCTGATCATCAAGACGGGAGTCGACGATCCCGATCCCACGCTCCCCTCGGTCGTGCCGCTCTGGTCCGGTGCGGACTGGATGGAGCGCGAGGTCTTCGACATGTACGGCATCCGTTTCGAAGGCCACCCCGACCTGCGGCGGATTCTCATGCCCCCGGAATTCGCGTCGTTCCCGCTCCGCAAGGATTACCCCTTGCGCGGCCGCGGCGAGCGCCATAATTTCCCCCGCCTGCTCCGCGGTGAATCGTAAGGCCCGGCCCCTGGCGTGGTCCGAATCCCCACTCGAAGAGGTTGAGACGATCCGATGGCTGCCAACGTTCTGGACGAACCCGAGGTCGAGCACGAGATCCAGGATGCGACCTGGACGCTGAATTTCGGCCCGCAGCACCCGGCCACGCATACCACGCTGCGGATTGTGCTCGAGCTCGATGGCGAGCGCATCGTCAAGGCCACGCCCGATATCGGCTACCTGCACTCGGGCTTCGAGAAGCTGGGCGAGCACCTCAACTTCAATCAGTACGTCACGATCGTCGACCGCAAGAATTACATCAGCCCGCCCATGAACGAGGTGGCGTGGCACAACGCGGTCGAAACGCTGCTGGGTGTCGAGCTCACGCCGCGGTGCAAGTACATCCGGGTGATCATCTCGGAGCTGGCGCGGATCAGCGACCACCTGCTCTGCACGGGGGCCGCGGCGCTTGACCTGGGCGCGTTCACGGCGTTCCTGTTCGCGTTCAACCTCCGCGAGCAGATCTACGACGTCTACGAGGAAATGTCCGGCTATCGCTTCCACCCTGGCTATACCCGCGTCGGCGGCCTGCTGTACGACTTCAACGACCGCGTGCTCGACCGGGTGCGCGGGGTGGTGAAGAGCTTCCAGAATGTCTACGCCGACATGGAAAAGCTGCTCTTCAAGAATCGCATCTTCCTGGACCGGTTGCGGGGCGTGGGCGTGCTCTCGCGGGAGGAGGCGATCGCCCATTCCTGCACCGGGCCGATCGCCCGGGCGAGCGGGGTGACCTACGACCTCCGCAAGGACAAGCCGTACCTTGTCTACCCCGAGCTCGACTTCGACGTTCCCTACTGCACGGACGGGGATTGCTGGGCGCGGTTCGCCGTCCGCATGGAAGAGATGCGGCAAAGCTGCCGGATCATCATGCAGTGCATTGAGAAGCTCCCCTCGGGCCCGTTCAACGCCCCGATCGCGGAGAAGTTCCCGATCCCGGACAAGGCGACCACCTACAACAGCATGGAAGGCCTGATTCAGCATTTTGAGCTGATCATGCCCAACCGCGGGCTCGAGACCCCGCATGACGAGGTCTACGCCGCCATCGAAAGCCCGAACGGCGAGCTGGGGTATTACCTGGTGTCCGACGGCTCCCAGACCGCGTGGCGGGTGCGCACCCGGCCGCCGTCGTTCATCCACTTTTCCGTTTTCCCGCTCCTGATCAAGGGGCACCTGATCGCGGACATCGTGGCCGTGCTGGGCAGCCTTTCGATCATCGCGGCGGAGCTGGATCGCTAGAAAACACCCGGGGCTCGGGCTCGATCAGGCCGCCCGCCACCCAGTATCGAGGTGAGAAAGAGGACTCATGGCGTCACCGACATCCCCCAAGGCACCGGCCGCGGTTCTGACCGAAGGCATCCGGCAGCGGATCCTCGACCTGTTGCCGCGCTATCCCCGCAAGCAGGCGGCCGTGTTGCCGGCCTTGCATCTGGTGCTCGAGCATCTGCGGTGCGTGCCGTACGCGGCCATGGCGGAGATCGCCGAGCTGCTCGAGATCACGCCGGCCGAAGTGCACGACGCGATGAGCTTCTACGGATTCTTCCCCCAGGCGCCGATGGGGGAGTGCCGGGTGTGGATTTGCCGCTCGCTTTCGTGCGCGTTGCGAGGGGGGGACGAGCTGCTCGAGCATGCCTGCCAGAAGCTCAGGATCGAGCCTGGCCAGACGACGCCGGACGGCAAGATCACGCTTGAGTTCGCGGAATGCCTGGGGATTTGCGATTTCGCGCCCGCGGCGCTCGTGGACGACGGCCGCATCTTCGGCCCGCTCGATGAGGCGGGGGTGGACGCGATGCTCGACACCGTGAAACAGGGTCGCAAGCCGACCCAGGCGCAGGTCTCCTAGGGCCGCGGCCTTGCCCGGGCAGGTCCGGGCGGGCATTCTGGATTCATTCGGGGGGTAGCGAGACTCGTGGCGAACTTTGAACCGGTTCTGAGCCGCAACTTTTCGGTACCGGAGGGGCACACCCTCAAGGTGTACGAATCGCGGGGGGGCTACCAGGCCGCCAGAAAGGCGCTCGCGAGCGATCCCGACGCCGTGATCACGACCGTCAAGGACTCCGAGCTCCGCGGCCGCGGCGGCGCGGGTTTCCCCACCGGTCTCAAATGGACGTTCCTTCCCAAGGATCGGAAGGAAACGCTCATGTGCATCAACGCCGACGAGAGCGAGCCGGCCACGTTCAACAATCGCTTGCTCATGGAAAAGGACCCTCATCAGCTTATCGAGGGGATTCTGATTTCGTGCTTCGCCACCCGGGCGGCGACGGCGTATCTCTACATCCGTTTCGAATACATCGACGCCGCGGCGATTCTCGAGCGCGCGATTGCCGAGGCGCGGGCGGCCGGCCACCTGGGCAAGAACATCTACGGCAGCGGGTTCGACCTGGAGATCTACGTCCACCGCGGCGCGGGGGCGTACATCTGCGGCGAGGAAACGGGGCTGATCGAGAGTCTCGAGGGGAAACGGGGCTGGCCGCGGATCAAGCCGCCGTTCCCGGCGATCGAGGGGGCGTTCCGCAAGCCCACGGTCGTGAACAACGTGGAGACGCTCTGTTGCGTGCCGCACATCATCGAGCGCGGCGCGGGGTGGTTCAAGTCGATCGGCACGCCCAAGAGCTACGGCCCCAAGCTTTACTGCGTCTCGGGGGCGGTGAACAAGCAGGTCTGCGTGGAGCTGCCGCTGGGCGTCACCACGCGGGCGCTCATTGAGGAGCACGCCGGCGGCGTCTGGAAGGGGCGCAAGGCCAAGGCCGCGGTTCCGGGGGGCATCAGCATGGGGCTGCTCTCCGCCGATGAGCTGGACGTTCCGCTCGATTTCGAAAGCCTGCGCCTGCCCGGCTGCCTGGGGCTTGGCACCGCCGCGGT
The DNA here is from genome assembly GCA_027451885.1 of Planctomycetales bacterium. Classification (GTDB taxonomy): domain Bacteria; phylum Planctomycetota; class Planctomycetia; order Isosphaerales; family Isosphaeraceae; genus JAKBAP01. The sequence goes on from DAIDHX010000183.1 coordinate 16,712, forward strand.
GACGGTGATCGACGATCAGACGAGCATTGTTGATTACCTGTACAATTGCTGCCGTTTCTTCGCGCATGAGAGCTGCGGGCAGTGCACCCCGTGCCGTGAAGGGACGAGCTGGTTCTACAAGACGATCAAGCGGATGAAGGCGGGGGGCGGCCGGCTCCAGGATCTGGACGTCATGCTGCACATGGCGAACAACCTGGGGATCATCCCCGGCACGACGATCTGCGGCCTGGCCGACGGCGCGGCCTGGCCGGTGAAGAACGCGATCACCAAGTACCGCGCTGAGTTCGAGGATTACATCAAGACGCATCAGAATTCGGCCGCCCTTCCGACCGCGCTCCAGGAGCGGATTGCCGAGGGGGTGCGGGGGGATGTTGACACCATCGTGCTGCCGGTTCTGCCTGCGGCTGGAGTCCGGCACAGTCCGGGCAAGGCGGCCGACGCCCTGTGAGCTTCCACCGCGTCCGGGCCGGCGCCGGCCCGGGTGCACTGGCCCGACCGCAGACGTCGGCGCCTGCCTGAGTCTCGAAACCGATCCGTACCACGAGCGAGCCCAAACGACCGATGGCCACGATCATCATCAACGGAGTCGAGTACCCGATCCCCGAGGGGGAAAAGCTCAACGCCATTCAAATGGCCAAGCGCGTGGGCGTCGACATCCCTTATTACTGCTGGCATCCCGCGCTCTCGGTTGTTGCCAACTGCCGCATGTGCGAGATCGAGGTCGGGGCGAAGGACCCCAGGACGGGCGAGATCAAGTTTCTGCCCAAGCTGGTCCCCGGCTGCCAGACGCCGGCCAAGGACCTCACCGTCATCGCCACGGACACGCCGAAGGTGAAGGAACACCAGCGGATGGTGATGGAGTATCTGCTGCTCAATCACCCCCTCGATTGCCCGGTCTGCGATCAGGCGGGCGAATGCGGCCTGCAGGATTACAGCTTCCATCACGGCCAGGCGGTGCACCGGTTCGTCGAGGAGCGCGCGGTCAACCCCCGCAAGGAGGTTTCGAGCGGGATTCAGCTCAACGCCGACCGCTGCATCATGTGCACGCGTTGCGTGCGGTTCACGCGGGAGATCACCCACACGGGCGAGCTCCAGGTGATGCGCAGAGGCTCCCACGCCGAGATCGACGTCTTCCCTGGCGCGCCTGTGGACAACCCGCTCGCGGGCAATGTCGTCGATATCTGCCCGGTGGGCGCGCTTCTCGACAAGGATTTTCTGCACAAGCAGCGGGCCTGGTTCCTGTCGAAACATGACGCCGTCTGCGCGGGGTGCGCGACCGGGTGCAACGTGAGCGCGGAGGAGAACCGGGGCACGCTCTGGCGGTACAAGCCGCGGCACAATCCGCACGTGAACGATTACTGGATCTGCGACGAGGGGCGTTACTCGTACAAGGCGGCGAATTCGCCCGACCTGCTCACGGCGATGTATCTCAAGGAAGGCGAGGCGCACCGCCCCACGCCGGTCGATCAGGCGATCAAGGCGGCGGGCGACCGGCTCAAGGAGCTGGCGGCCTCCGGGGGCAAGGTCGCGGCCATGCTCTCACCGTTCCTCACCGTCGAGGAAGCCTATCTGTTCGCCCGCTACATCAAGGGGCTCAATCCGGCGAACGTGCTGGTCCTGGGACCGGTGCCCGTGAAGGGGGAAGATCAAACCTTCACCCCGGACATGACGAAGGGCCGAACCGGCGACACGAGCTTCATCGCACCCAGGCCGTTCACGATCCGGGCCGAGAAGTGCCCCAATCGGCGGGGCGTGGCCGCGGTTCTCCAGCATTTCGAGGGGCGGGTGCTCGAATTTGGCGATCTGCTCGACCAGGTGAAGGCCGGGGGCGTGAAGGGTTTGTTCGCGGTCTCAAGCGCGGTGGAGCCCTGGATCGACCAGGAAACCGCCGATCTGCTCCGCGGCCGGCTCGATTTCATCGTCGTCGAGGATTCGATTTTGACCCCGCTCGCGCACCAGGCCGACGTGGTGCTCGCGGGGGCGACCTTCGCGGAGAAGGCGGGCTCCTACGTGAATGCCCTGGGACGGTTGCAATACTCGGCCGCGTCCTTGCCGCCGCGCGACGGCTCGCTGCCTGATCTCGATCTGGCCGCGATCCTGCTCAATCACGGCGCGAGCCCGGTGAGCTCGAAGGCGATTCTGGCCGAGCTGGCGGCCGAGATCCCCGCCTTCGCCGCGGCCCGGGGCGCACAGATCCCAGAATACGGCATCGCGCTCGAGGGGGCGTCCGCGGGCCCGGCGGACGCGGCGCCGCCGTTCGTGGATAGCTGGTTCGTGCCGCAAGGTGCAGCGCGGATGCGTTAAGGGCGATCAACCCGGTCCGACAGGCGTGGTGGGTATAGACGGCATTCGAGGAATTGTTTCATGGCGGCGATCGGCATCCTGATCAAGATCTTCATCGTGGCGAACGTCCTGATGGGCGCGGTGGCGTATCTCATCTGGGTCGAGCGCAAGATCGCCGCCTACGCGCAGGACCGGATCGGTCCCAACCGCGCGGGCTCCGAATTCGGCATCCCCTTTGGTTTGCTCCAGCCTCTGGCCGACGGCGCCAAGATGCTGCTCAAGGAGGGGGTGCTGCCCGCCTACGTGAACAAACCGCTCTATCTGATCGCGCCGGTGATCGCCATCATCGCCGCGCTGCTCGGCTTCGCCGTCGTCCCCTTCGGACCGGTTGGGCCCAACCAGGTGATGGACTTCCAGATCGCCCCCTATGTCGACATCGGCATTCTCTGGGTCTTCGCGGTCGGCAGCCTGGCGGTTTACGCCGTGATTCTGGCCGGATGGTCCTCGAACAACAAGTACTCGTTCATCGGCGGGCTGCGCTCAAGCGCCCAGCTCATCAGCTACGAGATCCCGCTCGGCCTGTCGATCCTGGGCATGGTGCTCATCACCGGCTCGCTCGACCTGAACGCCATCATCCGCTGGCAAAACGAGCATCACGTCTGGGGCGTGTTCGTCTCGCCGCTCGGGTTTATCATCTTCCTGGTCTCCGCGTTCGCCGAGACCAACCGGCTGCCGTTCGACTTGCCCGAGTCGGAACAGGAGCTCGTGGGCGGGTTCCACACCGAATATTCCGGCATGAAGTTCGGCATGTTCTTCCTGGGCGAATATGTGCATGTGATTACGGTGAGTGCGCTCACGGTGATTCTCTTCGGCGGCGGCTGGGATCTCTGGGGGCTGTTGCCTTACCTGAATTACAAGGACGTGGGCTGGATCGCGGCGATCGCCAAGCTCTCGGTGTTCAGCGTCAAGGTCGCGGCGGTGATCCTGTTCATGATGTGGATCCGCTGGACCTTGCCGCGATTCCGCTACGATCAGCTCATGGATCTGGCGTGGAAGTCGCTCATTCCGCTGGCGCTTTTGAATTTATTTGCGACGGCGGTCGTGCTCCAGATCGTGCGCGGCTAGGGCCTGGCGGCGATGCCCGAGATTCGAAACCCAATCAACGACCGAGAACGAGAGGAAACGACGTGCGTGCCGACGACCCGTGCCTGAAGCAGATGAAGCCTCCCGAGCTCTCGCTCGCCGACCGGTTTTTCCTGCCGCAGATCGCCGTCGGTCTGGGAGTCACCGCGCGGCATATCGCGGGGGTGATGTTCCGCAACAAGGCGATCACGGTGCAGTATCCCGATGAGAAGCACGTGCCCAGCCCGGTCTATCGCGGCGTGCACCGGCTGAATCGGGACGAAAAAGGCCGGGTGAAATGCGTGGCCTGCATGCTGTGCGCCACGGCCTGCCCAGCCCACTGCATTGACATCGTGGGCGCCACGGCCCCGGAAACCTGGCCCGATCGCGAAAAGTATCCCGAGAGCTTCGTGATCGATGAGCTCCGCTGCATTTATTGCGGCATGTGCGAGGAGGCATGCCCGGTTGAGGCGATCGAGCTCACCGGGCTCTACGACCTGACCGGCCTGTCGCGCGAGCAGATGATCTTCGACAAGGCCAAGCTGCTGTCGGTGTTCGACGCCACGAGCAACCAGGAACCCATGAAGTACGGCAAGCCCCCCGAACGGGCGCTCGGCTCCCCCACGACCGAGCTCGCCCCGGGCTGATCGCGGAACTCACCGCCTTAACGCGAACGCATTCGGAAGAACCTGACTCCATGATGACCAAATATTCCATCCTGGCCGCACTGATCGCCGCCCTGGGCGGGCTGGGCGCTTACCTGATGCTGCCCCACAAGCGCAAGGGCACGCGGGCGGGGCTGGCCTACAAGGCAGGCGCGCAGGCCGCGGTGCTGGCGCTTGTGCTGTTCGCGGCGCTGCTGTCGCCGCTGGCTGACTTTGTGGCGACCACGTTTTTCGACCTGTTCGCGGTGGCGGCCGTGGCGTCGGCCCTGCTGATGGTGACCGCGCGGGACCCGGTCCATAGCGCGCTTTGGTTCGCATCGGTGGTTCTCTCGACCGGCGGGCTGTTTCTGCTGGCGGGGGCCTCGTTCCTGGCCGCCGGCACAATCATCGTTTACGCCGGCGCGATCATCGTTACCTTCCTGTTCGTGATCATGCTGGCCCAGATGGAAGGCCGCGCTGTCTACGACCGGGCCGCGCATTCGCCTGGGCCGGCCACGGTCTCCTGCTTCGTATTGCTGTGGTGCCTGCTGGCGTCGATCGCCACGCTTTCGACCGACACGAGCGGGCCGATCGAAACCCGCGAGCAGCAGTTCCGGGCGGAGACCTCGTTCTCGCGGATCGAGAGCCTGGTCGAACGGTTCCGGCTGCACAAGCACAGTGCGATGTTGACCGTGATCGATCAGGCGTCCCCCGCCACGAACCGGATCCACGGCGGCGAGGGGGCGGAAAAGCCGCAGGTGGCCGGCATCGGCGGCTCGCTCTACACCGACCACCTGATCACCGCGGGGCTCTCCGGCGTGCTGCTTTTCGTGGCGCTTGTGGGCGCCATCGTGATCACCAACCCGCGGCCCCGGCCGCAAGCGACGGGCCGGGGACAGGCGATCTGAACACTCGGGAATTGACCCGCAATCCTTCACTGAACCGCACGATGGGATGATCAAACGCGATGACCGCTCCGGATGTCTTCACAATCGAGATTCTGAGGAACTATCTGCTCGTCGGGGCCGCGCTGTTTAGCCTCGGCATGCTGGGTTTCCTCACCCGGCGCAACCTGATCGTGATGTTCCTGTCGGTCGAGATGATGCTCCAGGGCGTGGTGCTCGGGCTCATCGCCTTCGGCCGCTACCATGGGACGTGGACGGGGCAGATTTTCACGATCGTCATCCTTACGGTCGCGGCCTGCGAGGCGTCCATCGCGCTTGCGCTTGTGGTTGTGCTCTACCAGCGCAAGTCGTCGCTTGACGCCACGGTCTGGAGCGCGGTGCGGGAGGCGGACGCGCCGCCGATCGAGCCGGTGGAGGCCGAGGCCGAGCCGGCTGTCGCCGTCCCCGGTCCTGAATCCTATCCCAGGCTGATTCCCGCCGGTCACGAGCCCGAGCACTCGCGCCAGGCCACGATCGAACGGCGTACCTAACGCAGCAACCCGGGCAGGGCGGCGGCTTCCCTGTCAGCGCAGGAACACAAGAACGCGGCGGACAACGAGGAGAGTCGATTCGTGGCTGGATTCTGGATCAAAATCGCCTGGCTGATCCCCATCTTCCCGCTGGCGGGCGCGGCACTCGCGCTCCTGGGGAGCAAGCGGATCAAGGTCGAGCCGCACGTCCCCGTCGTGGCGGGCATCGGCGCGGCCTTCATCGTCTCGCTCGGCGCGCTTCTCTCCGCCCAGCCCGACGCCGTCGCTCAGGTGGGGCGCTGGCTTACCATTTCCGGGCTCGAGATTCCCTTCGAGTACCGGGTCGACGGCCTCTCGACCATGATGCTCTCCATGGTCACCTTCGTCTCCTGCCTGGTGGCGATCTTCGCCTCGGGCTACATGCAAGGGGATCCGGGATATCCCCGATTCTTCGCGCTGATCGGCCTGTTCGTCTTTTCGATGACCGGGCTTGTACTCTCGAACAACTACATCTTGACGTATGTGTTCTGGGAAGGCGTGGGGGTTTGCAGCTACCTGCTCATCGGCTTCTGGCACAAGCGGCCAAGCGCGTCGGACGCCGCGATGAAGGCGTTTCTCACCAACCGGATCGGGGATTTCGGCTTCGCCATCGCCATCTTCTGGATGTGGACGGTGGCCCCCAATCATGACCTGAGCTACGGTTCGATCCTGAGCAAGGAAACGATCGACGCCATGGGCTACACCGCGGCGGTCGGCATCCCGCTCCTGCTCTTCTGGGGCGCGACCGCCAAGTCCGCCCAGATCCCGCTCTATGTCTGGCTGCCCGATGCGATGGAAGGCCCCACGCCGGTCTCCGCGCTCATCCACGCGGCCACGATGGTCACCGCGGGGGTGTACCTGGTGGCGCGGTCGATGCCGCTCGTGTCATACGCCCCGGCCGTGCCGCTCGTGATCGCGATCGTCGGCTGCGCCACGGCCGTGCTCTCGGCCGCGATCGCCGTCACCCAGACCGACCTCAAGCGCATTCTGGCGTACTCCACGGTCAGCCAGCTTGGCTACATGTTCATGGGTCTGGGCGCTGGCGTCGGCTCCGGAGTGCAGCTTGCCGTGGTCGCCGGTATGTTCCACCTGTTCACGCACGCGTTTTTCAAGGCGCTTCTGTTCCTCGCGGCCGGCAGCGTGATGCACGCGATGGGGGATGTGATCGACATCCGCCGCTTCCGCGGCCTGCGGCACCGCTTGCCATACACCTGCCTCACGTTCGGCGTGGGCGGCCTGGCGCTGGCGGGGCTGTTCCCGCTCGCCGGCTTCTTCAGCAAGGACGAGATCCTGCTCGCGCTTTCGGTCGCCGCACACGAGTCGGGCGAACTGGGCTGGGGCTGGGTCTACACGGTGATTTACTGGCTCGCGCTCATCACCGCCTTCGGAACGGCGTT
>DAIDHX010000184.1 GCA_027451885.1 Planctomycetales bacterium
GAGCGCGGGCTGGAAAAAGACAAGGCGACCAAGATCTTCGAGCTGATCGAGTTCTTCGGCGGCTACGGCTTTAACAAGTCGCATAGCACCGCGTACGCCCTCATGGCCTATCAAACGGCGTACCTCAAGGCGCATTACCCGACCGAGTTCATGGCCGCGGTGCTTTCTTCCGAGATGGACGGCGCCGAGCGCGATAAATTCTTTGTTGAACATATCGAAGACTGCCGTCGCATGGGGATCGAGGTCCTGGCGCCGAGCATCAACGAGGGGCGGCTCGATTTTCAGGCGACGGATTCGGGCAAGATTGTGTTCGGGCTCGGGGCGGTGAAGGGGGTTGGCTTCAAGGCGGTCGAGGCGATCGTGAAGTCGCGCGACCAGGATGGGCCCTATCACGGGCTCGAGGATTTTTGCGAGCGCGTGTCCAGCCGGGAGGTCAGCCAGGCGTGCGTGGAGACGCTGATTCACGCGGGGGCGTTTGATCGATTCGGCGCGCGGAGGTCGCAGCTTCTGGCGATCCTGCCGCGGGCGCTCCAGGCCGGCCAATCGAAGCAGGAGGATCGCCGCCGCGGCCAGCGCGGGCTGTTCGACGAGCTGGACTCGGTCGCGCGTAACGGTAACGGCAATGGCCACAAGGGCGCAAACGGCAACGGCCGCCATGCCCAGCACGAGTCCAACCTGCCCGATATCCCGGAACTGTCCGAAGGCGAGCGACTGGCGCAAGAAAAGAAGGCCCTGGGCTTCTACATGAGCAGCCACCCGCTGGCGCGCCACGCCGAGCTGCTCCATCAGCTTTCCACCCATAGCGTCTGCGATCTCGGCAAAATGCCCGACAAGGCGGAGGTCGTGCTCGGCGGCATGATCTCCAACGTCATCCTCCGCAACGTGCAGAAGAGCCGCTCCGGGCTCACGCGGATGGCCAAGCTGACGTTCGAGGATCTCACGGGATCGACCGCGGCCATGCTCTGGCCGGAGGACTTCGCCAAGCTGGCCGATCTGGTGCAGAAAGACCTGATCGGCTTCGTGAAGGGGACGCTCGACCGCCGCCGCGACCCGCCCGAGGTGGTCATCACGCAGATTGTGCCGATCGAGCAAGGGCCGAGCGAGCTGGCGCGGGGCGTGGTGGTGCAGATTCAGAAACGCGCGCACCCGCCGGAGGTCCTCGAGCGGCTGCTCCGCGCTGTCCGCGGCCGCCTGGGCAGAGTGGAGCTCTACTTCGAGCTCACAGGCGTGGAGAATGTGCGCAAGGCCGTTTACAAGGCAGGTGCGTCGCTGCGCGTACGCTACGACCAGGGCCTGGTCGAGGCCCTCGAATCGATCGTGGGCCAGGGCGCGACCCGCCTGGTCGGCCAGCGCTCGGGCACAGGCGCCCGCCCGGCAGCCGCGACCGCCGAGGCAGGCGCAGCCACCACGCTCGAAGAACCCGCACCCGAGCTCGAACCCGCGCTCGAGTCATTCGACGACGATTGAGCTCACTTGTCGTACAGCGAGTCGCAACCAATCACCCGCGCGCTTGTACCATCGTGCACGGCCATGCTGCCGCCAGGATAAATACAGCCGCCGGCGTACTGCCCCTTCTTGTTCACCGCGTAAAACGACACATTAAACGTCGTCTTGCCATCGCCACGCCTGCGCCGGGGATCTCGCACGCTCGTCGTCGCAATCCGCTTGCAGGTCTCCATGATCGCGTCCTTGGGCGAAAGCCCACGCCTCATCCCCTCGACCACGAGATAGCTCGAGAGATTGAGCAGGTTCGCCTCGCCCAGACCCGTCGAGCCGGCCGAGCCAACCTCGTTATCCAGGTACAGCCCCGCACCCAGAATCGGCGAGTCCCCCACCCGGCCCGGAATCTTGAAGGCGAGCCCAGAGGTCGTCGTGGTGCAGCCCAGGTCGCCATGTGTATCCAGCACCGAGCAGTGGATAGTGCCGGTGATACGCCTGGCCAGCGTCTCGCGCACATAGGCCGCGACCTTGTCTTCCGGCTCGGGGAGCCAGTCGTCATTGGCGTCGCGCGTTTCCTTCCAGCGCAGCCAGATCTTGCGCGCCTCGACGGTCAGCAGATTGACTTCCGGAAAGCCGTGGGCGCGGGCAAAGTCAAGCGCACCTTCACCCACCAGCAGGCAGTGCCGCGTGCGCTGCATCACCTGCCGGGCAACCGCCGCCGGATGCATGATGTTGCGAATGGCCGCCACCGAGCCGCCGCCGTGCGTCGGGCCGTGCATCACAGCCGCATCAAGCTCGACCACGCCTTCCTCATTCGGCAAGCCGCCGAGCCCGACCGAATGGTCATTGGGATCGGCCTCCACAATCGCCACCCCTTCGATCGCCGCGTCGAGCGGATCGTGCCCGCCCCGCACAAGCTGCATCGCACGCTCAACCGCACGCAGACCGTTGCCGCTCGCAATCACGATCGGCGCCCTGTCTCCCACCGTCTTGGGCGCAGCCGCCCCAATCGCAAGCGTGCCCACGCTCGCCGCCGTGCTGCTCATGAAGTCGCGGCGATTCAGTCGACCTTTCATCGGTGTTTGCCCCTCCCAGGAAATGTGGTCTCGATCCCATCAAGGCAAAACGGGGCAGCCCGCGCAAGCCGGGCGAACGGTTGCGCGTCTGCCCCATCTTGATACCCCAGAACGCCCCCGCAATCAGGGCGCGTTCTCAGTACTGATCAGCGCTCACGACCTCGCCGCCAGCACGAGTTCCCAGCGACTGGTAGACCGACATGTTGCCGATCATCTGGAAGGTATTGCCAGGCCCCGGAATGATGTTCGCCGCAAACGGATAGGCTCCCGTCATGCCAATGGGCGCCGTCTGGATCGAATCCTTGATAAACCTCACCGAGCCGTCGCAGAAGCCAAAATTCGCGCCCCCAGGATGGAAGCTCGAGGCCGCCGACGTGAACAGGTCCGAATTGATCCCCGTGCCCGTACCCAGGTCGGTCACCTTGTTGAATGGGTTGATCGGGTACGACACCGTGAACATCGTGTCGGAGTAGTTGCCGGAAGTCCACCAACCCCAGCACGCCTGGTCCCCCTGGCTCAGCTTACCATAAGCCCATTCACTCATGAGCATGGTATTGCTTGTGCCGTCGGTGATCGACGACATCCTGGTGTTGCTGTAGAAGTAGAAAACTCCATTCGCCTGGCTAAGCTGGGTTGAGAAGTTGTACTGCGTGCACAGCGGGTCGGCATAGCGCGAGGGGGAGAACCACGTGCCGGCGTTTCCCTTGTAGCTTGTGAACCGCATGCCCCAGGGGAAGTTGACCGTGCTGTTGTTCATGACCGAGGGATCGCTCGGGCACCAGATGGCCGTGAGCCCCGTCACCTGCACCGTCGAGTTCTGCGGGAAGACGAAGTGCACCTGGGCATTGAACGCGTTGTAAACGCTGTTCTGCTCGAGGTAGGGCAAGAGCCGGACGAAGACGCTTTGCTCGTGAAAGCCCGAGCAAGGAGTCGCGGACGGATTTCCCGGCGGGTACATCATGTAGGTACCGAGCGGGAAGGCATCGTTGGCCGAGACATAGTTATGGCACGCGAGTCCAATCTGCTTGAGATTGTTGGTGCACTGGGCGCGCCTGGCCGCCTCGCGGGCAGCCTGCACGGCAGGAAGCAAAAGCGCGATCAGAACGGCGATGATTGCAATTACCACCAGCAGCTCGATCAGCGTGAAGCCTCGTCGGACAGCCTGGTCGTCCCTCATTCGACGCATCGAAACCCCCTCTCAAAAAAGAACCCAGCCTCGGGCTCAGCAGCGCGCGACCAGATCGCGCGCCACGCTCGATCCGCGGCGTCAGCCACGTCTTCATCGCCGCTTGTGTCCCACGCCCTTCTCTCCCGGCGGCTGCATCTGCTTCTGGATCTCGTCCTTCGAGCCCTTCAGCTTGGGCGCAGAGCCAGCGCCCTCAGGACCGCAGCCAACCATCAACCCCGCCGGAAAAGCGAGCACGCAAAGCAAAAGCCAGGTCACGATCGCGCGTTGCCGCATGGAAGCTCCTTGCATGCAAACCAGTAATGCTCCGCTCGCCCTGGGGAGAGGACGACGGAGATCGCCGGGAGATCAAGATTTGAGAATCCCTCGCAGGCCGAGGAATTCGTTCAAGGCCATTTAAGGCGAGCAACAGCCGAAACGGATCGGCTTAACTCCCGGAGGCGTGAAGCATTCTTTCATCGTAGCCTGAACAGCACTCAAGCCTTGCAGGATAGTGTGTTGCGTCAAGCTCCAGGCTTATCGTGGACTTGCCCAACCATAATGTCAAGCATCTCTATGAAGAAATCGTAAAATCCGTAATGAGACGCGCAGACGACTGTCCTTTGCCTTAACAAAGAAGAATTTCGCCAAGGATTCCTGGATTATTTCGTCCGTGAGCGCGACTTCTCCGCCCTGGCGATTTTGGATGGGGAGCTGAGATAGCAGTTAAAGGAGGGAATCGCCGCTGTGTGGTTGGGATCGGCGAATTGGGCGTGGGAATTGAGACGAAACCCGCGATGCACGGTCTTGGGGGGTTGGCCCGGTTCGTGAACGGTGACAGCAATGGTGCAGGTTCGATCCGCGCCTGTGACCTCGACATCACGCAATTCGAGCCTGGCGCGGCCATCGGCGGCGACGTGGATCTTTTGTGGGGTTTTCTTGCCGATTGTAAGGTGAAACTTGCAATTCGGATTGCCGGGTTTGATCTCGACATCGCAGCCGTCTGGCGAGAGCCCGGCCACAAAAAGCTGGAGTTGCACGACGGGCGCGGTGGCGGTGAGGGGCCGCGCGGGTTGTCCAGCCGCCGACGGGGCCGGGTTGGCTTGAGTTTGAGGCGGCTGGGCAGGCTTCTTGCCAGTGGAATCGTCCGGGGACATGCCCGCGAACGCCACGATTGATCCACCGGCGACGAGCGCCGCCAAGGCCATCCCTGACCAGGGTCGCATCACGGTTCTTCTCTCCCTTGTCCGGCCGCGATCATTCGCTTGCGAACCGTCCTGGCTCGCCCCACGAATCTGCCCGTGCGCGCTGTGATTTCGAGGTGAGCCGTGACGCTACCCCAGGTACCCAAATCGGGCAAGATCAATCCGTGCGGGAATGAGCGCGGCGAGCGTGAGCGCGGCTCGTGGGGGCCGCGGCTTTCGCCTGCATGCTCAATGTTCCTGGGCCTGGGCCACAGCGGCCCGAGCGCCCGCGGGCAGCCCAGCCCCGGCCGACCGGGGTGCGGGAATCTGGCCGGGCTGCACATTGAGCTCGCGGGCGGAGACGATCCCTTGCACGGTCTGGTCGACCGACGGCCCCACCCAGTTCAGAATCAAGGCCTGGGGGAAAATCCCCAGCGCAATCGTCAAGATCACGAGCGGCACGGCGATCAGAAACTCGCGGGCGTTGAGATCCGGCAGGTCCTTCCAGCTTTCGTTCCGTCCCAAAAACACCCGCTGAATGGTCCAGAGAATGTAACCGGCGGTAAGAATCATGGCCGCGGCCGCGAGGGTGCCAAGCGAAACACTGTAATGAAACGCCGCCAGCACCACGAAGACCTCAGCCACAAATCCACACAGCCCAGGCAGCCCCATCGCGCCGAAGAAAATCACATACGACATCGAACCATAAAGCGGCATGACGTTATTGAGTCCGCCCAGCTTGTCGAGCTCGCGCGTCTTCGCCCGGTCGTAAATCACACCGACCAGAAAGAACATGCCGGCGGATGTGATCCCGTGGGCCAGCATCATGAACATCGCGCCATTGACGCCAAAAGCGTAGTAGCGGGGATCGAGCCGCGAGGAATCCACGGGTGAAAAGAGGGCCATCGACGCCATCCCCAGCGTCACAAACCCCATGTGGCTCACGGAGCTATACGCGACCAGCTTCTTGAAGTCGTTTTGCGCCATGGCGACAAGCGCGCCATAGAGGATGCTAAAGACGCCGATCGCCGCCACCACCATCGACCAGTCATAGGCGCCGGCGGGCGCCAGCGGCCACGCCAGCCGCACCATGCCGTAGCCGCCGATCTTGAGCAAAATCCCGGCCAGAATCATGCTGATCGGCGTGGGCGCTTCCACGTGCGCGTCGGGCAGCCAGGTGTGGAACGGAAACGACGGCAGCTTGACCAGAAACCCAACCAGGAAGAGCAGGAACACCCAGCCCTGCACCGAGCGCGGATAATAGCCCGACTCCGTGACCACGCTCGTCAGTTCCACAAGATCGAACGAATGGCCCTGAAAACCGCGAACCGAACCCCCAGGGTAGAAGTAGAGGATCAGGATCGCCACCAGGATGAAGACCGATCCAAACAGGGTATACAGCAAGAACTTGATCGCGGCGTAGTCCCGCATGGGTCCGCCCCAGATCGCGATCAGGAAGTACATCGGCAGGAGCATCACTTCAAAGAATACATAAAATAGAATTAGATCCAGTGACAGGAATACCCCGGTCATGCTCGCCGTGAGCAGAAGAAAGAGGCTGTAATACCCCTTCGGCTGGTGGGTGATGTTCCAGGAGGCCAGGCAGGCCAGGAAGGCGATGAGCGCGGTCAGCAGGATCAGGCTGAGGTTCACGCCGTCGACGCCGATGTAGTACTGAATGTTGAAGAAGGGGATCCACGGGCTGCGCGCCATGAGATCGAACGAGCCGGACTTCGATTCCGCCACTTCGACCGCGCCTTCGCCCCCCACGGCCAGCAGCGCATTCTGGGCGCCGCGCTCGCGCAGGGATGTTTGCGCCTCGGGGCGGTCGAGATAGATCCCCAGGATGACGACCGCGAGCACGAGCACCGCGAAGGTCGAGCCCAGGCTGATCCAGCGCATGAGGTCGAGTCTCGACCTGGGGACGATCAGAACGGCGATCATGCCGATCACCGGGATCAACCAGAGCGCGGAGAGCAGAAGGTTGTCGCTCATGGGGCGTATCCCAAAAGGGGGCGATTTGGACTGGGTTCAGGCAAGGGGAGCACTCCGGGCGTTTTGGTTCGGGGCTAGCCGTGGACCCAGGCGATCACGCCCGCGAACAGGCCGACAAGCATGATCGTCAGAAACAGGAGATACGTTCGCAGCCTGCCGGTCTGGATCAGGCGGCTGAGCTCACCGAGGCGATAGACGGCCCTGGCGAGCAGGTTCACCAGGCCGTCGACGGCGAACTGGTCGAAGTACCCTTCGAGCCGGCTGAGCAGCGCGGTCGCGGCGGCGGCGGTGTTCACGAGGCCGTCGACCAGAGTCTGATCGAAGCGGGCGAAGAGGCGTGCCAGCGCGCGTGTGGGGCGCACGAACAGGAAGGCGTAGAGCGGGTCGAAGTACCATTTTTTGAGCAGGAACTGCTGCAAGACCGGATAGGTCTCGGCGGCGTGGGCGGCGCTCAAGCGCCTGGCGGTGAAATGCGGCAATCCGCTGGGAGCGTAGTAGAGCAGCGCGAGCCCTGCGCCGATCCCGGCAACCGCGAGCGACGCGCCAAGCGCAAGCCAGTGCGGGCCTTGACCCTGCTCGAGCCAGGCGGGGGCGCCATACTCGAGCATCTGCTCGAGGACCGGGCGCGGGCCGATCACGGGCGGCAGCCCAAGCTGCACCGTCCAGCCCACAAAGATGCTGCATACCGCCAGAATCACCAGCGGCCGCGTCATGATCTCCGGGCTCTCGTACGCCCGCGCAACCGGATCGCCCTGGCCCAGATGCTTGCTCCGCGACTCCCCGCTGAAGATCAAAAGCCACAGCCGGAACATGTAAAACGCCGTGAGCACCCCCCCGATGGCCGGCAGCACAAACAGCAACATATGCTCAGGGCTTTCATGAACACGCGCAAGCGCGGCGGTCAGAATCGCGTCCTTCGAATAGAACCCCGCGAAGAACGGCGCGCCGGAGATCGCCAGCGTGCCCACGAGCATCGCGTAGGCCGTCGTCGGCATCTTCTTGAGCAGGCCCCCCAGCTCTGGCATCTCATAGGTGTGCACGCTGTGGTAGACGCTCCCCGCGCACAGGAAGAGCAGGGCCTTGAAAAACGCGTGCGTGACCAGATGAAACAGCCCCGCCGCCCAGCCCCCCACGCCCAGCCCAAGCATCATGAACCCAAGCTGGCTCACCGTTGAATACGCCAGCACCTGCTTGTAGTCGGTCTGCACCACCGCGATCGTGGCCCCGATCAGGAGCGTGATCCCGCCGGTGTAGGCGATCACCAGCAGCACCTCCTCGGTGAAGAGCGGGTAGAACCGCCCGACCAGGAACACCCCCGCGGCGACCATCGTTGCGGCGTGGATCAGGGCGGAGACCGGCGTCGGGCCGGCCATCGCGTCTGGCAGCCAGACGTGCAGCGGGAACTGGGCGCTCTTGCCCACGCACCCCGCGAAAATCCCCAGACCCGCCAGCGTGAGCAGCCCCATCGGAATCTGCCGCCGCTCCTGGGTGATCGGATTCACAACCGGCTCGCCCGATCGCGCCTCCTGCAAAACAACAACGTCCCGCCCCTCGTCGCCTGTCTTCACATTCCACTGGCCAGAGCCGTCGCGCAGCCCTTGATTGATCTCCTCAAAGGTCAATGTGCCCAGCGTCGACCACAGCAACCCCAGGCCCACCATCATGCCCAGGTCGCCCACCCGGTTCACAAGGAATGCCTTGTTGGCCGCGACGCAATTGGCCTTTTCCTGGTACCAGAAGCCGATCAGCAGATACGAGCAAAGGCCGACCAGCTCCCAGAAAAGGAACGTCATGAAGAGGTTCGACGAGGCGACCAGGCCCAGCATTGAGAAGGTGAAGAGCGACAGATAGGCAAAGAAGCGCGGGTACCCGGGATCGGCGTGCATGTAGCCGATCGAGTAGACGTGGATCAGCGTGGCGACGAAGGTGACCATGAGAAACATGATCACCCCCAGGTTGTCGACGGCGATTCCAAGTGGGATCACGAGCGAGGGTTTGGCGACGGTGAGCCCGGGGCGGTCCTCGGTGCCCGCGGCCGCGCCGCCGAGCACCACCCAGTCCGCGCTCGCGCGCCAGACCACGGGCCCGGTCTCCGCCTCCCGCGCGCCAGGTCCGCTTTGCACCCCATGCCCAGCGGACAACCAGGCCGCCTCGAACCCGAAATAGTCGACAAATCCGATCACCGACAGCAGGCACGAAAACCCCACCGCCGCCGTGGCCACAACCACGCACCTGCGCTTCAGCCCGCGCAGGAAGACCGCCTGCACCGCGAAGGCGAACAGCGGTACCAGCACCGCGATGAGATAAAGACCAGCTTGCCACTTCATTGCTCATGACCCCCGCGCGTTCACGCAGGCAACGAAAGGCGGGGACGCGTTGCCCGCCGCCGTCCTGCCGCACGCGACGATCTCACGAGCCCGCGCCAGCCGCGCCTGGGCTTTCGCAAGAGCCGGAATCCCTCAGACGTGGCGCCAGGAAAACACCGCACGGCATCCTCGAAAGCTCGTGAACTATGGCACAGTGACCAGACCCTTGCAAGACTCC
This sequence comes from Planctomycetales bacterium, assembly GCA_027451885.1. Classification (GTDB taxonomy): domain Bacteria; phylum Planctomycetota; class Planctomycetia; order Isosphaerales; family Isosphaeraceae; genus JAKBAP01. Next base: position 9,405 of record DAIDHX010000184.1, read on the forward strand.
GAACGGCGCGCCTCGCCCGCCACGAGCCCCGCGTGCAACCCCGATCACCCGCGCAGCGTGCCAGTGCTTGGCTGCTCCCTGGGAGAGCGGTACACTACCTTCCGCGCGGTGGTCGTTGCGACGGTCGGTCGGCCCCGCCAGATTCCGGTTCCAGTCGCGGAGGGGCCATGCCCACGGTTACGGTCGAAGGTGAGAAGTCGTTCGAGGTGGAAAGCGGCAAGAAGCTCGTGCTCGCAATCGAGGACGCCGGGATCGACATCATGCACCGTTGCGGCGGCAACGCACGCTGCACCACCTGCCGTGTCGAAATCCTGGCCGGCGAGGTCTCGCCCATGGAGCAGGCAGAGCAAGAACGGCTCGCGCGGGAGGTCGACCTCCCGGCCGGAATCCGGCTCGCCTGCCAGATTCGCGTGACCAGCGACCTGTCGGTCAAGGTGATCAGCCGCTCCAGCGTCACCGGAGTGCCAGCCGGCACCCGCCCGCTCGATTAGTCCGCCGTGAAGCCTCCGCCCAGCACCGCAACCCACCAGAAACGAATCACTTGCGCTTTTGCGGCTCGGAACAGCGCTTGCACCGGGCAGTCCTGCGGCGGATCTGGCTGCCGCAGCGCGAGCAACGGTGGAACTTCGTCTGGCGGAACTTCTTCTTGCGGGGACGGAAAGGCACGGCTGGCTCCGTTCGATCTTTGAATCGACAAACAAAGGGCGGCAGGACCCTCGCCCGCCGCCGGCGACGAGCGTCGCTGCTCGCCCGATGCACGATATCGTAACCCTAGCGCCAGGGATCCGCCAGATCAACGCCGCTTTCGCGTATTCTCCAGGAGCCGACTCCATGCCAGGACCGTTCGCCAGATCACGCCATCGGCGGCCCAACCCACTCTGGTGCCAGGTGCTCGTTCTGATCGTGGCGGCGGCTGGACCACGACTCGCCCGCGCCCAGCAGCCCACCAGTCCCGCCGTTTCCGCCCACGCCCGCGAGGTCCACGCCGCCGGCATGATCTTCGACGGCCATAACGACCTTCCCTGGCGGCTCCGCACCGAGGGGGACCAGGCGCTTCGAAAATTTGATCTCTCGAAGCGGCTCACGAGCGGCCACACCGACATCCCTCGCCTCCGCGATGGCGGGGTCAAGGCGCAATTCTGGTCGGTTTACATCCCCAGCGAGCACAAGGATCCGGCCATCACGGTCATGGAGCAGATCGACCTCGTCAAGCGCATGGTCGCGCGCTACCCGGCCGATCTCGAGATGGCCTATTCGGCCGACGACGTCGAGCGGATCGTCAAGGCGGGCAAGATCGCCTCCTTGATCGGCATCGAGGGAGGCGTCGCGATCGAAAACCGCCTCTCCCTGCTGCGCACCTTCCATGCGCTTGGCGCGCGGTACATGACGCTCGCGCATAACGCCACGCTCGACTGGGTCGACGCCGCCCTCGACGTGCCCCGGCACGACGGCCTCACCGCGTTTGGCGAACGCGTCGTCCGTGAGATGAACCGCCTCGGAATCCTGGTCGACATCTCTCACGTTTCACCCGCCACCATGGCCGACGTGCTGCGCGTCTCCCGGGCGCCTGTGATCGCCAGCCATTCGAGCGCCTTCGCCAGGTGCCCGTCGCCACGCAACGTTCCAGACGACATTCTCAAGCTGGTCCGGCAAAACGGCGGGGTCGTGATGGTGAACTTCTTTCCCGGGTTCATCGTGCCTGAATTCGGCGCGCTGAGGCGCAAGGCCCTGTTCGACATCCAGGCCAAATTTCCCGATCCCGCCGCCCGGCGAAAGGCCATGCAGCTCTGGTTCGAATCCGATGCCGCCCGCCCGGCGAAAGGCGCCGTGCGCGATGTCGCCGACCATATCGACCACCTGGTCAAGGTCGCCGGCGTCGACCACGTCGGGCTCGGCTCCGATTTCGACGGCATCGTGGCCACCCCCGTCGGCCTCGAGGATGTCTCATGCTATCCCCGCATCACCCAGGCGCTTCTCGACCGCGGCTACCAGCCGGCCGATATCCACAAGATCATGGGCCAAAACGCGCTCCGCGCCTTGCGCAAGGCCGGTGAAGTCGCGCGCGCGCTTGAGACCGCCGAGCCCGAGATCGACGACACGAAGCCCGAGCCCCTGGGCGATTAACCGCGGCGAAAGATCAGAGCGTCTTCAGATATTCAATTAAATCCATGCGCTCTGCTTCGGTGAGATGATCGCCGAAGGTATGGCCCTGGTTGCCCAGCCCGCGGCGGGACGAGTCGAAGTAAAACCCCGCCTCGAACGCCGAGCGCGGCCTGGCGAGCTCCTCGCTGCCGATCTCGGTGTATTTCCAGCCGACGTGGTGGGTGTCGTAATGCTCAAAGCCCGTGGAGCGCGGCCGCGTGAACCGCGCGGGGCGGGTTTTCGAATCCAGCAAGGCGTGCAAGGTCGGCACCGAGCCGTTGTGCAGGTAAGGCGCAGTGGCCCAGAGCCCATCGAGCGGCGGCGCCTGGTAGCCCGTGCGCTCGGTCTGCACCGGCAAAGGCTCAGCGAACCAGGTCGAGTTGAAATGCGCGACCAGGCGATCGGAAAGCCCAAGCAGCCGGGCGCGGTCGGTCCCCACCACATCGATGGGGATGATCTTGCTCGGATACCGGCCGCCGGGGCCGTAGGTGCCGTGGCAGCGGGCGCAGTTGGCCGCGAACACTTCCTTGCCGCGCGCGCTCGTTTCCGCGTTGACTGCAAACGGATACCGCGGGGGCTCAAGGCTCAGAATAAACGCGCGCACGTCGCGGAAGGTGGGCTCGAGGCTCTTGAGCTCCTCCAGCGTCTTTTCACCCAGCAGAAACTGCATGTTGGTGCGCACGGAGCGGGCGTCGGTGCGGCCGTCGTAATACATGGTCCGCTTGCGCTTCAGGTGCCACCAGGCGGGCGTGTCGCATTCCGGGAGGTCGGCACCGAGCGGCAACGGAAAGCGGCGAATAGAGAGATCGGGATTGCGCAGGCTGATCAAGAACGCGGCGATCTGGCCGGCGTTATTGGTTCCGCGCGAGGTGTTGAGAACGAACGTCGAGAGCGGCAGCCTGCGCCCGTCCGCGCGCGTCAGGTCGTAGAGCAACGCGCGCAGGTCGAGCTGCGTGTTGCCCAGGCCGACATAGCTCTTGCCGCCGATGGATCCGCCGTGGCAAACGAGGCAGTCGATTTGCAGGCCGCTCTTGCCGCCATCCGGGTTGCGCCCGCGCCTGAGACCCATCGGCAGGCCGTCGTTGGGAAAAGGCGCGGGATGCAGGCCATACCGTTCGCGGAATCGCTCGGCATAGCGCGCCTGGTCGCGCTCGGGATCAGGCGCGGGCGTGGGCCACTGGCTCCCCACCGCTCGATACGCCGATTCCGTCCAGTCCGGCTTCAAGAATCCCTGGATCAGAAGCGCGTGACGCCCGCGCTCCGCCGCCGCGCGATCAGGGTCGAGCGCAGGCTCCGGTTCGCCGCATCGGCCGGCGGCAGCGGCCGCAACCATGATCGTCAACCAGATGCCGAGCGTGCGAACCATGCCAGACCTCCCCAAAGCGCGTCTCATCAATCCTTTATAGGCACGCCAGCGCCCGTCGGAAATAGCCCCCGCGGCGACCGATCCGCCCGCGCATGCCGCACTCCCGATCCGGGCGCGGCACACAAGCCCTTGCCGCCAAATGCTCAGCGGGCCACAATCGCAAGAGAGAAATCGTGCCCTCGGAAGACGGGAAAGCGAAGTATCATGGCGAGCATCTTGAAAGACGATAGGAGCGTTGCCAGCGAGTCCGCGCCGGACACCTCACGGCCGCAAGGGCCGGATTCACTGGGACGCTTCGGCCAGTTCGGCGGGCGTTATGTTCCCGAGACCCTGATCGACGCACTCAACCGGCTCGAGCTCGCTTACGAGGAAGTCAAGGAAGACCGCGAATTCCAGACCCGGCTGGCGGGTTATCTCAAGAATTACGTGGGCCGGCCCTCGCCGTTGTTCCATGCCGAACGGCTCACCCGGCATGCGGGCGGGGCGGATATTTATCTCAAGCGCGAGGATCTGAATCACACAGGCGCCCACAAGATCAACAACGCGATCGGCCAGGTGATGCTGGCCCAGCGCATGGGGAAGACGCGTGTGATCGCCGAGACGGGGGCCGGCCAGCACGGTGTGGCCACCGCCACGGCCTGCGCGCTTTTCGGCATCGAGTGCACGGTCTACATGGGTGAGGAAGACATCCGCCGCCAGAAGCTCAACGTCTTCAACATGCGTACCCTGGGCGCCAGCGTGGTGCCGGTTTCCGCCGGCTCGAAAACCCTGCGCGACGCCACGAACGAGGCCATGCGCGACTGGATGGGCTCGTCGCGCACCACGCACTACACCATTGGCAGCGTGGTTGGTCCGCATCCGTTCCCGATGATCGTGCGCGACTTTCAATCGGTGATCGGGCGTGAGACCAGGGTCCAGAGCCGGGAGATCTTCGGGCGGTTGCCCGACACGGTGACGGCGTGTGTGGGGGGCGGGTCGAACGCGGCGGGGATGTTTGCCCCATTCGTGGCGGATCACGAGGTCGAGCTGGTGGGGGTTGAGGCCGGCGGGCGCGGACCCTGCGCGGGCGAGCATGCTTCAAGCCTCACCCAGGGCCAGCCGGGCGTGCTCCACGGCAGCATGAGCTACGTGCTCCAGGACGACGACGGCCAGACGCTCCCCGTGCATTCGATCTCCGCCGGCCTCGACTATCCCGGCGTGGGGCCCGAGCACAGCTACTGGAAAGAGACCGGACGCGCCCGCTATGAAAGCATCACCGACGTCGAAGCCCTCGAGGCTTACAACCTGACCGCTCGGCTCGAGGGGATCCTGCCCGCGCTCGAATCCTCCCACGCCCTGGCTCAGGCTCAAAAAGAAGCCCGCCGGCTCGGCAAGGGCAAGATCCTGGTCGTTTGCCTCTCCGGGCGCGGCGACAAGGACGCCTACGAGGTCGCACGCCTCCGCGGCGAGCCGCTCTGATCACGCGCCCCGCCACCCCGGCGAACGCAACCTCTCCCTCTCACACTCACAAGCCACCGCATGACCAACCGAATCGACACTCTCTTCGCTCGCCTCGCCGCCGACAAACGCAAGGCGCTCATGCCGTTTCTCACCGCCGGCGACCCCGACCTGGGCGCCACCGTGCAGGCGCTCAATGAATTCACCACCCGCGGCGCGCACATCATCGAGGTCGGGATTCCCTATTCCGACCCCATCGCCGACGGACCCGTCATCGCCGCAAGCTACCACCGCGCGCTCGAGCACGGCATCAAGGTCGCTCAGATCTTCCAGACCGTCCGCACCCTCCGCGCCGAACGCTCAGGCGCTGTCGATCAAACCCCAATCGTGGCGATGGTCTCCTACGCCATCATCCACCGCCACGGCGTGGAATCGTTCCTTGAGGAAGCCGCGACCGCGGGCTTCGACGGGCTGATCGTGCCCGACCTGCCGCTCGAGGAAGCCACCCGCGTGCTCGAGGTCGCCTCCGCGCGCAATCTCAAGCTGATCCAGCTCATCACGCCGGCCACCCCGCGCGAACGCGCAAGCCGCATCGCGGCCTCCACGACCGGGTTCATCTACTATGTCTCCGTGGTCGGAATCACGGGCGAACGCACCGGCGTGCCCAGCGAGCTCGCCGACTCCGTCGCCTGGCTGCGCACCCAAACCAGCCTGCCAATCTGCGTTGGCTTTGGAGTCTCCACGCCCCAGCAGGCCCAGGCCCTCGCCCCGATTTGCGACGGCATCATCATCGGCAGCGCAATCGTGAGACGCATGGCCGAAGCCATCAACCGCCCCCGGAACGAGGTCGTCCACGAAATCGGCGACTTCCTGGCCGAGATCGCCCGCGTGCTCGAACCCGCCCAGAGCGAGCACGCTCCCCCGCCACGCTAAACGCTAAACCTCGAAGCTCTGGCCCAGCTCCGGCGTGTGCACCTGCGCGCGGACGAAAGGCTGAAGCACAGGCGCAAGCGCGTCGATCGCTTCCGGCTCGCCATGCACCAGAAATCCGTGCTCGATATCCCCGCCCGTGTGCTCGTACCACCAGGCCAGATCATTGCGGTCCGCATGCCCCGAAAAACCGTCGAGCACATAAACCGCCGCGTTCAGGTCGTACCACTCATCAAAAATCTGGATCCGCTCGACCCCCTCGGAAATCTGCCGCCCCAGTGTTCCCTCCGCCTGGTAGCTCACGATCACAATCGCGTTCTTGGGGTCGGAAACCACGTGCCGCAGATGATGCTTCACCCGCCCCGCCTCACACATCCCCGACGACGCGATGATCACCATCGGCCCAGGAAGATGGTTCAGCCGCCGCGAGTCCTCCCACGATGCGCAAAAGTCGACATACTTCGAGCCAAAGTAAAGCGGGTCCGCATCCATCAGCGACCGGGCCATCGGGGTGTACGCCTCGGGATGGTCCCGATGGATGTCGGTCAGCCGGCTCGCAAGCGGGCTATCCACATAAACCGGAATCGGCCGCGCCTTGTGCAACGCAAACAGCTCCTGCAGGCAGTAAACCATGCGCTGAGTTCGCCCCAGGCTGAACGCAGGCACGATCACCTTGCTCTCCAGACGCGTCGCCCGCGCGATGATCGCATGGAGCTGCTTCATCAGACGGTCGTAAGGATCCAGCTCGCGATGGCCGTACGTGCTCTCGGAGACAAGGATGTCAATGTCCTTGATCGGCGTCGGATCAGGCAGCAGACGCGTGTTCCGCCGGCCCAGATCGCCCGTGAACACAAACCGCCGATCCTCGCCTTGCTCCTTGTAATCCAGCTTCACAATCGCAGAGCCCAGGATATGCCCAGCGTCGTGATACGTGAGCGTGACCCCAGGAATCACCTCCCGCGGTTGATCATAGGGCAGCCGCTCCATGCGGTCGATCACGCATTCGACGTCCCCCACGTCGAAGAGCGGCTCGACATGCTCGCCTCCCGGATTGCGGGACTGCGCCAGACGCGCTTCCTCGCGTTGAATCCGGGCGCTGTCACGGAGCATCACACTCGTGATGTCCACCGTCGCGGGTGTTGCCAGAAATGGCCCGCTGAACCCCTCCTTGATCAGGCAGGGGAGCCGGCCGACATGGTCATTGTGCGCGTGCGACACAATCACCGCGTCCAGTGACCGCGGATCGAACGGAAAACGCCGATTCGGACTGTCCGGATTCATGCGCTCCGAGTCGAACAACCCGCAATCCAGCAAGATGCGGCGCTCACCAAATTCGAGAAGATGCGCGCTGCCGGTCACTTGCCGGGTCGCGCCATGGAAGGTGATTCGCAACCAAACCCCCTCTCCTCGAAGGACAAGCGGAGAATCCAAACTCCCAGCCCGTGTTATCTCTTACGCTCGATCATGACACGAATAAAAAACCTCAGCAAGGCGAACCGCTCGGTCAACATCCTCCCGTGACCACGAGAATGAGCGGAATAGGCGCTCTGGGAGAAGCCCTGGCCGGGTCGCCATCGGCGGTTCTCCGAAAAGAATCGTACTGAATTCCTGGCGTCGCCGGCCCGGTTCACTTGTTCTGTACGAGCAGCGCCCCGAAATGGCCTTGCCCAAAGCGGCAAGATCCGGCATTTCAGGCGCACGAACCAGGGCTCGGGGAGCCGCGTGGACCACCTTGCCGCGGTCTTGCGTTCGTTGCCCGGCCCGGAGTGGTGGCGTAAAATTTGCTAGCGAGGTTTTTGCCCGGATTCCCGTGCCGCAGACCTGCGCGGACTGACCGCCGCCGCCCCGCGCGGGATGCAACGCGTTCGCTGTCTTTCACTCCCAGATCACCCGGAATTGAGGAGTGTTCTCGATGGAAACGTCGCGTGCGATTCCTGAGTCGCATCCGCTCCACAGGTTGTTCCGCGGTTTGACGGAATATGCCTTCATGAATGAGCTTGGGATCGGTGATCCCTCGCTTGTGGGCTACGTTTCGTCGTTGCTCGCGGAGTTCGTGCCCAGCTCGGGAGTCTGGCGCATCCGGGACCAGAACGGTCAGCGGCTGCAACAGGTGGCGTGCATGCTGGCCCAGGCGGAATCGTCCAGCGATCACACCCGGCGGAAGGAATGCCTGCGCCACGTCGGCGACTTTACTCTTTTCTGGACAGGGGTTTACCCCGAGGCCGTGGACAAACTGCGGGGCGGCACCAGCGACGCCTTGATCGACTTCCAGCAGCAGGGCAAGCGGTCCTACTTCATGGCCAGCCGGCTGGGCTCGAGCGATGTCGAAAGCCTGCTCCTCCGCCGACTCAGCGAACAATTCGAGCTCTGCGCGCTTGGCCTCTCCAAGGTCCGCAAGGAATGGGAGCGATTCGAGGCCGATTCCCACGGGGGCAACCGGCCGACCAACGTCGTCCACTAACGCATCCTCCAGCCCAAAACCGAGCTCTCGAGAGCCCTTGCCAGCGGCGGTTTTCCGCGGCGGAATTGAAAATCGGCCGCAACCTCCCTACGTTATGGGGGGACGAACAGGCGGGGCATCGACCCGCCCTTGCTTCCACCAAACCTCGGCGGGCCGTGGCCATGGTGCTCCCTCTCGGCGACCTTCAGCGCACCCGCATCACCCCGTTCGTGACGTATTCCCTGATCGCGATCAACGTCTTCATCTTCCTGGTCGAGCAAAAACTCGGCGATGAATTCACCCTCGCCTTCGCCGCCACCCCCTATGAGATCTCTCATAACAAGGATCTCGCCCAGCTCGTGCCACGCGTCGAAAATGTCGTGGTCCGGGACAACTTCGGACGGGGCGCGCAAATCGAGCAGCGAGTCCGAAATATTGAGCATTATCCTTGCCCAATCCCCGTACGGCTCACGCTGCTCACCTCCATGTTTCTCCACGGCTCCTGGATGCACCTCCTGGGCAACATGCTCTATCTCTGGATCGTCGGCGACAATGTCGAGGAAGTCCTGGGCTCGGTCCGCTTCACCATCGTCTATCTCGCCTGCGGGCTGGTCGGCTCGCTGGCACAGATCGCCGTGAATCCCGACTCCGTCACCCCAACCCTGGGTGCATCAGGCGCCATCGCCGGCATCATGGGGGCCTACGTCGTCTGGTTCCCCCACAACCAGATCCGCGTGCTCCTCTTTCGGTTCATTACCGTCATGCCAGCCCTGCTTGTCATCGGCTTCTGGATCGCAATGCAGCTCTGGCTGGGCGCAGGGGCGATCAGCGGCGAACGCGGAGACTCCGGCGGCGTGGCCTATCTTGCACACGTCGGAGGCGCAGTCACCGGCATCTTCGCCGCCTTTCTCTTCCTCGATGACGCCCGCTACATCAAACAACGCAACGCCGCCGCCGAAGGCTGGTCCGTCTACGACTCCATCGAAGGCTGATTCCATCGCCCCCCACGCTCAATCCCCCGCGCCCGAATCCCCAGGATGCAAAGCGCAAGGCACCACGATCCGCCATAAATCAGATTATTCCAGTCCATGAATCGCGCCATCAAAAGCGCGGTCGCATACATCTGCACCGCAAGCGCAAGGAACCAGGGGGTGAACAGCCACGCCAGCACCGCGAACACAAAGCTCGACAACGTCCCCCACGCAGCCTTGAACCACAGCGTCTGCCAGCCAAGCGCAGCGTTCAAGGTCGAAAGCGAGAACGACAGGATGAGAAACGTCAGCCAGATCCGCCCGATCAGGTGAATGGCCGGCGGGCTCCAGAACCACCCCTTGCCCACGATCAGCCGCATCGCCACAAACACAGAAACTAGCTCGAGAAACCACGCCAGCAGGTGCCTGGGATCGCTCTCCTGGCCTGGCCTGTGCATCAGGTGGCAAATGACGAACGTCGCCAGATGAATCCCCGCGATCGCGAACAAGCCGCGCGACCAACGCCCCTGACCCTGAATGATGGTGGTCCGCAGCTCCTCGCGCAAAAGACTCAACCAGTCGCCCGTGCCCGATGGACCCAGCGCAGGCACAGCCTCATCCCGGCCGCGCTCCGCGACAGTCGAGCCCTCTTGCATCTTCCCGCTCCCAAGTTCAAGGACGCCCATCCCCGCCAGGCGCTTGCTGAACTCTACCATCAATTCCAGACAAGAACCCACCCCCCTCGGCACGCTCCTGACACCCCCCTGTAATCCTTACAACCCTTACCAATCTCCTGACCCGTCGCAAAAAGGCCCAGATCAAGCAACTTACCTCATTTAATATGGCAAGTTTGCGTTAAGTCTCTGTACGGGGAAACCGCGCGCGGTTGCGTAGACCGTGCGCGTTCTGCTCGTACAGAGGACGCA
>DAIDHX010000185.1 GCA_027451885.1 Planctomycetales bacterium
CGAGCACCGCGACGGCCAGGAGCATGATCACGACCTCGACGGCCTTCATGGCGATGAGGACCGTGCGCTTGCTCAGGCGGTCGGCGAGCATCCCTGCCGGCGCGGAGACGATCAAAAGCGGGATCATGAGCACAATCTGGGCGACGGCGGTGCCTTCCTGTCCCTCACCCTCGGTGGCGGCCTGCCCCATGGCCAGCAGGATGATGATTTGCTTCCAGGCGTTGTCGTTGAACACGCCGAGCACCTGCGCGGCGACGAGCCCCAGCAGGCGGTTGCCGCGTGAATCCGCACTCCGCATCACCGCCCCCGATCCTGGCACAGGCCGGCTCTAGCTCCGCCGGCGAGCCGCGCCCCCCTTGTGAGCACCGTCTTTGTGGGCGCCGTCTTTGTGGGCGCTCGCCCGCGCTGGCTCGCCCGCGTCCGCCGCCTCGTGTGATCCCAGGAACATGCGTTCAATCGGCGCCAGGATGACCCGGATGGGCTCGGGCGGCAAGAACGACATGCAGCCAATCAGCATGATCAGCGAAAAGGTCCAAAGACCGAGACACTCGCCGATCCCCGCGTGCAAGAAGACCGAAGTTAAGAGCACGAGCGGGCGCCACATTCTGTGCCAGATGAGCACGCAGAACGAGAGCTCCCAGGCGATCGTGAGATGGCAGAGAGAATTGAGCATCCAGGGATGCCAGGCCAGCCAGTCCACGTCGATCGTGCGGTATTCGGAGTTGGCGAGTGCGAGCCACATGGCGTTGCCTGTCCACCAGGCGGGTCCGCGGAGCTTGGAAATGCCCGCGAAGAAGTAGATCATGCACATATGGACCTGGATCAAGCGGATGCCCAGGTTGGCGCCTGCGCTTGGGGTCCAGGCTGGGCCTTGCCGGCGTCTCCTGAGCAGGCGGTCGACCGAGAGCGCCTTGCCGGAATCGCCGATGGCCAGATAGAAGACCAGGATGACCTCGAGCTTGTCGAGACCGAAGAGCGCCTCGGGTACGCGGAGGACGTAGGAGAGGATGGCGATGAACGACAGGATGGCTGAGATCCGGGTGCAGAATCCCACGGTGAAGGCTGTGAAAACGATCATCGTGAGCGCAAAGACGGGCCACATCCAGGCGTCGGGCACGATGTTCCAGAAGGAGTAAGCGTACTGTCCGCCGGAGACCGAATGGGCGAGCTCGGGGCTAACCCAGCCGTATGGGCCCAGAAAGTCCTTGAGAGCGAGCCCCCAGACGGCGTGTGTATAGAGAACCATGAGCCCGGTGCAGACGCGGATGAGCCCGAGCACGATGGGATCGGCGGGGGTGTGCCAGAACGTGTTCCAGCCCTCGACGAGCCAGAGCGCGAACCGCCACGGATAGGTTGCCAGGGAGAGGATCAGTCCTCGCATGGAAACTCTCCGAGATAGAAGCGCTCGTAGAGAATCGGGTCATCGTCCTCGTATCCCGAGCGGACCATGGTGGGGGACGGCGGAGAATGAACGAGGGTGGTCAGCCGCACGCGCCTGGCTCCCAAGGCATGGCAGAGATGGCGGGCATACGATCTGTACCATTCATCGTGGCGGTCGGCGGGGGCGAGGTGCAGGTGTTCGGTAAGCAGCAGGTTTCGCTGATAGAGGAGGCGTGGCTGGATGCCCTCGATGGGTGGGTTTCGCCCTGACTTGACAGAGCCATCAGGGAGCACGGCCTCGTACTCGAGCATCATGCTGGGGGCGGGCTCGGGGGCGAAGAAGCCGTAGCCGTGATTCAAATAGAGCACCTGGAGGTAGGGTTGAAACACCTTCCAGAGTGATTCATGGAGCTCCGAGCCGGGACCGGCGGTCGCCGCGGCCGAGAAGATCGCCACGAAATGGAGCACGATCCAGACATTGACCAGCCCGCGCAGGAAGTTGCGTACCATGTTGGGCGCGGGCTCGCGCTTGCTCCCTACCTGTTGTTCTGCCGCCAAGGGTCGCGCCTCCGTGTCCTGCTCCTGCCTGATCGCTCCCTCGCCCGCCAGCGTCCTACGACCGGCATCATGACGATATGGCCCTTTTCTGTCGAGCGTTCGCCCCAAAAGCGGCCTTTTGGTGCCATTTTATGAATGCACTCTGGCATTTATGGCACAAGGAGGGGTGCGGCGGCAGCGCTCGCGCTACGAGTCCCGAGCGCGTTCCGCCCAGGCGGCCTGCTGGGAGATCTTGAGCGTCCTGGATTTTCGCGCAGCACGCGGCTCGACCGCGGAGGGGCTGGGTGGTAGAGCGCCCGGAACGGGGAATCGGAGAAAATCGGGGACAATCCTTGATCCCGGCGGGTTGTTTACCGCGTATAATGACGGGGTTGAAGTCAGGATCTCCGTCCCTCTTACGGAGCCGCCGCATGAGCCTGGGGACGCAAGCACCCTCGCGGGGCAAGGTGCTCGAATTCGGCCAGTTCGTGGATTTGCAAATCGCCCGCACGCGAACGCGAATCAAAACCACCGACCTCGCGACCTCGGGTCTCACACTCTTGCTGGGGTTCCTCGGTCTGCTGTTTCTGGAGATTGTGCTCGACCACCTGGTGGGGCTGCCCGCCCCGGTGCGGAAAGCGCTGTTGATCCTGGGGCTGACGGTCGGCTTCGCCTACGCCATGCTCAAGATGGTGATCCCGCTTCTGAGCAAGGTCAACGTGCTGTATGCGGCCAAGACGATCGAGCAATCGGACCAGAGCTTCAAGAACAGCCTGATCAACTATCTCGAGCTCAAGCGCGACCCCTCGCGGATCTCCAGGACCGCGCTCCTGGCGCTGGAATCCCGCGCCGTGGCCGACCTGGCGGATGTCGAGGTGGACGAGGTCGTGAACCAGGGCCGGCTGATGAACGCGTTTTACGCGCTTTCGGCCACGATTGTGCTGTTTTGCCTGTATGCGTTTTTGACGCCGAAGAGCATCCTAGATTCAACCAAGCGTGCGTTCCTGGCCGACGTCGTGCGCCCCACGAACACCAAGCTTGTGAACATCAAGCCTGGGACCGATCCCGAGCTTGCGGAGGTTGTGGCGGGGGCGAACGTGGATTTCGGGGTTGACGTGCAGGGGGTGCGTCCCGGCCGGGTCGTGCTGCATTACAGCGTGGACGGCGGCAAGTTTTATGCCCTCCGCGACCTTGCTCCGGGCCGGCACGAGTTCGACCCCTGGCAGCACACGATGCCGAACGTGCAGCAGTCGATGGATTATTTCCTCACGGCCGGCGACGGCGAATCGCTGGTCTACCATCTGAACGTGTTGCCCGCCCCCACGATCAACGAGATCAGCCACGACCTTGATTTTCCCGAGTACACGAAGACCCCGGACCGCGCGGGTGTGGAGGGGGGGATCATCGAGGCGATCGAGGGAACGAAGGTCACCATCCACGCGGTAACGAACGCACCCGCCAAGGCCGCCACGATCAACATGGCCGACCAGTCGGTGATTCCCATGGACGTGGAAGCCGATCAGCCCACGCACCTGACGGGGCGGTTCAATGTCGGCAAGTCGGGCAGCTACAAGATTAGTTTTCGCACCACCGGTGGCCAGTTCAACCCCAACCCGGTTGTTTACGACATCATCGCCATCCCTGACCGCGAGCCGAGCGCCAAGTTCATTCTGCCCGACAAGCCGGTGGTGAAGGTTCCCGCGAACGTGAAGGTCGACCTGGTCATGACCGGGGTCGACGACCACGGCGTGAAGGACGCCACGCTCCGCGTCAACCTGCGAGACGAGGTGGTTCTTTCGAAGAACGTGCTCGAGGGCAAGCCGGCCAGTCCGCAGTTCCAGGCGCGAGAAACGCTCGACCTGGCGACGCTCAATCTCAAGCCAGGGGACAAGCTCGAGTACAAGCTGTCGGTGCGTGACAATCGGGAGCCGTCGCCCAACCGCTGGGACACGATCAAGCAGGTGATCGAGATCGCGGCGCCTGTGTCTCCCCAGGAGCAAAAGAAGCAAGAGGCGCAGCGGAAGAAGGATCTTGACCAGCTTGCTCCGCCTCAGGAGCTGGCGGATTCTGGCGAGCCGCAACAACCCAATGATCAGCCGCAGGATCCGCAGCCACAGCCCAACTCGGGACAGCAAGGCGCGGAGGAAAACCCCAGCGCCGCGGGGGGGCCAGGCGGCAAGGGAACCGTCGACAAACAGCCCGGCAACGCCCAGCCCGGCGCGGACGAGCAGCAGAATCTCGACCAGCAACCCCAGAACCCGCAACAAAAGCCTGACCTCACGCCCGAGCAGCTCCGCCAGATCGAGCAGGTGATGCGCGATAAGGGGATGCTCAAGCCCAACGAGGGCAAGGGAACGCCTCCGCCGTCTTCCAAGTCCGGCGGCAGTTCCACACCGAGCGGCAAGCCCCAGAACGGCACCACCACAGGCTCGAACGACACGCCGAACCCAGGCAAGCCCGCCGGGCAACGCCCGCGCATGGATACCGGGGATCAGCAGAAAACGGGCTCGCAGCCCCAGCCGCGGCAGCCGGGCCGCAATGACACGACCGGGAGCGTTGCCAAGGGCGAGCGCGGAACCCAGCCCCCCTCCACCAACGGAAATCAAGAGGGCGCCCCCAACCCCGCCAGCCCTCGCACGAGTCCTGAGTCCGTCCAGCGCGGCACGGGCGACAACACGCCAAATCCGCAGCCCAAAATGGGCGACGCCGCCAATCCGCAGACCAATAAAATCGAGCCCCAGCCTCCAAATCCAGACGCCAGGCCAGGCGAAGCTGGGAAGTCCGGCGGCGAGTCCAGTGACAAACCTTCCCAGCCTGCCGCGGCGGACACGGCCGAGACGGGCAAGACCGGACAGCAGAAACCCAGCGCGGGCAAGCCAGGCGAAGGCAAACCCGGCGAAGGCAAACCCGGCGAAGGCAAACCCGGTGAAGGCAAACCCGGTGAAGGCAAACCCGGTGAAGGTCAAGCCGGAACGCAGAAGCCAGGCGAGACAGGCAAGCCAGGCGAGGCCAAACCCGGTGAGCAGAAGCCAGGTGCTGCCAAGCCAGGCGAGACAGGCAAACCCGGCGAAGCCAAACCCGGTGACGGTCAAGCCGGTGAGCAGAAGCCAGGTGCTGCCAAGCCAGGCGAGGCCAAACCCGGTGAGCAGAAGCCAGGCGAGACAGGCAAACCCGGCGAGGCCAAACCCGGTGATGGACAAGCCGGTGAGCAGAAACCAGGCGAGACAGGTAAGCCCGGCGAGGCCAGGCCCGGTGACGGTCAACCCGGTGAGCAGAAACCAGGCGAGACAGGCAAGCCGAACGCGAATCCTGCTGGCACGCCGAACGCTCCCCAGAAGCCAGGCGGCCAGCAAGGCACGAGCGACCGCGTGAACAATCCGGCGAATCCGACCCCTGGTCAAACCGACCCGAATGTTCCCAACCAGCCTCACGGCGATATGAAGAAGGGTGCCGCTGGCGCGACTGGGGAAAAGCCCCAGAACGGCGAACCTGGGCCGGCGCAGGCCGGCGAGAAGCCCCAGAGCACCGAAAAGGCGGCCAATCCTGGCGAGGGGGGCAAGACCGCGCGACCGGGCGATGAACAAACCAACCCGGCCAACCCCACCAACACCCGCGAGGGACAGCCCGACCAGCCGAAGCCGGAAGGCGGCGAGCCGGGTTCGCGCAAGGGCGCAGGGGATGATACTGCCTCCTCGCCGACCAGGCCGCCGAAGAATCCCAACGAAGCAGGTCGGCCGATGCCGCGCAACGGCGAGAACCAGGAGCCCGGCGAACCTTCGAATCCGGCCGACCCGCCCCAGACCGCCCCAAACAGCAAGCCGAACACGCCTCGAGGAGGCACGGGGGCGGCACAGTCGAGCAATCCCAAGCCCGAGGATCAGACCGAGCAAGGCAACGGCCGCTCTGGTGAAGGCCAGGCGGGGGGCACGCCACGTCCTGGTTCACAGCCCCCTGAAAACCCCAACACACGCAATCGCCAGATGGCCCGCGAAGGCACAGGCGGGCAGCCTAATGGCCATAAACCCAGGACCGACGCGGGCACGAACGCGCGTCCTGGCTCGCCGACTGGCAATCAAACCAGTCCGAGGGCAACCGGCTCGGACCAGCCTGCTGGCAAGAACGCACGGCCAGGCGGTGCGCCTCCTCCAGGCGCGAAGCCAACGAGCACCGAGATCTCGTCGAACCCGAACATGGACAAGAACAACCCGCAGCAGGGGAACCCGCAGCAAGGGAATCCACAGCAGGGGAACCCGCAGCAGGGGAATCCACAGCAGGGGAATCCACAGCAAGGGAATCCACAGCAGGGGAACCCGCAGCAAGGGAACCCACAGCAGGGGAATCCGCAGCAGGGAAAGTCTGATGCGAACGAAAGCAACCAGACTCAGGCTGAGAAGAGCGGCCAGCAGCGCGGCGGGGAGATGCAGGGAACCCCGAGCTCAACCCAGCAAGCCGGAAGCGGCGGCGAAAAGTCGAGCCAGCAAGCCGGAAGCGGCGGCGAAAAGCAAGGCAACGATTCGGGTTCGCCTGGTCGCGGCGCGAAGGGGGGCGACACGCCTTCGCAGGGATCGAGCGGCTCTCAAGCTGGGGGCAAGCAGGGTTCGGGCTCGCCGAGCTCAAGCCAGGGTGGTGGCAAGTCGAGCGGAGGCTCTGCGCAATCGCAAGGCGGTTCTGCCAGCAAGCCGGGGGGCGGATCGTCGTCAAGCGGCGGAGGGTCGCCCGGTGGCAAGCCGAGCGGCGGATCACCGAGCGGTGGATCGAACATGCAGGGCGGCCAGCCGGGCGGCTCCAACAATTCAACCTCGACCGACTCCAACGGCGGCGGCGGCGCAAACCCCAACGGCGAGGGAGGTCGCGGCAAGGGACATTCCGATAAGCCTGGTCCAGGGCCCGGCGATGGTCCCGGCAACGCCCCGTCCGCTGAGGGGCCTGAGAACCAGTTCGGCGGCGAAAACCTGGCGCCGGAAGGTTCGCCGCAGTCGGATCTCGTGCTCCGCAAAATCCCTGACCTGCTCAAGGACGACAAGGCAATGAAGGAACTTGAAGATCGGGGCTTCACACGCGGCCAGCTCGAGCAGTTCGCGTCGAAATTCAAGAAGGCCCCTGCCCTCGGACCCGGGCGCAAGGGCGAAACGATCGAGGCCAAACCCGGCGAGAAGAACACCGACGTGAAGCCGACTCCCGGCCTGCCAGGCATCGATCCCGCAACGCGCTTCTCTTCCAAGAATCAGCGTGCGCGCGGAAGCGCGGCCCAGGACGACGTCCGCGGCAACCTCGAGGGCATCCGCTCGCAGCCGCCGGCAGAGTTTCGCAGCAAGTGGAACGGCTACACCAGCCGGCTGAGCCGTGTGGCCGCTCCCCGGGCCACGATTGCCCCGAAAGCCGCACCTGCCACAACAACCCCCGCGCAGGGCGCAGGCCGGTAAGCCCCGGCGATCCCCGCGCTGAGATCCGGGCCCTGCGCAACCAGGGCCCCAGCTCGAGCAAAAACCCATGCGGATTCCGCTTGCCGTCGATCGACCGGCCCTGATCGGCTTCTCGCCCGAGGAGCTGCCACACCACTTCACCGACCTGCTCGTCATCGGCGGCGGCATTGCAGGCTTCCGCTGTGCGCTCGGCATGCCCAACCGCTACCGTACGATCGTGCTCACCAAGGACGAAGACACCGAAAGCAACAGCCGGTATGCCCAGGGAGGCATCGCTGGAGTACTCGATCCCGAGGACCGCTTCGACAATCACATTGCCGACACACTCTCCGCCGGTAAGGGGCTTTGCGATCCCAGCGTCGTCGAGATGGTCGTGCATGAAGCCCCCGCGCGGATCGGCGAGCTGATCGAATGGGGCGTCGATTTCGACCAGGAAAACGGCCACGTTGCGCTCGGACTCGAGGGCGGCCACTCGCACGCGCGCATCGCGCACGCGCTCGGCGATTCCACCGGGCGCGAGATCATGCGCGCCATCATCGCCCAGGTCCGGTCTCGGCCCAAGATCCGCGTCTGGCGCAATAGCTTTACCATCGACCTGCTCGTGCACGAAGGGCGCTGCCGCGGCGTGATCGTTTGGGACCGCAGGCGAGGCCTGTCGCTCGTTTGGGCTCGGGCGGTCGTGCTCGCAACCGGAGGCGCAGGGCAGCTCTATCGCGAAACCACAAACCCCTCGATTGCCACCGCGGACGGCCACGCCATGGCCTTCCGCGCAGGGGCTGCGCTTCGGGATATGGAATTCATGCAGTTCCATCCCACCGTGCTCTACCTTGCCGGGTCGACCCGGCACCTGCTCACTGAGGCCATCCGCGGCGAAGGCGCCTACCTGCGCGACCGCAACGGCGAACGGTTCATGCCCGGTTATCATGCCCTCGCCGAGCTCGCCCCACGCGACGAGGTCTCGCTCGCCATCACCGCCCAGTGCCAGAAGACGCGGCATCCCTGCGTTTATCTCGACCTCTCGCATCTCGAACCGGCGCACGTGCGCGGGCGATTCCCAGGCATCGACCAGCTCCTCAAGCAGTTCGGGCTCGACATGACCCGCGACCCGATCCCCGTTTGCCCGGGCGCGCATTACATGATCGGCGGTATGGTTGTTGATACAAATGGACGTTCCTCGATTCCCGGCCTCTGGGGCGCGGGGGAGGTGACAAGCAGCGGGCTCCATGGCGCGAACCGGCTGGCCTCGAACAGCCTGCTTGAGGGGCTGGTCTATGGCGCCCGGGTAGCGGAAGACGTCGCAAACGCGCTCGACACGCGCGGTCGCGAACCGCTCGAAGTCCCCCCGATCGAGCGCCCCAGACACAGCGGCCCGCCGAGCGGTATCGATCTCGACGACCTGCGCAAATCCCTCCGCGCGCTCATGTGGCGCAGCGTGGGGATCACGCGCAGCGCCGAGGGGCTCGAGGAAGCCTGGTCGCAAGTCGAGCGCTGGGGACGCTACCTCTTACCGCTCGAATTCCACGAACCGCCCGGCTGGACGATGCAGAACATGCTCATCACCGCCCGGCTCATGATCGCCTCCGCCCTCGCTCGCAAGGAATCCCGCGGCGTCCATAACCGCAGCGACTTCCCCACCGCGGACCCAGCGTTCCTCGAACACATCGAGACCGTGCGGGCGTAATTCGATCCCCCCAGGAACCCGTTCCGCGCACCACGCTCCATGGCTCGCTTCCTTCGCCGCGGTGACGCAAGCCTCGACCCGCAAGGCAAGCAATGCCAAGGCTTCAGGTCTCGGCTCAGGCTAGCGACCGCTTCGCACAAGTTGATGCGGAACCGGAGTGAGTCAGCCCGCGAAGCCGATCGGCGAGCCTCATGCTCTGGCGTTTCCTTTCGTAACCTAGATCGCGCGTGAGAAGGCAGTGAGCGAGGAGTAGCCCGTGCGAACGGCCTGATACATGCATCGCTCGGCGGTCCCGAAATCGCGGGTGCTCGGCGGTCCGCCGGATGGTCGACGATCCCGTCCTCGTGTTGCGGACCCACTGCGCTCCAGCTTACATGCACGCCCACTTAACGCTGCCGAGTCGAAGAACGGCCTGACCCATGTCTACCGAGCGAATCTGTCTATCCGGATCTGAGTACGGGCTGCCCTTTGCTACTCGAATCCGCTGGGATTCACGAGTCAACAAATCAATTTGATGTGGTAGCAGCATGTAAATGGGCGAACCTCCGACGGCGTCCTGCTCATCTCCCTGACTCTCGACAGGTCCTCCTCCATCGGAAGTCAACAAAGACCACCGTTCAAACCGTGCCAGGGCACGACACAAGATACCCCGGCCGCGGATCGTCATCACCTACTTCCACAATCGCTTTCTGTGGAGCAATCCGATCGAGGCCTAATCGCCCGGCTGAGAGGGACAAACGGGTCTCTCACTTCCCCTCGCCACCGATGGTAGGACAGCCGCGCACATTTTACATGGATCATCAATCTGCAAAACTTGGGATTGACTTTGTAAAGGACCCATCAGAAAGTAGATCCATTGGGATCAAGGACGCACGGCACTTGAACCGACGGATGCGACCGATGGCCGAGAACGAATCGCTCGATTTAGCTTCGCCCCGCGCCCAGCGGTGGAACGCAGACCGGGATGCCGCCCAGAAGGGCGCTTCGAGCGAGGAAGTCGGAGCGGTCACAAGGAAGACGTTCCTGAAGGCCATGCGCAACGTCGTCAAGCAGTTCGAGGAGTACGGCGTGAGCACGGGCGACTTCATCAGCAAGCGTGGTTCGCCTTGTGAACTGAAGATGCTCGTCGGGCAAGGAGTGACCCATGCCATCGCTTGAACTGGACCCCCGGATTCTCGGGCAGCGGATCTCCGAGGCCCGCAAGTCACGAGGGAAGACCCAGGAAGAGGTCGCCGAGTTCCTGGGTTACAGCCGTCCCACGTACATCGCCATCGAGAAGGGAGAGCGAACCGCCAAGCCCGACGAGATCATCAGGCTGGCATCGTTCTTCGGGCGCAAGGTCAACGAACTGGTGCGTTCTGGTGAGCCCGTCACCGACCTCCAGCCCCATCTGCGGGCGGTCGCCGACAAGATGAAGACGAGCGACCAGTTCCAGGCGGGACTGAGCGCTGCCATCGACCAGCTCCAGGGGCTCGCCGAGGATTACCTGGAGCTTGAAAAGCTCATGGGCTCGCCCCACCGTCCGAGGTACCCTGCCGAGGTGGTCCTCAACCTCAAGCTCGATCCCACCGAACAGGCAGAAGTCGTCGCCAACCAGGAGCGGAATCGTCTCGGGCTCGGCGAGCAGCCAGTGATCGAACTCCGCAGCACGCTGGAGTGGGATGTTGGGCTGCGGATCTTTTACACTCCGGATCTACCGTCGAGCATCGCGGGAATGTACGCCTACTCGGCGGAACTCGGGGCCTGCATCCTGATCAACCGCAAACACCCGCCGGAGCGCCGTCGGGTCTCGATGCTCCACGAGTACGGGCATTTCCTCCTGAGCACCGACCGGTACAAGCCGGGGATTGACTACCTGACGATGCCCGGCCGCAAGCCCGCCAACGAGCGGTTCGCCGAGTCGTTCGCTTTGAGTTTCCTGATGCCCGCCACATCGGTCCGGCAAAAGTTCCACGACATCGTATCGAACACGGGCGACTTCCAGGTGGCCGACCTCTGCCGGATGAAGCACTTCTACTTCGTCTCGCTGGAGGCGATGACGCTCCGGGTTGAGAAACTGGGACTGATCCCGAAGGGAACCTGGGACAGTCTAAAAGAATCTGGCTTTGCTCCCAGGAAGGCGAAGGCGATGCTGGGCCTGCCTTCTCAGCCCATCTCCGACGATGTCGTTCCGGATCGGTACAAATACCTCGCCGTCCACGCTTACGAGCGGGGCGAGCTGGGCGACACGGACCTCGCCCACTATCTCCGGTGCGACATCGCCACGGCCCGTGAGACCGTGGCTCGCACCCTTACTAGCCGAGAGGTCGAGGCGTCTGGCGAGGAGAAAGCATTCAGGATGCCCTTCGACACGTCCCTCCTGGGTGAGAGCCGGTGAGTCGAAAGCTACGGGCCGCCTCAGCCCAACCAGTGGTCATTGACGCCTGCTGTCTGATCGACCTCCTCGTCACGGGACAGGCCGAGGGCATCCTTCGGGCGACGGGCCACGCCTGGCATCTGCCGGTTGCCGTCCAGGCCGAGGCGAAGTACGTGCGGCAGCACGACCCGGACAACCCCGGATCGTATAAGAACCTGCCCGCCGACCTAACGCCGCTCATCGAGAGCGGCCTCCTGGCCGTGTGCCAGCCCGATGGGGCGCATGAGCAGGCTCGGTACGTCCATTACGCGACGGTCTTCCGCTCGGACGGCGAGGCGAAGTGCCTTGCGCTGGGAGAGTGCCGGGGCTGGGTCCTCGCGACCGACGACCGAAAAGCGATCAACATCGCGAAGGAGGCGGGGATCACGGTTCTCTCCTGCCCTGAACTGATCAAGGCGTGGGCTGCCACAGCGCGGGCATCTCGATCACGGATCGCGCAGGTTCTTGCGGATATCCAGACACTTGCCCAGTTCCAGCCCAATCACGCAATGCCCGAGTACGCGTGGTGGATCGAGCAAATCTCGAGGGGCATGCAGTAGAGGCGGGGAAACCTCGGTCAGGGAATCCCGTGAGCTCTCGAATCCAGGGCTTCACTGGCCTCGGCAAAGGCTGCCGCGACCCACCCTGCGCCCGGGCTCATAGGTGCGAGAGCGCGACCACGCGTCCTGCCACGACAACCCCGGGGTCCAGCCAGCGTTCCTTGGGAATCACGCGCGGTTCATATCCTGTGACTCGTTCCGGATCAAAGTCACGAATCCGCGCCAGCCGAGATGCAATCGAGGGATTGCGCGCGGTATCGAGCTTCGCCAGCACCGAAGCATCATCGGTCATCAGGTCGTTGGAGTCGATCACCCCCACGCGCAAGCCTTCCCGGAGTGCATCGGCGAACTCGTTGTAGATATAGGCCTCGGTCTTGCTTGCCCACCACTCGCGATTCATCACGGCGAAGCGATCGGCTGCCTCGCGCGCAACCCCAGGGCTGTCGAGCGCGATCCGACCGTCGGCGACAATCAGGCTCGAAAGCATTCGCGCCACGAAGTCCGGCGTGACCACCCCACAGGCGAGACCATCGCGCAAAAAGTAGTCGAGCCGGTCCGCGCAGAGCCCCGGCAACGGTTGCTCGAGCAACGGATAAATCGAGTCATCCAGAAACATCCCGCTCGTAAACCCAAGGGCCTCGAGCGCCCGCACCAGATCCGGGCGCTCGAGCATCAGGTGCTTGACTCGCTCGTGGTAATCTTGCTCCTCGGAGGCGAAGATAAAGTCCACCGCGTGCGAAAAGGCCGTGTGCGAGACGTCGTGCAAGAGTCCAGCGACCTGCTCGACCAGGGGAGCACCCAGGCGTCTGAGGAGCACATACACGCCCAGGCTGTGCTCATACCGGGTGACATCCTTGAAGGGAAAGGCAAGCGCGGAGGGACCGGCCTGCTTCACACCCCGCAACCGCTGGTAAGTGGGCGTGCGAATGATCGCCAGCACGCCGGGGTCGGTAATGGACGTCCGTCCATAGACGCGGTCAATCCATTCCATAAGCGAGGTTACTCCGAATCAAGGCATACGGTTACGGCGCGCGGGGCCATCCGGATCGTCGAGGAAGAGGGCGGGAAATTCAAGTCGAACCGCGCGCGGGGAGGTTCCGCGCACAGGCGCTGTTCGTTATGATGCGCCCTTCAATTCGCGCTGGAAATCTGGTCGTGAGGGATATCCCGTGAGCGTGCCTCGAGTCGGATGGCGAGCGTTGGCGGCGTTGATCCTGACGGTGGCGGGCGGGTGCGGCGGCGACGCGGCTCCCCCCGCGCCCGGACCCACAACCAAGGCGGGCGGCAGCTCGACCCCCGCACCCGGCAAGCCACGGCTGATGTTCATCACCAACAGCTCGTCCGACTGGTGGAACGCCGTCGAGACCGGGATGAATGACGCCGCCAGGGAGACTGGGGCCGCAGTCGAAATGAGGCGCATCGACGGCGAGGCATCGCAGCAGATCATGCGGCTGGAGGACGTACTCGGCCTGTCCGATGTACAGGGCGTGGCGATTTCGGTACTCGAGCAGGACACGCCGGGGATTGCCGACAAGATGCGCGAGCTTCAAAAAGCTGGGAAGATTGTGATTGCGGTCGATTCCGACGGCCAGAAAGACGCCCGCAGCGCCTACGTGGGCACACTCAACCGCGATGCGGGGGCTCTGGCCGGGCGCGTGGCCAGATCGCTACGGCCTCAGGGGGGCAAGACCGTCGTGTTTGTCGGCACGAAATCCGCCGCCAATGCCATTGCACGCCGTGAAGGCTTCTTCGAGGCGGCCGGCAAGGAGTTCGTTCAGACCGAGGTCTTCGAGGACGGCACCGACCACTCGCGCGCCCAGCTCAACGTTCAAAGCGCGATCACCAAGCTGCCGGACGTCGGAGTGTTCCTGGGCTTATGGTCGTATAACGCGCACTTCATCGCCGAGGAAGTCTCCAAGTTCCCAGACCTGCGCAAGCGTGCCACGGTGGTCACATTCGACCTGGACGAACTTGCCGTGCAAGACATGGACAGGGGTGCGATCGACGCCACGATCTGCCAGAATCCCTATCAGATCGGCTACATGGGGGTGAAGCTGCTCAACGCCCTGGTGACCAAGAACCAGGCGGAAATTGACAAGCTTCTGCCGGGCGGCACGGACATGATCAACACGGGACTGCGGGTGGTGGTGCCCCAAAAGAACCCGACGATCAAGGAAAAGGACGTCATGGATATCCAGGAGATGAAGGCGTGGCTGGCGACGAAGGGTTTGAAGTCGACCTGAAGCCGCCCGCGCGGACCCAGGAGGGGGATTGGTGGATTTTGCATTTTCGGACTCGCAGGCCCAGTGGCATGACGCGGCGGTGGAATTCGCCCGCCGCGAGCTTGATGAACCAGGACTGATCGAACGCGACCAGAAGGCGATCTTCTGGCGCGAAGGATACGAGCGCTCTGCGCGGTTTGGCCTGGCCGGGCTGCCGATCCCGCGGGAATATGGCGGCCAGGGCCAGGATATCGAAACCACCATCGCGGCCATGGAGGGCGTTGGCCTGGGCTCGGGCGATCACGGCCTGATCTTCGCGCTCAACGCCGCGCTTTGGACCGTAACCCTGCCGATCGCCCACTTCGGCACCGAGGAGCAGAAGCGTAAGTACTTGCCGGGGCTCTGCTCAGGCCAGCTCGTTGGAGCCAATGGCGCGAGCGAGCCCGAGGCCGGGTCCGACATCTTCAGCATGCAAACGACCGCCCGCAAGCACGATGACGGCTGGATTCTGTCGGGGGGCAAGACCTGGATCACCGCTGCGCCCGTGGCGGACCTGTTTCTCTGCTTCGCGGTCACCAACCCTGCGCTCGGCGTGATGGGAATCTCGGCGTTTCTGGTCGAGCGCAACGCGCCTGGGGTGCGGCTCGTGCGCGAGATCCCCAAGCTCGGCATGCGCACCGTGCCCATGGGGCAAATCGCCTTCGACGATTGCCGCTTGCCGGCCGATGCGCTCCTGGGCCGCGAAGGCCGAGGAGCCGCGATCTTCCACGATTCGCTCGAATGGGAACGGGGCGGAATCCTGGCGTTCACCCTGGGCGTGATGAAGCGCAGGCTCGATCAGGTGATCGCGCACGCACGTGGGCGCAGCCAGTTCGGCCAGGCGATCGGTAAGTTTCAGTCGGTGTCGAATCGGATCGTCGACATGGCCCTGCGGCTGGAAACGTGCCGGCTGCTCGTCTATCGTTACGCGTGGGCGAAGTCGCGCGGGCACGATTCCGCTGCGCTTGCCTCGATGGCCAAGCTGCACGTGAGCGAATGCTTCGTGCAGAACAGCCTGGACGCGATGCGGCTCCTGGGCGCATCAGGCTATGTGATCGAGGGGGGCGTTGAGCGCGACCTCCGCGACGGCGTGGGCGCCCTCATCTTCTCCGGAACGAACGACATTCAGCGTAACATCATCGCGCGGCGGCTTGGGATCGGCTGAATCCCCCGTTTCGCACCGCCGCGAAAGACCTCGGAACCACGATGACGGCGAATCCCAGCGCACGTGCGAAATCAGTCCCGGCATGGCTCAAGGCCCCCGAGTTCGGGCTCGTGGTCGGCATCACCGTGATCCTGGCGGTGGTTTACTGGTTCGATCACGACCATGCGTTCTTTCAGGCGTATAGCCTGCAAACCTTGCTGCATCGCGTGGCCCTTTTCGGGGTGCTCACGGTGGGTGCAGCGCTTGTGATCATTGCCGGCGGCATCGACCTTTCCACCGGCGCGGTGGTGGCACTTTCGTCGGTCGTGAGCGCCAGGCTCCTCACCGGTTGGCTTTCCTCGAGTCCACCTGGCCTCGGGGTGGTGATTCTGGCGATCACGCTCACCCTGCTCATGGGTCTGGCGATCGGGCTTTTGCACGCGGTTTTGATCAGCGGGCTCAAGCTGCCCCCCTTCATCGCCACACTGGCAACGATGGCCGGCCTGCGCAGTCTTGCCACCCTGATCTCCGGCAACAGGACCATCAACGTCTCGTTTGATGCCTACCGCATGATGGGTAAGGAATCCAGGGTCACGCTCACGATCTTCGCGATCGTGGCCATTTCCACCAGCGTGATGATGGGCGCGACGGTGCTCGGGCGGCATCTGTTCGCACTCGGAGGCAACGAGGCCGCGGCCAGGCTCTCGGGCCTCAAAACGAATCGGCTCAAGGCCGTCGCCTACGGCCTCTCCGGGCTGCTGTCCGCGCTTGGGGGGATTCTCTTCACTGGGCTTTCGGGCGCGGCCGATTCGCGGCTGGGCGTGACCTTCGAGCTCACGGCCATCACCGCGGCCGTGGTGGGCGGGTGCAGCCTGGCGGGAGGCGTGGGCTCGATCCGAGGCGCAGTGCTCGGGCTCGTGCTCACCCAGGTTGTGATCAAGGCCACCGGCGTGCTCGTGCGCGGTATCGACAGCACCCAGATCGAAGGGCTCGTCCTCGGCATCGTCGTCGTCCTGGCCGTCGCCTTCAACCAGAAGATCCGCGGCCCCAGGCGCTAAATGAAGCGGATTCCTGTCGTTCGAGGCCAAGTCGTATCGCCGCTACCAGTCCTCCAGAAAAGAACGCCTCATCCCGGCCCGCCAGGGTCCTGGCGCGGGCGCGCCCGCTCTCCCGCGCCTCGGAACGCAGGGTCATCTACGGCTTCACGGCGATCCTGGTCGTCGCCGTCTATGGGATTTGCGGCTACCTCGCTCTGGGCTGGAGCGGGCCAGATGCGATCTATCAGGTGGTCATCACCGTCTCCGGCGTGGGCTTTGGCGAGGTTCGGCCGATCCTCACGCCGCTCGCCCGCACCCATACCATGCTGCTGATCGCGGCCGGTACCCTTGCCTTTGCCTTCACCCTCGCTTCCTTCGTACAGCTCCTGACCGAGAGCGAGATCCTCGACTTCCTGGGACGCCAGCGCATGCACAAGCAGATCGAGAAACTCAACGATCACACCATCGTGGCGGGCTATGGCCGGGTGGGCGCACTCGTGTGCGAAGAGCTGGCGGCCCGCGCGCTTCCATTCGTGGTCATCGAGCAATCGCCGGAAGTCTCCGAGGACGTCCGCGCCCGCGGTTATCTCTGCGTCACCGGCGACGCCACCGACGAGAAGGTCCTCCGAGAGGCGGGATTTGAAAAGGCCCGGGTGATCGTGAGCGTGATGCCCAACGACGCCGAGAACGTGTTCATCACCCTCACCGCGCGGCAGACCTGTGCGAATATCACAATCATCGCCCGCGCGGAGCAGCCGAATACGCCGCACAAGCTCCGGCAGGCGGGCGCGGACCATATCGTGATGCCCGCGGTGATCGGGGCCAATCGGATCGTCTCACTGCTGACAAACCCAGGCGCGGTGGAATTCGCGGAGCTCGTCACCAATCGAGGCAGCGTGGAAATCGAGCTCGACGAGGCGCTGATTCAGTCCGCGAGCCCGCTCGTGGGGCACACGCTGCGCGACTCGGACATCAAACGACGCACAGGGGTGATCATCGTGGCGATCAAGCGGGCTGACGGCCGGCTGGAATTCCCGGTCACAGGGGACGAGATCATGGCCGCTGGCGACCGAGTGGTGCTCCTGGGACGGAAGTCGAACCTGGATGACTTCCGCAAGGAATACCGCGTGACCTGAACCGACGAACAGATTTCGTACGGTAGATGACACGCATCCGGGTGAGTTTGACGGTTGAAACGAAAAACGCCGCGGGTCGGAAATCCGACACACGGCGTTCGTGAGGCTCTGTTCGATTTCGTACTGAGTCGATCAGCGCTTGGAGAACTGGAAGCTCTTGCGGGCCTTCTTGTGGCCAAACTTTTTGCGTTCGACCATGCGGGAGTCGCGGGTGAGGAGCCCGCTTTCACGCAGCGTCTGGTCCAGGTCGGGGCGGAAGATCTTGAGCGCCCGGGCAAGGCCAAGCAGCACTGCGCCCGACTGGCTGTGCTTGCCGCTGCCGCGCACGTTCACGAAGACGTCGGTCCGGGCTTCCATCTCAGTGAGCCTGAGAGGCGAGCGGACGTCCATCTGCTGCACTTCGAGCGGGAAGTAGGTGTTGCACTCGAGGCCATTGACCATGAACTTGCCGCTTCCCTCACGGATGCGGACGCGGGCGACAGCCGTCTTGCGCCGGCCTGTGCCCCAGGTATATACGCTCGTCGCCGTCGCGGTCATTTTCGTCCCTTGGAATCAAAGTCGGTCGCCCCGGCGCCCGCCGGGGCAATGAGTTCGCACGAGTTGGAGCTGGCTCAGGCATCGGCCTCAGATTCCGCGGCAGTTGCCCCGGCCACGGCGGCAGCGTGAGCCAGCAGCCCCTTGGGCAGCGGCGGAAGCTGAATACCGGCGGCAGCAGGACGGCCCGAGTACGCCTCCAGCACGATCGGCTGCTGCGCCTGGTGGGGATGGTCCGGCCCCACAAAAAGCTTGAGCTTGTCCATCATGTGCCGGCCCAGCTTGCTCTTGGGCATCATGCGCTCGATGGCGAGCTCAAGAATACGTTCCGGCCTGCGCTGGAATAGCTTCCACGCAGCCTCTTCACGCTGGCCACCAGGATAGCCCGAATAGCGCTGGTAGGTCTTCTGCCGCCACTTCTCGCCCGTGAAGACGACCTTGTCGACGTTGGTCACGATCACGTAATCGCCCGTGTCGACGTGCGGCGTGTATGTGGGACGGTGCTTACCCATCAAAATGGGAGCAATCTGGGCCGCCAACCGACCAACCACGAGCCCCGTGGCGTCGATTACGTACCAGTGCTTGGCCAGCTCCCCAGTCTTCGCTTGATAACAGTTCATGAACCGTGACGCCTGAATGCCGAGTAGCGCGATCGCCTCCTTGAACAGGCGTCGCTGTCGAAAATCCCATCGTACCACGCTCCGGGCGGACGTCAAGGGGTGCGATGCAAATCATGGCGCACGGCCGTCCAGTCGAATGACGTTCGATTCGCATTCGGGCGCGGTCGATTTGAAAAGGAACGCCCTGAACGCCAGAATGGCGGCCGAATCGCTGCACGCTTCCCGGACCTTCAGGGATTGAACCGACGATGTCGCATGCACCTCGGATACTGGCGTTCGCCGGCAGCACCCGCGCTGGCTCCTGGAACAAGAAGCTGGTCAAGATCGCCGCCGACTCAGCGCGCGAGGCAGGCGCGGAGGTCACCCTGCTCGACCTGAAGCACTATCCGCTGCCGATCTTTGACCAGGATCTCGAGGCGGCGGCCGGCTTGCCCGAGAACGCTCAGAAGCTCAAGGCCCTCTTCGTCAGCCATCATGGGCTTCTGATTTCATCGCCCGAGTACAACAGCTCGATCTCGGCACTGCTCAAGAACACAATCGACTGGGTCTCTCGGGCGGTACCGGGCGAGCCGCCGATGGCCGCGTTTCGGGGCAAGGTCGCGAGCCTGATCTGTGCTTCGCCAGGCGCGCTTGGCGGCCTGCGCGGGCTTGTGCACCTGCGCTCGATTCTGGGCAATATTGGAGTGATCGTGCTGCCTGATCAGGTGGCAATCTCCAGGGCGCATGAGGCCTTCAGCGCCGACGACGCCCTCAAGGACCCTGACCAGGCAGGCAAGGTGCGCGAGATTGGCAAAACGCTGGCCGAGACCTCGCGGAGGTTGTTGCGGGAAGCGTGAACCCCGCGCTGGTTTACGCGGCGGATTTGCGCCTCTTGATCATCGTGATCTGGTTGCCGCGCTCATTGAACGACACCTGGTCCATGAAGGTGCGAATGAGCAGCAGGCCGCGCCCGCCGATGCGATTCAGGTCCAGAGGGTCGACCGGGCGGTTGAAGAGTGAGACATCAAAGCCTGGCCCCTCGTCGGATACGACGAAGCAGGCGGCGTTGCGGTCGATCTGGACCTTCACGCGCAGTTGCCGCGACGCGTAAGGCTCGATTTCACTGCGTGCTTTGACCAGGTCGTCGTAGAGCCGTTCGTCCTGCTGGCGGAGGTCGGAGCTGACTTCCAGGTTGCCGTGGAACATGGCGTTTGTGAGGGCTTCTTGCAAGGCGACGCCGACCTGCAAAAAGCCGATGGAATCGCAGAGCTCGAGTTCGGCGAGATCCTCCTGGATATGCTTGAGGAGTGGCATGATGAGGCTGGGATCGTTTTCGATCTCGAACGCCGACTCCCGGCCCACAGCGCGTTCGAGGATGCGCCTGCGTTCGCGGCTGGAAGCGGTGAGCTCCAGGATCCGCCTCAGGGTTGGCCGCAGGTCGCGTGCCAGATCTTTTTTAGGGATATAGTTCGTGGCCCCTGCGCGGAGCGCACGAACGGCCGTTTCTTCATTACCGTAGGCGGTCATGAGTACCACGGGGATCTCCGGATGGCGTTCCCGAACCTGCTCGACGAGAGCAAGCCCTTCCATATCGGGCATGACGAGATCGGTGAAAAGGACGGCGGGGGACTCGCGTTCGACAGCTTGGAGACCCTCGCGGCCGTTGGCTGCGAAGGCGACGCGAACGCCTTCCATTTTATCGAGCAGGCGGCCGACGACGTGGCGGTCGAAGGAACAGTCGTCGACCACGAGAACGGTCACCGGTCCGGTCGATTCCTCAGGTGGGAATAACGAGCAGGTTTCGGGCTGGATTAACTCAAGCGGCATGGTCGTCGAATCCATGAGCGAGGCAGGGACGAGCCGCGCCGCGACGCGCGGCGGTGCATCGATCCCTGCTGCAATGGTAGGCCATGCCTGGCGGAGTGTCGGGACGCGTGCAGGAGCGGCTAGGCGCCTGTACGGGCATGCGCATAGCGCCTGGCTTCGTCGAGCGCGGCGGGAATCTGGGCAGGATCCTTGCCGCCCGCCTGGGCCATGTCCGCCCGTCCGCCGCCGCCGCCGCCGACCCTGGGCGCAACCTGCTTCAGCCACTGGCCGGCGTTCCAGCCCTGCTCCACCAGGTCTGGCGAGAGCCCGGCCACAAGCAGCACCTTGCCATCGGCAGGTGCGACCAGCAGTGCGGCCAGGCCCCTGGGTTGCTTGCGTTTGAGCACATCCACAAGCTGCCGCATGTCGTCCGCGGAGACGCCTTCGAGCGCGGCGACGACGACCCGCGCGCCGGCGATCGATTCCGCGCCCGCGAGCAGATCGTCGGCGGAGGTTTTCGCCGCGGCGTCTCTTGGTCGGGAGGCTTGCTTCTTGAGTGTCTTGTTTTCTTCGACAAGCGCCGAGGCACGGACGGCTACCTGCGCTGGGGGGACGCGAAGGGTTTCCGCAAGGCTCGTGACGAGTTCTTCCTCCTCGCGCACGTGCTCGAACGCGGATGCTCCGACCAGGGCCGTGATGCGCCTGGTGCCTGAGGCCACGGACTCCTCGCCGATGATCTTGAAGAGCCCCACCTGGGCCACGTTGTCGAGGTGGGTGCCGCCGCAGAGCTCTCGAGAGTAATCGCCCATCTGGACGACGCGGACGATGTCGGGATATTTTTCGCCGAAAAGCGCCATCGCACCGCTCTTCCTGGCTTCGTCGATGGGCATTCGAGACCAGACGACGGGGGCGGAGCCGAGCACGAGGTGGTTGACCTTTTCCTCGATCACCCGCAGTCGATCGCGGCCGACGGCCTCGGGATTGCCGAAGTCGAACCGCAGCCGGTCGGGCTCGACCTTGCTGCCAGCCTGCTGGGCGTGGCGGCCGAGGACGTCATGGAGTACGTGGTGCAGCAGGTGGGTCGCGGTATGAGCGCGGCGGATCGCCTGGCGGCGGCGGGCGTCGACCGTGGCCTCGATCCTGTCATTCACGGCGACGCGTCCGGAGACGAGCTTGCCCAGGTGAATGGTGAAGTCATGGTCGCGCCTGGTGTCGCCGACCTCGAAGACGAAGTCATCCGCCTGGATTGTGCCTGTATCGCCGACCTGGCCGCCTGACTCGCCGTAAAACGGCGTGCGGTCGAGCACGAGTGCGAGCGGCGCCTGGGCGTCTGCCGCGCCGGCCTCGACGCTCTCGGCAAGGCGGCCGCCAGCCACGATGCCAATCACCTTGCCCTCGGCGGTTGTGGTTGCGTAGCCCAGGAATTCGGTCGCGGCGGGATGGCTTGCCTTGAGCGTATCGAGCGGGCCCGCGCTGAAGACCGCGGCCGCCTCGGTCGTGCCGCGGGAAACTTCCGAGTGCCGTTTCCGTTCCGCGTCGAACCCTGCGCGATCGAGCCCCAGACCCGCCTCGTGCGCCAGGCTCTCCACGACCTCGACCGGGATACCGTAGGTGGCGTGGAGGGTGAACGCATCCTTGCCCGAAACCGCCCTGTCGCCGGCGGCCTGGGTTTTCTTGAAGGTGCGGTTCAAGAGCCCCAGGCCGTTTTCAAGGTTCGCCAGGAACTGCTCTTCTTCTTGCTTGATTGTCACGGCCACGCGTGAAGCGCTTTCGAGGAGCTCGGGATAGGGCCCGCTCATCGCCTCTGCCACAACGGGCGCCACGAGGTGCAGGAATGGCTCGCGGCGACCCATCTGGTAAGCGTCGAGCACCGCGCGGCGAAGCAACCGGCGAATGACATACCCTTGCATCTCCGGCCCGGGCCGGACGTTTTCATGGATCGAGAAAAGCAGCGCCCGGGTGTGATCGGCCATGCGCCTGATGCGGACGCCGTCGGGGCTCGAGCGGTCGTACGGCACGCCCAGGGCGTCGGCGACCGCGGCCACAATGGGCTTGAAGATGTCGATCTCGAAGACGGTGTCGACCCCCTGCAAGCAGGCCGCTGCGCGTTCGAGGCCCATGCCGGTGTCGATGTTTTTCTTGGGCAAGGGCTCGAGCACGCCTGGCCCGGTGCGGTTGAACTGGGTGAAGACGAGGTTCCAGATCTCGACTTCCTTCGGCCCCGCGCCGTGGTAGAAGATCTCGGAACAGGGCCCGCAGACGCCGTTGGGCCCGTGCGTGGGCGCGCCCGCCGGCCAGAAATTGTCATCCTCCCCCATGCGCGTGATCCGCGCCGCGGGCACGTTGATCTCGTCGTGCCAGATGTTGTAGGCATCGTCGTCGTCGAGGTAGACGGTAATGGTGAGGCGTTCCGCGGGCAGCTTGAGGGTGCGAGTGAGGAACTCCCAGGCCCAGTGGATGGCCTCACGCTTGAAGTAATCGCCGAAGCTGAAGTTCCCGAGCATCTCAAAGAAGGTCTCGTGGAACGGGGTGCGGCCGACGTTCTCGATATCGCCGGTGCGGAGGCATTTCTGGCAGGTGGTTGCGCGGGTGAAGGCGGGGTCGCCCAGGCCCATGAATTCGCGTTTGAACTGGTTCATGCCCGCGGGGGTGAAGAGCACGGTGGGATCGTTGGGCACGAGCAGGTCGCTCGGCCTGCGGATGCAGCCCTTGCTCACAAAGAACTCGAGATACGCTTCGCGGAATTCGTCGGTTTTCATGTTCGATCGTAATCGCCGGCTGGGAGAACGGGGAGCGGCCCGCAAGGGGCGTGCTCGAAGTCACGTATTGTGGTGCGCAGAGGGGGGAATCATCAACCCGGCGGTCACTTGACGACAACGGGGCCGGTGTCGGTCTCGAGCGTCACGGGTCCAGAGGAGCCGGCGACGGCCTCGGCAAAGCCGCGGGGCGTGGCGATCAGCTTGCCGGCCGCCTTATGGATCAGTTGCCCCTTTTTGAGCCCGGACTCGGCGGCGGCGCTGCCGTCCACGACCTCGACGACCACGACCGCCTTTCGCGGCCGCTCCGTGAACAAAGGCGCTGCCGCACGCACGTCGAGCGGACTCGGATAGTCGACCCGCAGCCCGCGCCAGGGCTTCGGCCGGTTGGTGACAATCACCTCGCCGTCGACGGGATATTTGTCGAGCACCACCGCGCGCTCGAGCACCTCACCGCCGCGGCGGATCTTGAGCTTGACCTCCTCACCCGGCCCGAACGAGTTGATCGCCAGAATCAGCGTGTCAAAATCAACGACCGTCACACCACCGACTGAGAGGATCTCATCACCGCGCAAGAGCTGGGCGTTCGCGGCGGGCGAGCCGGCCTGGACCTGGTCGACATGGTTCGTGAAGCCCATGTCGGCCTTGATGCCCAGGAAGCCGTACTCGACTTCCTTACCTTGCCGCAGGGTCTCAAGCGCCCTGCGTCCGAGCCGATCCATGGGAATGGCGTAGCCCGCCATGGCGTCGAATCCCTGGGGGCTCGCGGCCGAGGTGGTGATGCCGACGAGCTCTCCCTTGAGATTCACGACGGCGCCGCCGCTCATGCCCAGGTTGAGCTTGGCGTCAAGCTGGAGCAGTGTGGGGTAATTCGGCAGCCGCAAGGCCGCTCGCGGGGCACGCATCTCGTCGAGATCGGCCTCAACCCGCCGCGCCAGGTTCGAGAGAATGCCCCAGCTTGCCGAGGGCTTGCCGTCGCGGGCGGCATTGAAGGGGTTGCCAAGCGCGAGCAGGAACGACCCCTTCCGGAGCGTAGCCGCGTCGCCAATCTTGATGGGCCGCAGCCTGGGTCCCGCCATGCCCTCGACCTCGACGGGAGCGATCACCGCCAGGTCGCTACGAGGATCGCCGGCGATCACCTCGGCCAGGAATTGCTGGCGTTCCGCCGCGCGGACGATGAGCCGTTCCGCTCCCTTGATCACGTGGAAGGTGGTGAGGATTTCGCCGTGATCGCCCACGACCACGCCCGAGCCGTAATCGAAGGAGATCAGATCGGGCTCGTCACGTTCGAAGAGGCGAACCGCGCCGACCGGGAAATCCTCGCCGGCTCGTCCCTTGCCGCGGCCTCGCACCGCGAGGGTGGTTTCGCTGCCGCTGCTCTTGAAGCGATGGATTGCGACGACCGAGGGCTCAGCCTGGGCGATGGCGCCTGAGATCGCCCGTTCAAGCGCCTGGACGAGATCGTCGGCAGCAGGGGCCGGCTGCTGGGCGCAGGCGAGCAAGGCAAGAATGGGCGTCAGCAACAGGGCGCTCATGTGCGATTCCTTGGCGAGGCCGGTCGACTCGTCCGCGGTCGACTCCAGGAAATTATCATAACCGCGCGCGTGGTCCGCCGTGCATCCCCGAGAGCGGTGGCGAGGCGGCCTGTCTTCGCGGATCGTGCACTGAGTTGACACACCTCGCTCCGAGTCCGATAGTCTAGAGTGATGTGATGTCTTGCGGGCCGCGGATGGGGCAGCGCGGCGCGATGGAGCAAACCCAGGCGCGACCGGCGTTAGGTCACGAGCGGCTTCGAAAATCGTAATTCTGCAAGGCGGCCTGCGACTTCAGGGACCCACGCGCGCGGCGTGCGGCCAGGTCGCCAGCCGGGGCCTCGGGAGGAGACTTCGATGTCGACTGATGCACAGTCGCGCTTGCGAGTCGGGTCGAGCGGTCGCTGGTTGCTATTCCTGGTGTTGAGTAGCTGGCTGGGCTGGAGCCATCTGGTTGACAGTGCGCCTGCCCGCGCGCAAGAACCGGCCAAGAACGAGGCCCCGAAAGAAGAGGAACCCGCGGCCAAGAGCGATGCACCCGCCAAGAGCGATGCGCCCGCCGCCGAAGGCGCAACGCCGCCCCGCCGCGAGAACATGCTTCAGTGGGCCATTCGGGCCTCGGGTCCGATCGGGCTCTTCCTCCTGTGCCTGTCGGTCTATTTCACCGCCCTCGTGATCCGCCTGTTCATGGAATTCCGGGTGAGCGAGGCCGTGCCCCCGCCCCTGATCGAGAAGCTCGAAACCGCGATCAAGGAAAAGAAATTCCAGGACGCCTACGACGCCTGCAAGGACGGTGAATCGTTCCTGGCCCGGCTCGTCCGCACCGGCATCGCCAACCTGCCCGCCGGCAGGCCCGAGGCCAAGGAAGCCATGCAAGCCGCGTCCGAGGAAATCGACACGCACCTTGAGATGAAGATCAGTTACCTGGCGATCATCGGCACCCTGGGCCCCATGATTGGGCTCGTGGGCACGATCTGGGGCATGATCATGAGCTTCCAGGAAATCGCCACCGCGGCGGGCGCGCAACCCCGGCCGGAAAAGGTGGCCGAGGGGATCTCGACCGCGCTTTTCATCACGCTCGAGGGGGTCTCGCTCTCGGTCCCGGCGATCTTCTTCTTCGCGTTTTTCCGCAATCGAATCGCACGCATGTCGATGGAAGCGAACCGCGTGGCCGATCGTGTGATCAATTCGCTCGTTGCCGCGGCCAAGGCGCCCAAGACCGCGTAACCGGAGGGCATTGCCAATGGCTGGCTCCGCTGGGGGTGAGTTCAAGGCCGAGCCCAACTTGACGCCCCTGCTCGATGTTGTGTTCCAGTTGATCACGTTTTTCATGCTGGTGATCAACTTCAGCAATGACAATTACGACAAGCGAGTCAAGCTCCCCGTGGCCGATTCCGCGCGCCCGGTCGAGGACGCCAATCAGGCGAACGTCGACCGGCTCGTGCTCAACATCGACCACGAGGGGCACCTGCTCGAAGGCAATGAGGTCCAGCCGCTGCACAAGGCAATCGAGACCATCAAACGGCATGCGGGGTTCGTGCGGCTGGGGCTCAAGGTCGCTGGCAAGAAGCCCGACCCAGGCGGTGGGCTCCCGACCGTGATCGTGTTCCGCGTCGATCGCGACGCCGACTTTTCCTCCCTGAACAGCATGATCAAAGCGTGCCAGGCCCAGGGATTCCGCAAATTCGCCTTCAAGGCGATGTCGGGAAGCTAGGCCCCAGGCACGCGCACACGCGGGAGTAATTCGCCTTGAAAGCCAGCGAAGCCAGACGCCGGAAAGCGCAGGCGCCCGATGTTCCCATCGCGCCCATGCTCGACATGGCGTTTCAGCTCCTCACGTTTTTCGTGCTCACGTATCACGCTGCGCCCATCGAAGGCCAGTTCATGATGAACCTGCTGCCCCCGCAGCCGGCAACCGCGATCACCCCGGAATCGCCCTCGGAACAGCCGTCCGATGCGCTCCCGACCACGCTGCGCACGCTCCCCACGATTCTTCGCGCAGGCGGCGGCGGCCGGCTCGATCAGATCAAGGTCGGCGAGCAATCCATCTCGACCGACACCAGGGAGCTCGGCAAGGAACTCGACAAGTACTTCCAGGATCCAGATTTGCCCTTCGACCAGACCCTGATCAAGGTCGATCCCAAGCTCCGCTACGGCGAGCTCATGCGGGTGATCAATGCGTTTTCCGATGCCTTTGTTCGAGCCAAGAAGCCTCCCAAGCTGAGCTTCGACGAGCTCCAGCCTGGCGAGTCGGAGTAATCCGCTCGTGGATCGTTCATCCTCGTTCTTCCAGGGGACCGAGCTGCCCCGGCTGCTCGTCCTGGTGGCAATCGCGGCCTTCGGCTGGGGGGCAGTTTGGTGGTATGCACATACCCCCGTGCCCGTGGCCGAGCCGCCCCTCGCCGCCGCGGCAAACCCGCCCCAGGTGGAACCCGATCAATCGCCCGAATTCGCCGCCGTGACCGATCGCACGCCGCTGTCCCTCACCGACAACGGCGCCTATTCTCTTTTGCTCGACCGGGCCCGTGCCAGGACGCCCAACGAACTTGCCTCGATCAGCCGCCGCGACGTCATCTTGCCCCATCTGTGGAACGACCCCGCACGCTACCGCGGGATTCCGATCCACTTGCTCGGGACCGCGCTTCGTGTGATCCGCTATCCTTCCAAGCTGAGCAAGACGGGCTGGTTGTACGAGGCGTCGATCATCACGCCCGAGACCTCGCGAGTACCCTATATTTGCGTATTCGAGGATGCGCCGACCGGCCTGCCGATCGGAGCCAACGTCTCCGAACGCGTCGTATTCAACGGCTACTTTCTCAAGATCTGGCGCTACCAGGCTGGCGACGCGGTTCGGGGCGCTCCCTTGCTCGTCGGCCGGCTGGGGTGGTCGCCCAGCGAGCCTGGCCCAGGCACGGGCGACTTCACCCTCAAGCTCTCGCTCATCGTCGTCGCCCTGTTTTTCGTGATTTCGTTCCTGCGCTGGGGCTATCAGCTCAGCAAGCTCTTCATCTCCCCGACCCGGCGGAAAGAAGCCGCGCCTCAGACTCCGCCGGCCGAGTCCATTGCGCCTGACGCCCTGGCCGCGTGGCTCCAGTCCGAAAGCCAGGCCGCTCAGGAGAGCCCAGCCGCCGAGGAACCGCGCCCAGGCGAACCGGATCCGGCGGCCGAATCCTAGCCGAGTCTCGATCCGACCGCGCGAAGCGATCGTGAGCCCCAGCCACCTGCCGGGCATTCGATCGTTTTCGCCTTGAGCGTTGATATTCAGGCTCGTTGACACCAGGATACGGTTCTTCTAGTGTCAATGGCGGGCTGCGCCTGCGTGGCGCACCTTTCCCTCCCTGGCGACCCACCGCGGTTTTGTGCGATGCACCGTGAATATCGACCGCCTGCGCACGCGGGAGCAAGCGCAGCACGTGACCAGGCCCGCGATCGAGCGCTTCTGGCGTTCACGGTTTTTCTGGGCGTGCTGATCGGGGTCGACCTGGCTGCCGCCTGGCTCATGGGCCGGCCGGTGCGGGTCTTCGGCATCTCGCTGATCTGGGTCGCGGGCATCGCGGGCGCAGTGCATCTGGTCTATGGCGCCCTGCGCGCGCTCGGCGGCGGGAGCGTGGGGGCCGACTTTGCGCTGGCGCAGGCATCGCTGGCCGCGCTTGTGCTGGGAGAGCCATTCGTCGCGGCTGAGGTCGTCTTCATTGCGCTCTGCGGCGAGCTCATCGAGGCCTGGACATTCACGCGCGCCCAGCGTGCGATTGCGGGCCTCGTGGAACGGACGCCGTTGACCGCCCGAGTCACGCGCGATGGCGAGAGCGTGACCATACCCGCCGAGCAGGTGCGCATCGACGAACGGGTGACGATTGCCGCGGGCGAGCGCATACCGGTGGACGGCCGCGTGCTCACAGGCCGGTCAACGGTCGACGAGCGGGCGCTTTCGGGCGAGCCGTTGCCCGTTGATAAAGGGCCTGGCGACCGGGTCTATTCCGGCACGTTGAACCAGTTTGGAGCGATCGAGATCGCGGCCGAGCGCGTGGGACAGGAGACCACGCTCGAGCAGGTGGCGAAGCTCACGCGGTCCGCGCTTGGCCGCAAAGGCAACTGGGAGCGCACGGTCGACCGGCTGGCGCGGTGGTTCCTGCCGGCGGTGGAAATTGCGGCCGCACTGACGCTCGTGGCGGGATATGCGCTCGGCTGGCCCGACGTCTGGTCGCGGGCGACCGCGGTGCTGGTGGTTGCATGCCCGTGCGCGCTTGTGCTGGCCACGCCGGCCGCGATGCTGGCGAGCCTCGCCTGGCTGGCCCGGCACGGGGTGGTGGTGAAGGGGGGCCGGGCACTTGAGCGGCTGGCGGGTTGCCGCGTTTTTGCCTTTGATAAGACCGGCACCTTGACGCGTGGGCAGCCGGAAGTCAGCGCCGTAATCAGTGTGGGTGCGTGGAGCGAAGACGCGCTGGTGCGCATGGCCGCGGGAGTGGAGGGATCGAGCGGGCATCCGCTGGCGCGGGCGGTTGTGGCCGAGGCGGCAAGGCGCGGGCTGGAGCCAGCGCGGCTGGTAGAGTCCGAGACCACGCCGGGCTTTGGCGTGAGCGGGCGTGTGGAGACCGGCGACGGCGGTGCCGCCAGCGTGATTGTGGGCAATCGCCGCTTCCTGGCCGATCTGGGATTCACAGTCGCGGACGACTCGCCGGCCGCGGTAGCCATCGCCGGGCTCGACTCCAGGGGCATGTCGTCGCTGTTCGTGGTCGTCGAGCAGGCAGTGGCCGGGGTGCTCGGCGTCTTCGACCCCGCGCGTGCGGAAGCGCACGACGTGATCCACGACCTGCGGCACCTGGGGGTGCGCGAGGTGGTGATTCTGACGGGCGACCGCGCAGCGGCGGCCACGGCTGTCGCCAGGAAGGTCCACGCCACGGCGACCTTCGCCGAGCTCTCACCAGCGGGCAAGGCGAGCTGGATCGAGGAAAGGCGCCAGGCGGGCGCGCGAGTGGCCATGGTCGGCGACGGCCTCAACGACGCCCCTGCCCTGGCCCGCGCGGATGTTGGACTGGCGATCTTCACCCCGGGTGCCGACCTCGCGGCCGAGGCGGGCGATATTGTGCTCATCGGCGACCCCTTGCGCGTCCTGCCGGGGCTCCTCGAGCTGGCACAGAAAACCGTGCGCACCATCCAGGTGAACGTGGTTGCCTTCGCGATCGGCCTGAACGCCGTCGCGGTGCTGCTCGCCAGCCTGGGCATCCTCGGCCCCATCCCCGCCGCGCTGCTGCATCAGGCGGGCTCGCTGTTCGTGATGCTCTTTGCGCTGCGGCTGCTCTTCTTCGGCGACTGGCAGACGTGGGCACCCGTGGCGAAGGCACGCGCTCTTGCAAAGGGTCTCGAGCGACTCGACCAGAAGGTCGACCTCGACGCCATCGCGCGCGAGGCGACAAAGTGGCTTTTGAGCCGCGCGGCCAGGCGATGGGCGGCTGCGCTCCTGGCGCTTGTGCCGGCGGCGGCGGCGGTGCAGGTCGTGCGTCCCGGCGAGTGCGGAGTCTCCACCCGTCTCGGCCGTTTCCAGCGCGTGCTCGAGCCAGGCTTGCATCTCGTGTGGCCCGCGCCCATCGGCCGCGTGGCCATCATCCAGACCGACCTCGTGCGCGGGCTCGAGCTGGTTTTCCGCGAGCCGTCGTCCCCCAGCCGAGACGATGCGCGGGCGCTCGTGCTCACGGGAGACGGCCGGTATCTTGAGATCACCGCCGCGCTCCAGTACTCGATCGACGGCTCGAGCACCGAGTCGCTCAAACGCTTTGCCTTCACCGGCGACTGGACGGACGAGGGGCTGCGCTCGGTCCTGGAATCGGCGATTCGCGAGGTTGCGGGCCAGCGGCCGTTGCTCGAGCTTGCGACCACGGGCCGCGCGGAGGCGGAGCAGGCGGCGACCATACTCGTCGCGCACAGGCTCCAGGAAGCCCAGGCCGGGTTCCGCGTGCGCGGGGTGAGCTTCCAGGAACTGCGGCCGCCGATCGAGGTGCTCGACGCCTACCGCGACGTCTCCCGCGCTGAGAGCGACCGGGCGCGGAGAATCACCGAGGCAACCTCTTACCGCGACAGCGAGGTGACCTTGGCCCGCGGCCGCGCTCAGGAAATCACAGCCACCGCGGCCGCCGCCGCGGCCCAGGCCACAAATCGCGCTCTGGGCGAAAGCGAGGCCGCAATCGCGATCCTCGCCGCCAGGCGTGGGATCGCCTCGCTGGTTGATCTCGAGCTCTACCACCAGGCCATCGCTCGCGCGCTCGACGGGCAGCCGAAGATCGTGATCGAGCAAAAGCCGGGAAGCAAGGGAAGGCTCATCTTCCCCGCCGCGGGAGGCCCCGCGCTCGGTGCTCTGCTGGCACCCGAGCCCGCGCGAAACGCCGCCAGTTCAGCCGAGAAATCGCAGGTGAAGCCATGAAAACACGCAAAACCGCCGCCGGGCTGCTCGCCATTCTCGCCGCGCTCGGCGGGATCTATCGCGCGATCGTGGTGGTGGACGAGACCGAGTACGTGGTGGTGACCAACTTCGGCAAGATCGTCGCCGTGCATGGCGCGCATGAAGGCGACGCGGGACTGCACTGGAAGGCGCCCTGGCAGGAAGCACACCTGATCGACAAGCGTGTGCGCGTGCTCGACGGCCCGCCGCGAGAGGTGATCACGGGCGACAAGCGCAACCTCGAAGCCGCGGCCTACCTGATTTACCGCGTGGCTGATCCCGTGCGATTCTTGACGGGCGCGGGGGGACGCGAAGCGGCTGAGGCCCGGCTACAGGAGCGCCTGGCCGCCGCGCTCTCGGACGTCATTGGCCGCCACGATCTCGCCGCGCTCGCCTCGACCGAGAAGAACCGCTTCGCGCTCGACGAGATCTCGCGCGAGGTGGCCAGGATGGCCGCGAGCGCCAGCCGGGACGAGCTGGGGGTCGAAATCCTCGACGCCCGGCTCAGGCGCTATAATCACCCGCTCGAGGTCCGCCCGGCCGTGTTCGAGCTGATCCGCGGCGAGCGCAGGCAGGTCGCCGCCCGGCTCCGCGCCGAGGGCGAAGCGCAATACACCACCATCACCAGCCAGGCGGATCGCACCCGCGCTGAGATTCTCTCAAGCGCGGAGGCCGAGGCCGAGCGCACCCGCGGCAAGGCCGAGGCCGAGGCCGCGCGGATCCTGGGCAAGGCCCACGAACAGGACCCTCGCTTCTACGAATTCCTGCGCACTCTGGAATCGTACCGCGCGATCCTCGACGGCCGGACGACGCTCGTGCTCTCGGCGTCGAGCCCGCTCTTCAAGCTGCTGGTCGAAGGCCCGCCGCACCCTCCGGCGCAGGATCCCGGATCAGAACGTCCGATTGTGAAAAACGGAGCCAGCGCCCCATGATCGCTCGCGGTTGGCTTCGCCTTTTCCTGGGAATCGCCGGCGGGGCTGTGGTTGTGGCTGCGCTTGGGCTCGTGTCGATCGAGCCCGGCGAGGTGGGAGTTGTCAGGCGGTTCGGGCGCGTACTCGATCCGGTGTGGCAGCCGGGTCTGCACTGGCGGCTGCCGTTCGGGATCGACCGGCTCGACCGCGTGCGCCCGGCGGAGGTTCGGTCGCTTGAGATTGGGCACAAACGTGAAGCAGGGCTCGAAGGAGAGCTGGGCTCGGGTGAGGTGCTGAGCGGAGACTTGAACCTGCTGAACATCGCGTCCACGGTGCAATACCGGGCAGCGCGGCCCGCGGCCTATGTGGTGCGTGCGGAGCAGGTGGAGATGATTCTCACGCGGCTTTTTGAATCCGCGGCGAGCCGGGCAATTGCGCACACGGCCGTGGACGAAGCGCTCCGCGGCGGCCGAGGCGCCATCGCGCGTGAGGTCGAGCAAACCCTCGCGGCCGAGGTGAGCAGGCTACGGTTGGGCGTGGAGATTCTCTCGGTCGGCTTTAGCGACATGCGACCGCCGATCGAGGTCGAGGCGGATTTCGCCGCCGCACAAAGCGCGGAGAGCGAGCGCGATAGCCGCATTGCCCTCGCCCACGGCCAGGCCGACGCCCAGCTCACGCGTGCGAAGGCCGAATCCATCGCCATCGGCGAGCGCGCAAGCGCCCAGGCGCTTGGCCTGGTGCGCCAGGCTCAGGCGCGGGCGGATCGCTTCGCCGTGCTCGAGCGCGAAACCCGCTCCAGCCGCGTTTTGGCCGAACGCAGACTCTACATCGAAGCCCTGCGCTCGATCCTGCAACGCGTGAAGACACGCCTACTTCTTCCCGGCGACGACGCGCTCGACATGACCATCCTGGGTACGCCCGGCTGACCTTAATCGCGCTGTTCGCGCTCAAGCCGGTCGAGCTCGAGCCAGGGCCCGCGGCTGCGGAAGCGGGGCAACGGCAACGCGGCCACCCGCGCCCGGGCGGCATCAGTGTCGAGATCGTCGCGCTTGCAGCCTACCCCGCGAAAGATCACAAAGCCGCGCGATCGCGCGAGAATCTCGCGCCTGGTCCGCCCCGCGGGCGCGTCAGGCCAGGGCTCGGGATGCTGCTCGAAATCAAACAGCGCGGGGATCGCCCGGGCCATGTACGTCCAGTAGTCCGGATTGTCCGTCTGGACCACGAAGAGCCCGCCCGGCTCAAGCGCGCGGTGGACCGCGAGCAGGAACTCAGGCGTGAGCAGGCGTTTGCCGGCCGCGCGGGGGTCGTGGTGCGGCTGGGGATGATAGAGGTGAATCTCAGCCACGCTTTCCGCCGGCACATATCGCGCGAGCAAGGTCTCGGCGTCCTTGACCGCGAAGCGTGCGTTTGAAAGTCCGCGCTGATTCCCGCGCCGGGTGGCATAGCGAATGACGACCGGCAGGACGTCGATCGCGAAATGGTCGCATTCCGGCCGGGCAACCGCGCTTGCGAGCGTGAACCGGCCGTTGCCGCAGCCAAGGTCAAGAATCACAGGCGCGCGGCGGCCGAAGATCGCCTCCCAGTCGAGCGGACCACTCTCAGGAAGCCGCTTGATCCCGGTACGCGTCCAGAGCTCCGGGCGCACGATCCGGCCAGGGATCGGAACTCCCAGCTCATACTCGCAATCAGGGGCGGATCCGGGTGCGGGTTCCATCGTGTGCAAGCTCGATTGTTGAGAGCCCGGCGGGGCGGTGACTCGACGACTCCGAAAGACTATGATAGGAAAGTCGTGTGATGAGGATTTGAGTCGTTCCTTCCCAAAACGAGGCCCACCTGGAAACGCTCCAGCCATGACGGATCGCCCAATCCTGGATGCGCTCGCGGAAGTCATCGAAGCGCGGAAAAGAGCGCCTGCCTCGCAACCCTCCTACGTGGCCAACCTGCTCAAGGGCGGAATCGAGAAGATCGGCCAGAAGATCATCGAGGAAGCCGCCGAGGTTGTCGAGGCCGGGGCGGAGCCGGGTGAGGAGGGCGAGCGTCATCTGACGCGAGAGGTTGCGGACCTGGTCTTCCACACGTTCGTGCTTCTAGGCTGGCGGGAGGTGCCGTGGTCGGCCGTGGAGGCTGAGCTCGCGCGTCGATTCGGCACGAGCGGCCTGGTGGAAAAGGCGTCTCGGGGCGAGGCTGGGACGACGTAACTGCGCGGGTTCTGGGCTGCGTGGTTGCGCCTGGGGCCGGGAGTATGCTGGCGGCAAGTGGCTCGATGATGCGTCTGGGCGTGGAGTTTGGATAATGAAAAGAGCGGCGAGCACAGGCGGAACGCTGGGGATCCTGGCGGCGGCTTTCATGTTGGCGGCGGGTGTGTCCTCCGCGCAAGAAGGCGCGATCCCGCCCCACTGGATCTGGCGCGACACCGGCAAATCGCTCGGCGAGACACCCGGCGAAACGTGCTACCTACGCAAGTCGTTCGACGTCAAGGAACCCTCGCGGCTCACGATCGACGTCACCGCCGACAACACATACACGCTTTACCTGGATGGCAAGGAGGTGGCGTCGGGCTCGGACTGGAACAGCTCCACGCGCGTGCTGCTTGCGATCCGTCCAGGACCGCACGTGCTGGCGGCCA
The DNA here is from genome assembly GCA_027451885.1 of Planctomycetales bacterium. Lineage (GTDB taxonomy): Bacteria > Planctomycetota > Planctomycetia > Isosphaerales > Isosphaeraceae > JAKBAP01. Next base: position 34,752 of record DAIDHX010000185.1, read on the forward strand.
AGGTTTCGAACGAGGCCCCAGGCGCTGCGGGATTTGTTCTCGCCGGCGGTGTGCTGCCGCTCGGCCAGGGCATTCCCATTCACTCGAACGCGAGCTGGCGCGGAACCGCGACTGCGCCCACCGGCCTCGACTGGACAAAGCCCGGCTTCGACGACTCGCGCTGGCCGCACGCACGCGACTGGGGCGCGCTGGGCATGGCCCCCTGGGGCGCGATCGCGCTCGGCAAGGACGCGGCGGAGCGGTTCAAGTCAGGCACGGGGCTCAAGGTCGAGACCGCGGCCGACCCGGCCGTGACCGGCTCGGTCGTGGCCTTCACTTTCGACCCCCAGGGCGCACCCTGCGTTTCCATCGAGCGCGGACCGATCGCCCGCCTGCGTGACGACGACGGCGACGGCCGCTACGACCGCCGCGAGGTCATCGAGGACGCGGTCAAGAACTGCCAGGGCCTTGTCTTCATTGGCGATGCGCTCTGGGTCATCGGCCAGGGCCCGCACGAAACCGGTCTGCATCGGCTCCATGATCGCGATAAGAACGGCCTCTACGAGACGGTCGAGCTCGTCCGGGGTACGATTGGCGGCATGGGCGAGCACGGACCGCACGCGGTCAATCTTGGGCCCGACGGCCTGCTCTACGTCAACAACGGCAACCACGCGCACTGGAAGCCGCCCATCGCCAGTAATAGCCCCGTCAACATCGCCTACGAGGGTGAGCTGCTCGGCCACTACAACGACCCGCGCGGGCACGCGGCGGGCATCATGGCGCCCGGCGGCGAGATCATGCAGTCGCCCGACGGCGGCAAGACCTGGGAACGCGTGGCCGCGGGCTTCCGCAACGAGTACGACTTCGCGTTCCACGCCGACGGCTCGCTGTTTTCGTTCGATAGCGACATGGAATGGGACGTGGGTGTGCCCTGGTACCGCCCGGTGCGCGTGGTCTTTTGCCCCACGGGCGTGGAGTTCGGCTGGCGCAACGGATCTGGCAAATGGCCCACCTATTATGCCGACAGCCTCCCCGCCGTGCTCGACGTGGGCCGCGGCAGCCCCACCGGCGTGACCTTCTACCAGGCCAACCGGCTCCCAGCCGCGTATCACGACAACTTCCTTATCTGCGACTGGTCGCAGGGCCGCATTCTCGCGATCAAGCTGGAGCGGCAAGGGGGAAGCTACCGGGCAACCGCGAGCGACCTGGTCACCGGCCAGCCGCTCAACTGCACCGATATCGAAACGGGGCCCGATCAGGCGGTCTATTTCACCACCGGCGGGCGCGGTACACAGGGGGGGCTTTACCGCGTGGTTCCGGCGGCCGATTCGGCGGTTGCCACACCCCCCGCCACGGCGCGGGGCGCTCTTGCGCTCGGCTCGCCACTCGCGAGCTTCACGCAGAAAAAATATGCGGAGATCAAGGCGGCTGACGCCTCCTGGGCCGCCACGCTCGAAGCCGTGGCGCGGAACGCATCGGGGCAAGAATCGGCGGCCGATCGGCTGCGGGCGCTCCTGATCCTCTCGACCGCCGGCCCGAAGCCAGCCGATGCCCTGCTCTTCGGCCTTGCGAGCGACACCGACGCCGCGGTTCGCGGCCGGGCGATCGGCTTGCTCGGCCTGCGCCCAGGACCCGAGACGGCCATGGCGCTCGTCAAGGCGCTTGCCGACCGTGATCCCTTCGTGCGGCGGCTGGCCTGCGAGGGCATGATGCGTCAGCGTGCGGACGCGATTCTGATTCCCGCGCTCGGCCCCCTGCTCGTCGACCCCGACCGCTTCGTGCGCTCGGCCGCACGCACCGCCATCGAGCACGGCAAGGTGAGCGACTGGAAGAGCCTGCTGCTCGCGTTCCCGCCCAGCCACGCCCTCGTCGAGGGAATGATCGCCATCGCCCGCGCGACCAGGCTGGACGCAGACGCCCAGGCCGACCTGCTCAAGCGGCAGGAGGCCCTGATCCCAGCCATCAGCGACGACGCCCTGCTCGCCGACTTGCTCCGCGCCATGGAGCTCACCTGGATCCTGGGCCCGAAGAAGCCCGCGGACGTCGACACCACCAGCCTGCGCAAGCTGCTGCTCGGCAAGTTCAACCGCGCTGCTGATACACCGGCCAATCGTGAGCTGGCCCGGCTGCTCGCCTACCTCAACGAGCCCGACGCCGTGGCAGCCATCGTGGAACACCAGCGCACGGTCGCCGACCATGCCGCCCAGATCCACGACTCCTACTGCCTGCGGGCGCTCAAGAGCGGCTGGACCTCGGATTCGAAGAAAGCCCTGTGGGCGTGGTACCAGACCGCGAGCGCCTGGGAAGGCGGCTTCAGCTTTCAGGGCTATCTCGACGGCATGCTCCAGGAGCTTGTGGCCGTGATGACGCCCGAGGAACGCGCCTGGGCCCTTGCGGCCGGCGAACGCGCTCCGTTCCCCACCCGGATTCTGGTGCGCGGGCTTGATCTGGGCTCGGACCCCAGGCTCGCCACCATGCTCGAAGCGCTCGATCAGCGCCTCGGCAGCAGCGCCATGGAACGCGACCTGAGCACGGTCATCATCGAGAAGCTCGGTCAGGTCGATACGCCCGAGACGCGCAGCGCGCTTAAGCGCGTCTTCGAACGCGACCCGGCCCGCCGCGATTCAATCGCGCGCGCGCTTATGCGCAGGCCGCGCGAGGAGGATCTGCCCATTCTGGCACTCGTGCTTGAATCGAACGATGAGAACATGGTCCGATCCGCGCTCCGCGCCCTCGAACGGCTGCACGGCAAGCCGGCTGGACCGGAACCGCTCGCCGCGCTCCTCCGCAGCGCACGGCGGCTCGGCCCCGGCATGAGCGATGCGCTCAACTTGCTCGCCTCGCGCTGGACCGGCCAGGCCGCGCCCAGGGCCAAATCGGGCGGGTTCAACGCACTCCTGGCCGCGTGGGAAAAGGTCTATCACGAGCGCTATCCGAATGGCCCCACGCTCGATCGCGCCCGGCCCGCCGAGCACAATTACACGCTCGCCGAGCTTTCCCACGCAATCGTCGATTCGGGGCTGATCAAGAAGGCCTCACCCGCCCGCGGCCGCGAAGTCATCAAGCGGGCCAAGTGCCTCGATTGCCACAAGTTTGGCAATGACGGCCAGGGCGTCGGCCCCGACCTCACCACTGTGAACAGCCGGTTCCGGCCGGCGGAGATTCTGGAGTCGATCCTCGAGCCCTCGAAGGTCATCTCTGACCAGTACAAGCCGCTCACGGTCGCCACCGTCGACGGCAAGACCTTCAACGGCATGCCGATCGCCACCGATCCCAGGAACCTGGTGCTCCTGCTTTCGGACGGCACCAAGGCCACGATCCCGGTCGCGGACATCGAGGCCAGGAAGGAATCGACCGTTTCAGTCATGCCGCAAGGGCTGCTCAAGACGCTCACGGTGGCTGAGGTCGCGGACCTTCTCGCACTCTTCGAGTCGGCTCCGCGGGTGGCTACACCTGGAGCCAAAACGCCATGAGTTCACGTGTTGTCGTGGCGATGAGTGGCGGAGTCGATAGCTCGGTCGCAGCCGCGCTTCTCAAGGAGCGCGGCCACGACGTCGTCGGCATCTTCATGCGTACCGGAGCCTCGGTCGAGACCGAGCGGCGCGAGAAGACCTGCTGTTCCGCCCTCGACGCGCTCGACGCCCAGAACGTGGCCGATCGGCTCGACATCCCGTTCTACGCCCTTGACTTCGAGCACGACTTCGCCCGCATCGAAGACTACTTCGCCGACGAGTACATGGCCGGGCGCACGCCCAACCCGTGCGCCATGTGCAACATCTGGCTCAAGTTCGGCAAGCTCTGGGCGCACGGCAAGAGCGTCGGTGCGGACTTCGTCGCCACCGGCCACTACGCGCGGATCCAGCACGACGCCGCGGGCCGCCCTCGCGTGGCCAGGGCCGTTGATCGAGAAAAAGATCAATCGTACGTGCTCTTCGGCCTCACGCCCGCCATCCTCCCCCGCGTGCTCCTGCCGATCGGCGACTACACCAAGGACCAGATCCGGTCCCTCGCACGCCAGCGCGGACTCCCCGTGCACGACAAGGCCGACAGCCAGGATATCTGCTTCGTACCCGACCACGATTACCTGCGATTCGTGCGCGAACGCAGGCCAGATGCTCAGGGTCGATCGGGCGACATCGTCGATGAGCAAGGCGCACCCCTGGCCCAGCACTCCGGAGTCGAAGGCTTCACCATCGGCCAGAGACGCGGGCTCGGCGTGGCCGTGGGCGAACCGCGCTACGTGGTGAAGATCGAGCCGCTCTCGCGCACCGTGACCATCGGGCCGAAGTCCGCCCTCCTGAGCGCGGGGCTGGAATCGTCGCGGATGAACTGGCAAGTCGAGCCCCCATCGGAAGCCCCGATCGCATGCCTGGCCCAGATCCGTGCCCGGCACAAAGCGGTGCCCGCAACCGTCTTACCCATCGACGGCGCCAGAGCCCACGTGCGGTTCGACACCCCCCAGCCCGCGGTCGCACCTGGCCAGATCGTCACCCTCTACGAAGACGACCTGGTACTTGGAGGCGGCTGGATCGACCAGGCGATCTCAACGCCGCGCGAACAGGCGCTCGAAGCCGCCCCATGCCTTGATTGACCGCCACCACCGCTCTCATTCACATGAATACACGCACGCTCGCTCGCTGCGAGCCTTGCCCAAATCGGGACAGTGTACTAGAATTATCATGATCGAAAACTGCGCGACCTGACGTCAGGATGCTCGTATCCGGTCGGGTTTGCGCCTCTTGCCATCGTCGGTTCTGCCGAATCCTCGGAGCCAAAGCGCGGATGATTTCGAGCGTGGAAAGCCGTGCCGACACCGAGTCAGCGCGGGTGCTTTTGATCCTGGCAGGGCCGGTCGAGCCAGCAAAACACGACGCGATTCTGGCCGCGGTTGCCGCGGTTCCCGGGCTCGCGGACGTGCATGTTCGCACAGCAAGTGCAGGTCTTGAGTGCGAGCTTGAGACCAGCGGGAACGAGATCCACGTGGTGCTGGACCCGGCCCGGGGTTACGCACCCTCGGCGGTCGCGGCCGTGGTTGAAGCGGTGGCCGCGGGTCGGGCTCCCGTGGCCATTGCGGTCGGACCGAGGCCGCCGCTCCTGGCCTCCCCACGCAAGTGGCTCCAATTTCTGGTCGGTCAGTTGAGCTGGGTTTTCCTGGGCACGGCGGAGCTCTTTTCCGGGCTCTTCGCGGCAGATCCCCGCGCCTGGACTGTTGCGGGCCTCGATCTCGAAACGGATCCTGGGCTCATGATCGGCCGGTTGCTCGGTCAAAAGCAGAAGAGCCTGGACGTCGTGGTACCGGTGGGTGAGTCCTTCGAGGCCCACCCCCTTGAGTTCTCGGATCTGCGCCCGCTCAAGAGACTGCTCGACGGCCGGTACGGCAATTTCTCGCGCCTGGTGCAGTTCTGCATTGTGGGTGCGTCGGGCATGGTGATCGACCTCTCGATGTACGCTCTCTTGCAGTTCCTGCTCAGGTCCACAAGCCTGGCCGGCAGGCACTCGACGGCCTTCGGTCTCGAGGTGAGGGCCGACCTGGCGATCGCGGGCGCGATCGCGATTGCCACCGCGCTCGTCTGGAATTTCTCCCTCAACCGCCGTCTGACCTTCAACGACGCACGCGATGGCGCGATCCTCCCGCAGTTTTTCAAATACGTCCTCTCGAACGCGATTGCGATCCTGCTGAGCTTCTCGGTGCGTGTCTACCTGCCGGAACAGGTTCAGTTCTTCGACCGCCACAAGCTGGCCGCGGCGGTGGTGGGCATTGTGGCGGCCACGGGCATCAGCTTCTCGATGTCGCGCTGGCTGGTCTTCTCACGCAAATCGCTGCCTCAGACCGCTCTCGAGCCGGCCGTGGAGACGTCGTCGGTCTAGGCCTTCTCCGCCGGGCGCGGGCGCAGCCCTGCACAGGCCGCCACAAGCGCGATCGCGGGCACGATCGGCGCCCGCATGCGGATGTCGGTCCAGTAGAAAAGGTGGACGAGCACCAGTCCAACGATCGACAGCAGCGCGGCGATCCGCGGCCATTCCCAGGCCGACCGCCCCATCACCCCTCGCGCCAGAAGAAGGAAAAGCGGCACGCTCCAGCACGCCACCGCCAGGCGCACGGCTCCAGGGTAGACCGCCGCCGCGGGCGCAACGGACCAGAAATGCAGAAAGCGCTGGACACATGCCCGCGCAAACATGATCGGCTGTGATCGCGCAAGGGCAAGCGCCTGGTCGCGCATGTAACGATCGGCCTGGGGCTCGGTCATCCCCGCGGGCTCGCGATTGGCCTGATCCCACCACGCCTTCTGCTCCTCGCCGGTC